>CAYZJP010000061.1:0-29302 GCA_964478755.1 uncultured Klebsiella sp.
CCCCGCCGAAGCCCCGCGGCGGGTCGCCGCCGAGAACGGCCAGGTTGGCCGTTCCACCCTGCATCTCTCGCACGGGTTGGCATGGTGCGGCGCCTTGCTGTTCGCCCTCGCCACGAGCGCCTTCGCCCAGCAGGTCATCCTCCCCACGCCGCGCTTGCTCACGACGATGCCGATGGGCGCGCAGCTCGGCGCCACTGTCGAAGTCACCATCACTGGCGAAGAACTCGACGGCGTGACTGAGTTGCTTTTCTCCACTCCAAAGGTCACGGCCAAGCCCAAGCTCGCCGCCGACGGCAAGCCGGAGGCGAACAAGTTCCTCGTCACCGTCGCCGCCGATGCGCCCGTCGGCGTCCATGACGCACGCTTTGTGTCGCGGCTCGGCGTGTCGTCCGCACGCGCGTTCTCCGTGAGCAAGCTGCCCGAAGTCACGCGCACGAAGCCGAATGCTTCGCTCGAAACCGCGCTGGAACTGAAGCTCAATTCTGTCTGCAACGCGGTGATGACGGCGCGGGCCGTGGACTTTTATTCGTTCGCGGGCACAAAGGGCCAGCGCGTCGTCGTCGAGTGCGCGACGGCGGGCATTGATTCCAAACTCACTCCCGTGCTGATCGTTGCGGACGCCGAGGGCCGCGACTTGGTCGTCAACCGCACAAGCGGCTTGCTCGACTTCACGCCGCCGGCGGATGGCAAATTCTTCATTAAGGTCCACAGTCTCACGTTCAAGGGCGGGCCGGAACATTTCTACCGGCTCGCGTTGCAGGAAATCGCGGCCGGCGCGCCAGTCCCGCGTCAGGCCACGACGCGTGGTGTGAGTTCATTCTCGTGGAACCCGGCGGCGGACTTCGGCATTCCGCGCACACAGGAAGTCGAGCCGAACAACGCCCACGCGCAGGCACAGAAGATTACTTTGCCCTGCGACATCAGCGGCAGCTTCTTCCCGGCGGCGGACGTGGACACGTTCGAGTTCACCGCGAAGAAGGGCGAGGTATGGTGGATCGAGGTCGCGTCCGAACGGCTGGGTTTGCCCACGGATCCGTTCGTGCTCGTGCAGCGCGTCACAAAGGACGGCGACAAGGAAAAGCTCACCGACGTGGCGGAGTTCAACGACATCCCCGCGCCGATGAAGCCGTCGAGCAACGGTTACTCTTACGACGGCCCGCCTTACGACGCCGGCTCTGCGGACGTGCTTGGCAAGCTGGAAATCAAGGAGGACGGCCTCTATCGCCTCCAGCTCCGCGATCTCTTCGGCGGCACGCGCAGCGACGCGGCGAACATCTACCGGCTCGTCATCCGGCAGGCCGCGCCGGACTTTGCGCTCGCGGCGTGGGCGGTGCATTTCGAATTGCGCAACGGCGACCGCAACGCGCAGTCCAAGCCCATCGCGCTGCGCCCCGGTGGCACGATGGCGTTCGAGGTCGTCGTCATCCGGCGCGACGGTTTTGACGGCGAGATTGAGCTGGGCATGGAGAATCTCCCGACCGGCGTCACGGCGGCGGGCCAGAAAATTCCTGCGGGCAAATCGCAAGGCATGTTGCTCATCACGGCAGGCGAGAAGGCTCCGCGCTCGGTGGGCATTGCGAAAATCATTGGCCGCGCGCAAATCGGCGGCGCAACGGTCACGCGGCCGTGCCAGCTTGCCTCTATGTCTTGGCCAGTGCGCGACGCGAGTGGCGAGATTCCCAAGCCGCGCCTCATGGCCGACGTGCCCGTGTCCGTCACCGACGCCGAGGGCGCGCCCATCACTATCGCGGCGCGCGAAAGCAAAGTCTGGGAGGCGAAGGCCGGCGAGAAGCTCACCATCCCGCTCAAGCTCACCTGGCGCAGCGAGGTTTCCGGCCAGCTCCGGTTGCGGCCTTACGGCGCGGCCATCAGCGGGCTCAAGCCGCTCGAAGTCACGGCGAAAGCCGAGACAGCGGAGCTGGTGCTTGACCTTGCGACGCTCAAACCAGCGCCCGGCGAGCACACCATCGCGCTCGCCAGCGGCTACGTGGCGAAATACCGGCACAACCCGGCGGCGGTGGTCCTCGCCGAGGCCGCGCAGAAGAAAGCGGAGCAGGAGGCTGCCACCCTCGCCGTCGAAGCGAAGAAGCTAGCCGATGAAGTGACCGCCGCACCGGCCGAGAAACGCGCTGCCGCCGAGACCGCCGCGAAGACAGTCGGCGAGAAACTCAAGTCGGCCGAAGCCGCGAAGGCCGAGGCCGCCAAGCGCATGAAGGCCGCGACCGATGCCGCTGCGCCGAAGGACATCGCGGACATTGTGGTTTCCGAGCCGATCCGCATCCGCGTGTTGCCCGCGGACAAGAAATAGTCCACAAACCAACACTCACTCGCGTCCAAACACCATGTATTCGCCGACCGACACTTCTCGCATTGTGCGCTGCCCCGGCCCGTTGAGCCGGCGCGGCTTCATGAACATCGGGCTGACCGGTTTCGCCACTCTCAGTCTGCCGGGCCTGTTGCGCCTGCGCGCGGAGAACGCCACCAAGCCCCAGAAGGAAAAGACCGCCGTCATCATGGTGTGGCTCATCGGCGGCCTCTCGCACGTGGACACCTACGATCCGAAGCCCGACATCGGTCCTGAGTATCGCGGCCCGTTCAAGGTCATTCCCACTAATGTTCCCGGCACGCACATCACGGAACTGCTCCCGCTGCACGCGAAGATCGCTGACAAGTTCACGCTCATCCGCTCGATGACGCATCGCTCCGGCGGCCATCCGGCGGGCCATCTGCGGATGCTGACCGGCGATCCCGACGAGCGCGACAAGACCGCACCGCGTTATCCCGACTGGATGTGTGTGTCCAATTATCTTCGCTCGAAAACTCCGGGCCGCACCAGTCCTCTGCCAAACTACGTCGCCATCAATTCCATTGAGGGCGGCTACGCGGGGCCGGCCTATTTGGGCAATGCCTACTCGCCCTTTGCGATCAGCGGTGACCCGAACCGGCCCGACTTCGAGGTGCCCAACGTCGGCCTTGCCAACGCCGCCGAGTCCCGTCGCCTCAGCGATCGAACCGCGCTCCGCCAGAATCTCGACACGCTGGAACGTTCCTTCGACAAGGAAGGCGAGCTGGGCGCGCTCGACCAGTTCGAAGGCCAGGCCGTGACGTTGCTCACCAACCCGAAAACGCGCGACGCCTTCGATCTCGGCAAGGAAGATGCGCGCACGCGCGACCGCTACGGACGCAATCGTTGGGGACAACAACTTCTCCTCGCGCGCCGGCTCGTCGAGTCGGGCGTCGAGATCATCCACAGCAACCTTGACGGCCCGCTCTGCGGCACTGCCGGCAACAACTGGGACGACCATGCTGTGAACGCGCACGTCTTTGACGGCCTGCGCTACCGTTGCTGGGCCTACGACCAGGCCGTGACCGCGTTGATCGAGGACATCCATGCGCGCGGCCTCGCCAAGCGCGTGATGGTGGTCGTCACCGGCGAGTTTGGCCGCACGCCGAAAATCAGTTTCGACCGCAGCACCGGCGCGCATCCCGCGAGCGGCGCGGCGGGCACCTTGCAGCCGGGCCGCGACCACTGGCCGCGCGCCTTCTCGAACCTCTGGGCTGGCGGCGGCATCCCCGGCGGCGGCGTCATCGGCGCCAGCGACAAGCGCGGTGAGGATCCAGCCGAGCGCCCGTGCAGCCCCGGCGATTTCCTTGCGACGCTCTATAACCACCTCGGCATTGACTGGGAGAACACCACGATCAACGACCTGACCGGCCGGCCCACGCACATTGTCAGTGGCGGCAGCCCGATCACCGAGCTGTTCAGTTGACGCCTATCTCAGCGTGTTGGGGATGATGCTGGGAGCGGCAAGCAGCGCGGTTCCCGAAGTCGGCGCGTAGCGCGCCACAAGCGTCAGGCGGCTGTTCGTCGGTCGGTTTCCCTGCCAAGGCAGCGTCAGTTCGTAACCCGTGCCGAGTGAACTTGAAACGGCAAAGGGAGCCAGGCTCGCCGCCGGGTAGGACCAGACGACTTGGGCGGGTTTGGCGGTCGGCGTGCCGGCCTCATTGGGGATTCCGTCATACGCCAGGATTTCCAAAGTGCCGCTGCGAATGGGAACGCCCCGCGCGCGACCGCCACTGGTGGCGAAAACGCGCACCGCAAACCCGTTCGACGAACCGGGCTGGGTGAACTGCAAGGCGACCGGCATCACGAGGAGATGAAGCTCCTGGACCGTATCACTCCGCATGGACCAACCTCCACCTCCCGATGGAGCAGTGCAGCCGTGAAGACACAACAACGCCAGACCCAGCACCAATCCACGACCGGACTGGCGGAGCGTTCGCACCAGGGATTGGCTGGCTGGCATTGCCTGCGGCTGGGGGAAAGCAGTTGGTGAGGACACAGGCTCGTTATCCGTCGTGGATCGCAAGTGTCAAGTGCCCGTGGTCTTGCGTCCGGGTGTGGCGGGCGGAGGCGTCACCGGTGCCGGCGGGAAAATCGGGTCCAGCAGTTGGCGGTTGAAGTCATTGCGTTTGAGTTCCTCGTTGAGGCGCGAGCGCTCAAGCTGCTCGCGCGCGGCGTCGGCGGGATCGGTCAGGGGCACGGCGGTCTGGTTGTTGGCGAGCACCAGCGGCGTGAGAAAGATGAGCAGCTCCTTCTTCTCCTTCAAGATCTTCGTGCTGCGAAAGGCCGCACCGAGATACGGGATGTCGCCGAGGAATGGAACCCTTCTCACACGGCGGTCCTCCTGCGTGCCAATCAGACCGCCGATGATGATCGTCTGGCCGCTCTGCACGCCGACGGTTGTGTTGGCGCGGCGCTGGTTGATGATGGGCACGCTGGCGCTCTTGTTGATTTCCACGTTCGAGCTGGCCAGCGACGAGTTCGTCGTGCCCAGCTCCAGCTTCACAAAACCATCAAGGCCGATCTTCGGGGTCACGGTGAGGTTCACACCAATGTCCTCGTAGCGGAACGAGTTGATGGTGTCGCCCTGAAAAGTCACTCGGCTGTCGGTGATGAGCGGCACCCGTTGCCCGACATTGATCGTGGCGGCCTTGTTGTCCGCCGTCACGATTTGCGGCCGGCTGAGCACCTCCACCTTCGAGCGCTCCTTCAACGCCTTCAGGATAAAACTCGTGTCCCCTCCGGTCAGCGCCGCCGAGAAGCCGCTCTTGATGAGGGTGGCGACGCCCAGGTTGACTCCGGTGGAGTAGGTCGGGCCGCCTGCGAGATTCCATTCCAGGCCGACGTCGGTGTCGTCGGTCAGGGTCACTTCCGCGAGCAGCAACTGGATCATCACCTGCGGCTGCGCCTTGTCCAACTCGGTGATGAGCTGTTGGATCTGCAGGAAGTAACGCGGGCTGGCCGAGAGCAGCAGCGTGTTGCTGTTGGTCTCACCCACCACGGCGACTTCGCGCTCGAGCATCTGCTGCGCGGCTCCGACCGCGTCCGCGCCGAGAACCTGCGTCACACGCTGCCGCTCCTGGTCGAGGAAGGTGCGCACCGCGAGCGCCACGTCCGCCGCCTGTGTGTTCTTGAGGTGGATGACCTCCGTCCGGCGGTCGTTCGCCGTGGTGGAGTCGAGCGACTCGATGATCTGCTCGACCATCTGCACATAATGATCCGTGCCGCCGACGAGCAAACTGTTCGTGCGCGGATCCACCGTGACGGTGAGCGCGGCCTGCTCCGCCGTGCCCAGCGTGGCACTCGCGACGTCGTTCGTGCCGCCGGGACGGATGAGCGTGTATTGGATTGTGCGTTGCGAGGTGGTCGTGGCCGTCGTTGTCATGCGGAACATCTGCGTAAGGATGTCCGCCATCTGGCGGGCAGAAGCGTTCTTCAACGTGAAGACCTTGATCTTTGCCTCCTGTGGCGAGGCGGAATCGAGTCGCGTGATGATCTGCTCCAGCAAGCCCATGTAATCCACCGGCCCGCTGACGATGAGCGAGTTCATCCGCGCGTCGGGCGTGATGAGAACAGACTCCTTCAAGGCCGCCGTCACGAGGTCGCGGCCCTCCAGTGTGCGCGTGATGAACTGGAGCACGGCCTGAGCGTTCGGATTCTGCTGGTCGGTCAGCGGCGTGGGCTTGGTGTTCAGCGCGGTGTTCAGAATCGTCGAGAGCGTTTCGGCCTTCGCGTTCTTCAGCGGAAACACCTTGATCTCCGTGACGCGCGCGACTTGCTCGGTGTCGAGCTTCTTCACCAGCTCGGCGATGCGCCTCGCGTCCACCTCGCCGCAGGATACGACGAGCGCGTTGATGCGTTCGTCAGCGGT
Organism: uncultured Klebsiella sp.; assembly: GCA_964478755.1. Taxonomy (GTDB): domain Bacteria; phylum Verrucomicrobiota; class Verrucomicrobiia; order Limisphaerales; family SXTU01; genus SXTU01. The sequence goes on from CAYZJP010000061.1 coordinate 6,216, forward strand.
GACCTGCACCGGCAGGATTTGATTTGGCGTCCCGTCGCGGAACAAACCCTGCACCGTCAGCGCCACCTTCCGCACATCGGCCTTCGCCAGCGGGAAGATGTGGATCGCAAGCCCGGTCGGGCTGGCGTCCGTGTCCAGCCGCTCGATGAGCGATTGCACCGTGCTCATGTCCTCGACCGTCGCGCCGACAAGCAGCGCGTTCACCCACGCGTCGGCAACGACCGTGATCGGGTCCACCGGTTCGCCCTTCACGCGCGGCGGGCGGTTCGCGAAGATCGGCACCAGTGTCGCCTGCAACTTCGCCGCCGTCGCCTTCTTCAGCGCGAACACTCGGAAGTTCAGCCGCGAGAAAGTCCCCTCGCCATCCAGTTGCGGCAGGATGCGCTCGACGAAATCAAACGCCTCCTTGCCGCCGGTGACGAGGATCGTGTTCACGCGGTCATCGGGAATCGCCGTGGCGGGAACGCGCTTCTGGTTCGCGTTCAGCGTGAGGCTGTCCGCCGCCTGCTTGGCGGTGAAGAACTGCGTCAGCGTCACCGCGAGCGAGCTGGCCCGCGCGTGCTTGAGCTGGTAGAGCCGCACGTCATTCGCCAAATCCTGCTCACGCGTGTCCACGCGCTTGATGACCTCGCGCACCACCGCCATCGTCTCCGGGCTGGCGCTGACGAAGAGCGTGTTGCTGCGCGGGTCCACACTCACGGCAAGCTTGTCTGCCGTCGCGGCCTTCGGTGCGTTCGCGAGCTGTCCGGGGCGGTAAAGCCCCTGCTGCACGAGCGAAGTCAGCATCGCCCCAACGCGCGTGGCGTCTGCGAACTGCAAAGTAAACGTCTCCAGCACGCCGCCTGCGATCACCGGCTCGGCATCCAGCTTCTTCAGCAAGTCCTGAATCAACTCGACGTTCTCCTTGCTCGCGGAGACGACGAGCGAGTTGTTCAACGGGTCCGGCTCCAGCTTGATCTGGGTGCTGGGCAGCGCCTGCTGGCCGGGCAGCGTCTGCGCGGCGCGGCGCGCGGTGAAGATGCTCTCGATCATCTGCGCAACGCGCGCGGCATCGTTGTGCTTGAGCGGGATGACCGTGAGTTGCAGCGCGGGGTTGTCCATCCGCGTGTCGAGCCGCAGCAGCAGCTCGTCAATCGCACGATTGTCCTCCTGATTCGCGGTGATCAGCAGGCTGTTGCTGCGCGGGTCGGGCAGGATGACGGGCTTGTTGCGCTGCACGTCCGTCGTGCGCGCGGCGGCGTAACGCTGCTCGAACAACGTCGTCAATGTCGCGGCCAGCAGCCGCGCGTCAGCGAACTGGAGCGGAATCAGCCGGATACGCCCGCTCAACGCGGGGCCGACCGCATCAAGCTGCTTCGCGAGCGTCTGCACCAGCTCGAACGCATCCCGCCCGCCGCCGATGAGCAGCGCGTTGCTGCGCGGGTCTGCGAGGATGATGACCTTGAGCGCGTCGGACTGGCTCTTGTTCACGGTCACGCGCTGGGTAAGCCGCGCGTCCATGAGCTTCTGCAGCGTGCCGGCCACGACGTTCGCGTCAGCGTGCTCCAGCGGGAGGATGCGGATGTCGCGCAGGTCCACGGGCAACAACTGGTCCAGTTGTTTCAGCAACCCTTCGATGATGGCGAAGCTCTTCGCGTTGCCCGCGACGATGAGCGAGCCGGTGCGCTCATCGAGCGTGACGACTGGCTTGTCCTCGTTGCGCACCACACCCGCGCGCGGCCCGGCGTAGAGGTCAGAAATGATTTTCTGCACGGCTGCCGGCTCCGCGTGAGTGAGCGGGAAGATGCGGACCGTGTCCAGCCCGGACGCGGACGGAATGTCGAGCTGGTCAATGATGTCACCGATGAGCGGCAGCATGTCGCTGCGCGCCGCAACGATGAGGATGTTCGACAAGTCATCCGCCTGAATCGTCAGCGCCGCGCGGGCCTTCGCGCGTTCGGTCGTCAGCGGCGTGGCGGCATCCTTCAGCGTGCGCAAGCGAGTAACTTGCGTGTTCAAGCCTTCCGTGCCCGGCACGGTCGGGCCTTCGGCAAAGACCGATTGCAGCAACGGCAGCAGGCGCGTAGCCGACGCGTGCTTGAGGCGGAACAGCTTCACCTCGGTCACGAAGCGCTCCACCTGCTTGTCCAAGTCCTCGATGATCTTGGATGCCAGTTCAATCGTCTCGTTCTGGCCGGTGAGAATGAGCGTGTTCGACCGCGCGTCCACACCGATGCCGAGCGGGTTGACGAGCGCCTTGCCGGTCAAGCCATCGGGCTGCGCGCCGGGCCCGCCGGGGCCGGTCGCGAGCGTGCGGCCTTGCGTGAAGATGCTCTGCAACGTCGTCGAGACCGTCGTCGCGTCCGCGTGCTGGAGTTTCACGATGCGGACATTCACGCCCTCGACGACTTGAGGCGTGTCCATCAACTCGACCACAGCGGCGAGCGCCTTGAGATTTTCCGGAGTTGAAGTGAGCAGCAATCGGTTTCCACCACCCGCGCCGTCGGCGGCGATGCGGATGGGCTTGGTCAAGTCAAGCGAGACGGCCTCGCCGTTGTCGCCGAGCACGCGCAGCCTGCGGATTTGCTCCTGCAACTCGCGCGACTCCGGCGTCTGCGTGCCTTGCGGCCCGGGACGGATCATGTTCTGCAACACGAGCGCGAGCTGGGTCGCGCTGGCTTTCTTCAGCGCAAAAATCATGACCTCGGCCTCGACGTGCTGCGCGGGCTTGTCGAGCGCGCGAATCATTTTCTCGACCTGGTCAATCACTGTGTCGCGACCGATCACGAGCAACCCGCGCGAGCGCGGGTCGGCGGTCACGGTGAGCGCCTCGCCGGGGCGGACGACGTTGAGTTGCGTGACCATCTGCTGCACGAGTGGCAGCACCTTGTCTGGCGGCGCATTGGTGAGCGGCACGACGCGGAAGTCGAGCTGCGCCGCTAGACCCGCGCCGTCGAGTTGCTTGATGAGCGATTCCATCAACGGGAAATCAGTCGGGCGCGCGCGGACGATGACGCTGCGCGTGCGCGGCTCGGCGACGACCGTGATGCGCGGTTGCTGCGGCACGACCGTGTGCGGTTGGCCGGGCACGGTTGGCGGAACGGTCACGGGCGGAAGCCGGAGCAACTCGTTGAGCGTGCGCGCCACGATGACCGGATCGGCGTCCTTCAGCGGGAACAGGCGGAACTCGGCCTCGTTGCTGTAGAAGTTCAGCGAGAGGTCGTTGATGATGCGGTCAATGTTGTCCAGCTCCTGCACCGGCCCGGACAGCACGAGAGAGTTGGCGCTCTTGTCCACGGCGATGACGACCTCGGGGACGGCGTTCGTCTCCGCTGGTGCCGCCTGCGATTGCGGGCGCGGCGGAGCCGGCGTTGTTGACGGAGGCGCATTCGTGCCGGGCGCGCCGGGCTTGGGCGGTTCGAGTTTCTCGACCACGCGCACGGTGCCGCGCGACATCTGCGGATAAATGTTCTGCAACATCTTCGCCATCTGCTCGGCCACGACACGGTCGAGCGGGCGCAGCCGCACTTGGATGCTCGTGTCCTTGCTCTGCTCGTCGAGGCGCGCAATGAGGTCTTGAATCTGCGCGAGGTCGCCGCGCTTCGCGATGACGGTGACGGAATTGTTCAATGAGTCCGCCTCGATGATGGGCTGCTCGCCCTTGGGCCGGTCGGAGAACAACGACTCCAGCTTCGACACGACATCAAACGCCTTCGCCTTCTTGAGCCAGACGAACTGCACGTCGCGGTCGGAACGCTCGGGCGCCTTGTCGAGCGTCGGAAGAATCTTCTCCACCACGTTGAAGTGGGCGTGCGTGCCGGAGATGATGAGCGAGTTGGCGCGTGTGTCCACGGCCACGTTCGCGGCGGAGGCCTTGCCCTTCGAGCGCGTCACGCTTTGCAGGAGCTGCAGAATGACCTCGGAAACTTCCTTCGCCTTGCCGTTCTCCAGCTTGTAAATGCGAATCTCGATCTCGTGCCCCTTGCTCTCCGTGTCAAGGGTCTGGATGACTTTCATCACTTCCTCGACCTCGGCGTTCGGGCCGTTGATGAGAAGCGTGTTCGAGCCGGTGACCGGCGTGACCGTCGTGCGCGGGAGTTTGCCCTTCGTCAACTTCGCGGTGAACGCCGTCGTGACCGCGGTGGCGACATCGTCGGCGCGCCCCTTGGTCAACTGGACTGTCTGGAAGGTCGTCTTCTCGCCCGCGGGCGCGGCGTCCATGATGCGGACGAGTTGCTCGACCTGATCGAGCGTGCTGCGATTGGCGTCCACGATGAGGGTGTTGTCGTCGCCGCCCGCGCTGATGAGCATGCGGTCCTCGCGGTCCACGGTGCCGGTCTGGCGCGGGTAGAGGCGCGTGAGCATCGCGGCGATGGCGGCGGCTGAGTTGCGCTCCAGATTGAGGACGCGCACCTCGCGGCCCAACGCGTTGCCGGCCTTGTCCATCACGTCCGCCACGTCCTGCATGAGCGCGAGCTGCTTCTCGGTGCCGACAAGAATGAGCTGGTTGCCGGGAACATCCTCAATGACGAGCGCTCCGGCGGTGCCGACTTCCGGCAAGCTGCGCGCACGCTCCTCGAAGACCTGCTTGATTTTCGGCGCGGTCTCCGTCGCGCGGCGGCCCTTCAGCGCGAAGACCCGCATCGTGCGCACAACGTCCGAACCGGTGGGCACGTCGAGTTGCTCCAGCAGCAGCGCAACGGCTTGGAGATCCCTCGCCTCGCCGGTGATGACCAGGCTGCGATTCTTCACGTCCGTGGCCACGCCGATGCGCTTCACCGAGCGGCCTAACCGGTCAACGGTCACAAACGCATTCGTGAGGATGTCCGTGATCTGCACGGGGTCGGCGGACTTGAGCTTGAAGATGCGCGCGTTGGCGCTTTGGGCGGACTTGTCGAGCTTGCGAACGATGTCCTCCACGACGGCCAGTTCGTTCGTGCCCGCCGTGACGATGAGCCGGTTGGAATTGGTCTCGGCGAGAATCAACGTCTCGCCCGCTGTCAGCGCGCTCGGCCGCGTGCGTGCCTGCTCCGTGTAAAGCAGCTTCACCGTCGCCGCCAGGTCCGCCGCGCTGGTGCTGATCAGTTCAAAAAAACGCGTCTCGCGCGGCTCGGTCTGCGGCTTGCCGCGTAACTGCGCGAGGATCGCATCCAGTTCCACAAGATGGTTCGTGCGCGCGGTGATGATGAGCCGGGCGTTCGCGCGGTCGGCGAGAATCGTCGCGTCGGCCGGGTCGTTGAGCGGCTTGCTCTTCCAGCGATCCTCATAAAGCTGGCGCAACAGGGGCAGCACGCGCGTGACTTCATCCGGCTGGCCGAGGTCAATCAACTTGGTCAGCCGCTCGCCCTGTGCCGATTGTGCAGCCTGAAGGTCGTCGAGAATTTTCCCGAGCAACTTCAACTGCGCGTCCGTGCCGGCGAGAATGAGCTGGTTGCTGGCGGCGTCCTCAAGCATGAGGATTTCGGAGACCCCCAGTTCCGGCTGGCTCTTGACCTGGTCGTCGAAGAGCTTCCGCGACTTCGCGGCGAGATCCGCCGTGCTGCCGTTCTTGAGGGTCACCACCTGCATCCGCCGGGCGGGCTGCTCGCCGAGCGACTGGTCGAGCTGCTCGATGATGGCGGGCACGGCCTGCAATTCCTTCGGATCGCCGGTGACAATGAGCGTGCGCGTTTTCGCGTCCACCGAGATGCTCACGCGCTTCTGCGCCTTGCCCGCCGCGTCGAAACGCACGAGCGCGGTGCCGAGCACTTCGGCAACCTTTGCGGGGTCGGCGGACTTGATTTTGAAAACGCGCGCGGTCGAGCTTTGTCCGCCAGTGGTGTCGAGCTTCTTGATGAGGTCGGCGATGGCGTCCAACTCAGCGGTGTCGCCCACGGCGATCAGCCGGTTCGCCGCCGTGTCGGGCGTGATGAGCGTGTCCGGAACCTGTGCGCCGAAGCGGGCCTTCGCCTGTTCGAGGTAAAGGGTCTTCACCGTGACGGCCAGCTCAACCGCGCTCGCGGTGGTGAGATCGAAGATGCGCGTGTCGCGCGCCGACGTGCGGGCCTTGCCAGTGCCGAGTTTTTGCAGCAACGACTCGATCTCCTTCACGTGGTCGGGCCGGCCCGTGACGATCAGCCGCCCGCCCTGCGGGTCTGCGACAATCTGCGCGTCCGCCGGGTCGGTCTCCGGCTTGTCCTTCCACTGCTCGGTGTAGAGCTTCTGCACGATGGGCAACAGGCGCGTGACGTCGTTCGCGCCACCGACTTCGATGGTCTTTGTCTCGCGCAATGTCGTGGTCGCCGTCGCGGGTTGGAGGCGCGTGAAGATGGCTTCGATGGACTTCATGTGTTCGGCGCGCGCGCTCACGATGATGCGGCCCGAGACGCCGTCGCTGACCATCTGCGCGTCGGCCGCGCCAAGCTGCGGGTTGGCGGCGAACTCGTCCTTGTAGAACTGCAAGGCCAGCGGCATCACGCGCTTTGCCTCGGCCAGCTTGCCGAGGTCGAACACCTTCGCCTCACGTGTCGCGGGCTGGCCGCCGGCGAGCGTCTCGACAATCTGCTGGATCGCCTCGGCCTGCTGCTTCGTTCCGAACACCGTGAAGCGCGTGCCAGTCGCGTCGGCGTAAATCGTCGCTGCTTTCTGCGCCTTGCCGGCGGCCTGCTCGGTGTAAATCGCCGTGACCTTCGGGAGCAGGTCGGCGGCGGACGCGTTCTTCACCGCGACGGAATGCAACTCGCGCTGGGTGTCGTCGGGCTTCGCGTCGAGCGAGGTGATGAGCGCCTCGATCTGCGGCAGGACGGCGGGAGGTGCGAGCACGATGATGCGCTTCCCGTTCGGCGTGATGCTCACGAGGTTGGTCATCGCGTGGCTTCCGCTCTGAGCCACAAAAACCTTGGTGGCAAGCGCAGCCAAGGCATCGGCATCACCACGCACCTCGACAAGCTTCATGGCCTTGGGCTTCTCCATGCTCGACGGGTCAATGCCCTCGTTGTCGAGCCGCTGGATGATGTTCTCGGCGTCCTTCAAATCCGCGCGCGTGCCGGCGACCACGATGCTGTTCGACTCCGGGTCCGCGCTGACCGTGACGCGGCGGATGGGCTGGTTGCGCGCGTCGAAGCGCACCATCGCGTTCGAGACGACGCTGACGACCTTGATGGCCGTGGCGTTGTTAAGCTTGAAGACCTTCGCACCGCCCGCGCCCTCGGGAGCCTGGTCAAGCTGCTCGACGATCGTGTTCACGGCGATCACCTCGCTGTGCGGGCCGCTGAGGATGAGCCGGTTGGAAGCGGCGTCCGCGACGATCTTCACCGTCGGCGAATACTCCGGCCCGCGCTGGCTCTTGAGCAGCTCGGTGACGAGCGGCGTGGCGAGCGCGGCGATGGCGGTGGCGTCGCCCTGCTTCAACTCCATCACGCGCATCTCGCGCGGCTGCACGTCGGACGACGTGTCGAGCTGCTGAATGACTTTCGCCGCGGCCTCGACCGCGTCCGGCTCGCCGCTGAGGACAAGGCTGTTGCTGCGCGCATCCACGAGCACGCGCACGGACTGGGCCTGTGCGTTGAGACTTTTCTCGACAAGCCCGGCCAGCTCGGCGGCGAGCGCGGCCTTCAAGCGGATGATGCGCGTCTCGTCGCGCGCGGGCTTTTTCCCAACCGGGTCGAGCTGGCGGATGATGGCCTCAACGCGGAGGATTTCCGCGTCCGCGCCGCTGACCATGATGCGGTTGTTCTTGGTGTCCGCAAGAACCGTGGCCGCGCCGCCGGGCGGTTCGCTCTGTCCGCGAATCTGCTCGGCATAAAGCTGCGTCACGAGCGGCGTGAGGTCGGTGGCGGAGCGCGCGTTCAATTCCACCGTGCGGAACTGGCGGGCGAGATTTTGAGTCGTGGCCGTGTCGAGCTGCGTGACCAACTCGCGCACGCGGGCCAAGTCCTTCGCGGTGGCGAGCACGATGATTTGCTTGCCAGACGCGTCAGGGATGAGCTTCGGCTCCATCTGCGGGTCGGTGCCCGGCCCGCCCATCTGCGCGAGGAGCTGCGTGGCGAGCGTGATGATTTCGGTCGGCGACTTCGCGCGCACGGGCAGCACGACCATCTCGCGGCGCTGCGTCGCGGGCGCGAGGTCCACGACGTTCACGAGCTGTTCAATTTCCGAGAGCTGCTCCGGCGTGGCGGTGACGAGCAGGCGGTTGTTCGCGTTGTCCGGCACGACGGACGGCTTTGGCTGGCCCTCGTAACGACGGTCGGCCATGCGGTCGGTGACAAGTTTTTCCAAGCCGGGGAAAACGGCTTCAAGCCGCGTGTTCTTGAGCGCGATGATTTTCAACTGGCGGTTCAGAGCCACGCCGTTTTTGCCGCGCAGTTGCTTCACCAGTTCCTCGATGCGCAGCAAGTGCGGCTCGCTCGCGGTGACGATGAGCCGGCCGTTGTCGTCGCTCATCAGCTTGGCGTGCGCGCCGGAGTCGAGCGCGCCGGCCCCGCTCATCTGGTTGCGGTAAAGCTCCTCGACCAGCGGCAGCAGGCGCTTCGCGTCCGCCGCCGTGCCAACCTCGATGAAGCGCGTCTGGAGCGGCTGCGGCTGCGACGTGCCCGTCTCCAACTGTGTGAGAATCTCCGTCGCCGTCTGCAAGTCACCGGGCGAGCCGGTGATGACGACGCTCTTGCTCGCCGCGTCGAACGTCACGCTCGCGGTCGTGCCGATGCGCCCGCCGGGGTCGCGCCGTGTGAGCGCCTGCGTGAGGATTTGCGCGAAGTCTTTCGGCTCGGTCGCGCGCGGGCGGAAGACCTTCGTGAGCTGCACGGTCTGCGTGCGGAGCGGGATGTTGTTCGTCGCGTTTGGATTGCCGACCGTGCCCTTGTCCACGCGGTTGATGAGCAGGTCAATCTGCTCCAACTGCGCCGCGACCGGCGACGCGACGATGAGCCGGTTCTGCTGCGAATCGGCGATGACGCGCGCCTTTGTCGCGGAAGTCGCGGAACTTTCCTTCGGCTCGGCAACGCCGGGAATCGCCTGCCGGATGATGAGCGCGAGTTCCTCGGCCTTGATGGTCTGCGGAAAATAAATCCGCACGTCGCCCGCCGGGCCTTCGCGCTGCTCGAACTTGGAAATCAGCTCCTCCGCCAGCGCGATGCGCTCGCGCGGGCCGAAGAGGACCATCGTGCGGGACGCGTCGTCATAGACCGCCGTGATGTATTCGTTCGGGTCGGGCGGGAGCGTGTCGAGCGCCTTGGTGGTCGCGTTGAACTGCGTGCGCTTCGGCGCGGTGGCGACGCCGAAGGTGCGGTTGAGCAGGTCGGCGACAATCGCGCCGGAGGAGTTTTGGAGCGCGTAGGTTTTCATCTGCCGCTCCGCAGGCGCCTCGACGTCAATCGTCGCAAGCAGCGACTTGATGCGCTGAATGTTTGCGAGCCGGTCGGTGATGATGACGCCCCGGCCGCGCGGGAGCACGGCGAGGGAGCCGGCGTTCGAGAGCATCGTGGTGAGCGTCTCGGTGATTTCCTTCGAGTCCACGTTCTTTGCGTCAAGCACGGCGGTGACGATTTCGCCGGGCCGCACATCGCCGGTCGGGCCGGTGCCGCGCACCAAGCGCAGCGGCTGCGACGGCAGCTCCTTGAAGGGCACGAGGCGCAGGTAGTTGCCGTTTTCGACGAGCATCATGCCCTTCATCGAGAGGATCACGTTCAGCGTGTCGAGCGCCTCCTCGAAGGTGTAGGCGCTCGAATCGTTGTAACTCAGCGTGCCGGCGATGTTCGTGCTGGCGACGAGCGGCTTGCCCGCCATCTGCGCAAACCGTTCGATCACGTCGGCGTAGGGAATGCCGTCAAACTGGAAACGGATGTTGCGCGCGGGCGCGGCGGGGCCGGGCGCGATGGTGACGGTCTTCGCGGGCGTGGCGGCCTTGGGCGCATCTTGCGCCGCGAGGGTGAACGTGCCGCCGGCGAGAGCCAGGGCGAGGAGCGTTTGGTTCGTTCGGCTCATAAGCTTGAAAGGAAATTCATGGTTCGATGCGCGGAATTTCACCGGCCGGCTTGCTCAATTGAGGCGGAAGCTGTTCAGGTTCGAGCTTGCGCAAATCCGCCAGCGTCTGGCCGTGCTCAATGGCGAAGAACTCGTCTTTCACGCGCACGATGACGCGGCTGAAGGATTGCAGACCACTCGCGCCGGGCAACGGCATCGCGCGGTAGTCCACCAGCGCGATCGTCCCGCCGGCGAGCGGGTCGCCGGGTTTGTAGCGCTGCGTCTTTTCGTTGACCGTGTCGCGCACGTGGACTTCCGGCTGGCCCTGCCACTCGGAGAGCGACACGACGCGGAACGTCTCCGGGCCGGGCGGCTTCGGCGGGCCAGCAGGCACGGCGCGCGCGCCTGAAGAACCTTTCGCAACGACCGGCGGCGGGCGTTTGAAGTAAGGCCGCAGGATGTCGCGCGTCACGATGCCGTCAAACGTGCGGCGCTCGACGGAATCCAAACCGACCTTCGCCAGCAGCGTCTCGCGCTTCACTTCGGGCGCGGGGTCCATCACGAGCGTGAGGCAGCGGAAGTGCACCCGCGCCTGGCCGGGCTGGTCGCCCTGCGCCATCACGAGGCCGTCCAGCCGCAGCAGGAACGGCGACTGCTCCAGCACGAAGAGCAGGTTCACGATGCTCGTGAGCGGGCCGTCGCCCTGCACGTTCCAGCCAATTTCACTCGCGCCGCGCATTTTCCGCGGGCCGACCGGCAGCCGCGTGAAGCTCGCCTCGTTCAACCCGGCCTGGAGAATCTGTTTGGTCAGCGCCTCCCCGGAACGCGCGCTCGCCTCGTCCACCGTGTCGGCGAAGGCGAGCTTCGTCAGCGCCTTGATCCGGTCCTCGGCCGTGAAAAAGTTTCGCCGCTCGGTGTTGATTTTTTCCAGCCGCTCGCGCGCGGCGACGATGCGCTTGTCCAGCTCTGTGACCGGCTTGGTGATGAACGCGCGCAGGCCCAGCGCGCCGCCGAGGAGCGCGGCGGTGCCGAGGACGCCCACGGCCAGAAGTTTCTCGCGGGCGTTCATCCGCCTCCTTTCTTGCGCGGTGAATCGAGCGACCCATCATCCGCCGGGCGGGCGGGCGGCTTCACTTTCGCGAGGTCAATCTTGAGCTTGTCCGGCACGGCCAGCTCGACGGTGGACTGGAACTCGTAGCCGTTGTGGTCGGAGCCGGGTGTGATGGCGAGCGGCCTCACATCGTAGCCGGCGGCGCGGAGCTGCTTCTCGACCTTGGCGAGAATTTCCCCGCTCTTCGCGCGCACCGCGAGCCGCAGCGCGCCCGGTCCGCTCACGGAGAAGGACGTGAGGAAAATCTCATCGCTCGGCGGCAGCACGGCGGTGAGGTAGGCGTAATGCGTCAACCAGTCGCGTTCGCTCCGCACCCACTCGTTCACCACGCCAGCCTGAGAAATCATCTGCCGGTAAACGGGCCGATGCTTTTCAGCGGCGGCGACTTCGGCAGTAACAGCGTCGAGCACCTTCTGTCGCTGGCCGACGAGCCACGTCCGCACGCCCGCGACGATGAGAAACAGCGCGGCAGCCGCCGCGAGGCCAGCCAGAATCCGAGTCTTCCGCAGATCGCGCTGCACGGCGGGGCGCTTGGGATTGAGGAAGTCGAACGGCAGCCCGTTTGCGTCCGCGAAGCCGAGCGCAAGCCCGATGGCGGCGGTTGCGCCGGCTGCCTGGGCGCGGGAGTCTTCGGGCAAATCCAGTGCGGTCGTGTCCAGTGACGCGACCGGCGTGCTCATGCGCGTGGCGAGCGCGGCGACCACGGCGGCCTCGTGGCCGGTCGTGCCTGCGACGAAAAGTTTGGCCAGCGCGCCTTGCGCGCCGAGTCCGCTGTAGCTGTGCAGGCTGCGGACGACCTCGATGGTCGCGGCGTTGACGAAGGCTTCCGCCGCGCCCCGCTCCGTCGCCGATTTTACGCCTGCGCCCCGGCTGAACGGCACGGCCTGGTCGGCGACGATGTCTATGCTGACCTCGTCGGGCCGCAGCGAAATAAGCGCGTAGGCCTGTCCGCGCTCCGCGACGCGACACGCCTCGACGCATCGCGCGCTTGCGCTGGGCAGCAAGCCGAGCGCGATCAGCTTCAACCCGGCGACCTCGGCGGCGCGCTGGTAAAATGCGATGACCTCGCGCTTCGCGACGGCGACGAGCACTTCGAGTTTCGGCGGCGGCAAGACGACGGGTTCGGTGGACTGGCCAGGCTTCGCGTTCGCATCCGGCTTGGGCACTGGCGGAGTGATCTGCCGGTGGACTTGGAAATCAATCACGGCATCAGCGACGCGGAACGGCAGATCCCTGCCAATTTGCAAATGCACGACAGACGCGAGATCGTGCATATCGGCGATGACCGGCAGCAGCAGGGTTTTCAACACGACCTGCGCGCGCGGGATGCCCATGACGACGGGTCCGGGTTTGAGCTTGAGCTGGTCGAGCGCCTTCGCGATCGCCGCTCCGAGCGCGACAGCATCCGCGCGGTCGGCATCGGCGGGCAGGTCGAGCGGCGCAACCGACACACGGCTCACGGCGGGCTGGCCACCGCGTGTGGCGGGCTGCACGACACGCAACGTGCGGCTGTCCAAATCCAGCGCGGTGGCTTGCGCGGGTAAGCGGGAACGCTGCTCGCGGGCGGGCGCGAATTTCTTCAGCGGGAACGCAGGCAGGGCGTCGCGGTCAGCCACGACGGACCTCCTTCCCATTTCGCTTCGCCGTCTTCGCCGGACTGCTCGCCGCCTCGCCGCCGAGGTTGAAGGGCAATCCGCGCCGGGTCACGTCGCGGAGATAGGTGACGCGGCGCGTGCCGCCGGCCACGTCAATGCCGGCTTCGAGCACGCGGAAGCGGCCCGACGGCACGCCGTAGCCGATGACTTGGAAGGTGAATTGAAAACTCCGCGCGGTCAGCAGCGGGGCGAGCGCCTTGAATTTCGTGGCGTCCACCACGCCTTCCTGATACAGCCACGCGATGGTGGTCTTGCGGTCCGGTCCGAGCGCGCCGCGCGCGGAGACGATGGACTCCGCGAGCGCCTCGTCCACGCCGGGAAGCGTGGCGAGCACCGTGGCACTGGCGGTGTTCACGTTGATGAGGCCATCAATCTGAAGCTCGGCGGAGGTGGTGAGGAGTTCGAGCACGGTCGCCAGCTCGGCCTTGCCGACGCCGGACGCGAGTTCCACGTCCGCGCCCTTGTCGTCTTTCACCGTCTGCGTGGCTTCGAGCAGTTCGGCGGCATGGTTGAACGTGATCTCGTTGGTGCGGAGCGCGGCGAGGAAGTTCGTGAGCGACGCGGGCAGCTCGGCCTCGGGAAGAACTGCGGTGGGGCTGTTGAAGTTGATGCGGTAAGTGCCGTCGTTCGCCGTGTCGGGGTCGTAGGAGGCGATGGTGAGGAACTGGCTCAGGCCGCGCGCGGGCCGCGCATCAACGGCGCTGGGTGGGGCTTCGTTGTTGGTTGCGCTCTCCGGTGCCGCGGCGGAGCCGTGGAGCAATTCCGGCGTGAAGCCGCGCACGAGCAGCAACTCGTCGAGCGAGACGAGCGGACCGTTGCGGATTTTATAGGGCCGTGGCAGGCCGCTGTAATAATCCTGTTCCGCACCTTCGGGACGGGGCGTGTCGTCAGCATCAATGAAATCGAGCAGCGCGGCCGCCATCGCAGGCGTGAGGCGCGGGATTTTTTCCAGGTTGGCGTTGGTCGAGACGTTGATGTTCACCTTCGAGGCTTCATCGGTGAGGCCGTGGCGAAACTCCGCGAGCGACTCGTTGCCGCCCGGCGAGAAAACGGTGAAGAACCAGCGCTCGTCACCATCCTCGAAGACAAGCCGGTCGCGGAAGGCGGCGGGATTTTCCTGCCAGTCGGTCGAGCCCGGCGTGGCGGCGGACGCGACGCGCAACGCTTCCTCGACGCCACTCATGGCCGCAGCCCAAGCCTGCTCGGTCCCGACACTCGCGTGGGCTGCGGTGTCCTCGGCCTTGAAGCGGAAGAGCAGGCTGACCGCGAGCATCGAGAGCAGCATCACGATGACGAGGACGGCGACGAGGATGAAGCCTCGGGGAGCGCGACGTTCACGTGATTCAATTGTTGGCCGGAGTTTCACCGTGAGTTCGCGTGGGCGACGAGGTTGGTTTCCGGTGGCTTCGGCTGGCCTGCAGGGAGGAAAATGACGCGGCGGAAAATTTCGCCGGGATACTGGTCAGGCAGCGCGTCGGGCGGGAGAGGCTCAAAGCCGAGGCTGACTTCCACTCCCGGCGGTGGTGCGATTCCGCTCCAGTTGTCGCGCCAGGCCGCACCGTCCCAGAATCGGAAGCTCAGGAAACGGATCGCCTCGGTCAGCGGCTCGGTGGCGACGGTGGGCGCGTTGGTGTCACCGGCGACGGTGGCGAGCGCGGGCGCGAGCGGGGACGCGATGAGGTCCACCGCCGGCTCCTCGGTGCGCAGGAGTCCGCTGACGGCGATGTTCGTGCCCTCGCCCGCATACGTGGCGCGGTAGCTGACGCGCTTGAGATCGGAGGCAATTTCGCCGGGCTGGAGCGGCAGGCCGGTGGTGACGAAGCGGAGGGAATTGGAGTCGCCAGTGAAGCCGGTGCCGTTGAGGACGGGCGCGACGCGGAGATCGGCGGAAAGCTGGTCCATGACCTGGCGCACGGCGGCGAGACGCTCGGACTCTTCGAGGAGCTGGCCGCGCAGCGTCGTCGCCTGCTGATGGAACGCGAGCGCGGCGACGAGGATCACGATGGCGATACTGATGGCGAGGACGACTTCGAGGAGCGTGAAGGCGGCGCGTCCCCTACAAGGCTGGTGGCGAGACAGGCGCATCGTTCAAAAGGCGGCGGGCGCGGCGCGGCGGTTGGGATCGAGGCGGATGACTTGCGCGAGGCGTCGGACGAGGGTGGATTCCTTGTTGCGAATGATGACCTCGACACGCAGCAGGCCGCTGGCTTCGCCGGTCTCGGTTTCGGTCGGGGTCACGACAAGTTCGGCGGTCCACTGGTCGAACGGCGCGGCAAACGGCTGCTCGCCGGCCTCGGCGGTCGAGCGGATGCCAAGCTGGACTTCCGCGAGCGCGGTCGCGGCGAGGTTCGCGGCGTGGGTGTTGAGGCGCTGGCGGTCGAGGCTGACCGTCGAGGCGTTCATGCCGCTGGTGACGATGGCGGCGGCGGTGACGAAAAGGGCGAGGGCGAGGATGACTTCGAGCAGAGCGGTTCCCCGGCGAGGTGAAGCGAGGCGAGCCGGGGCGACTCTCATTTCGCAACCTCGGCAGCGGCCTCCGTGGCCGGAGCGGGAGGCGCGGTTTCGTTCGCGGTCGGGTCGCCGACCAACTGGCGGCGGATCGCGCCGGTGAGGCCGACGACGCGCACGGAAAAACGGCGGACGTCCTCCTCGTTCAGCGAGCTGAGGACGAGCTGGACGGAGTCACCGGTGCCGTCGGGATAGAACGTCACGGCTGGCATCGGGCTGCGGGTGACGTCATCGGCGGGGGCCGTCGCGTCGCCTGGCGTAGTTTGTGCAGTCGGCTCCGCGGCGGGCGCGGCGGCGTCCGACGGTGTGTTGTTGAGGCGGACTTCCTGCACGCTGACCAGATCGTTGATGCTCTGAACGTAGTTTGCGGCGTCGGGCAGGTCTTGAAAAACTCCCGGCGCGCCAATGGGGTTCGGTTCCCACGTCACGCGGACGTTTGCGGCGGGTGTCTCGCTGGGCGCGGGGTCGGTCGTGGTCGCCGTTTCGGCGAATTCGATGCGCACCTGCTTCCCCGTGCTGGCGGCGTGCGCACGGGCGAAGCGGAACAATGCCTCCACCTGCGTCGCGCCCTCGTCGAGCCGCGCCGAGCGGTTGAACGACGAGAAGTTATAGACCGCTGCGCCAAGCAGGAGCAGCACAAGCACGATGGTCAGCAACTGCTCGATGAGCGTGAAGCCGCAGGCGCGGGTGTTGATCTGGCGTTGGGGCAGGAGCATGACGATGTGGTTCAGGGCGTCGCGGTTCCAGAGCTGGCGGGTTCGGCCCCGTGCTTGATGTCGTCGTCGGTGTCGGGCTGGCCGTCGGGACCGACGGAGAAAAGCTTGTAGGGCAGCGCGGATTTGTTGTCGCCTTCGGCCCCGGCGGCGATGAGCTCGTAGCGGAGTTTGTGACCCCACGGGTCGTCGAGAGTGGTGCCTGGCTTGAGGTAAGGCCCCTGCCATTTCTCGGCCATGCGCTCGTTCTCGAAGGTCGGCTTCTTCATCAGCGCGTCGAGGCCGCCCTCCTGTTCGGTCGGATAGTGGCCGAGGTTCAGCCGGTAGGTGTCCAACGCGGTGGCGACCTGCGCGAGCATCAGCTTGGTGGTGTTTTTCTCCGCGCCCTTCTGCTGCGGCAGCACGAAGACCACCAGCGCCCCCGCGAGCATCAGGATGATCACGATGACCAGCAGCACTTCGATGAGCGTGAATCCCGCCGCGCGACGCGGCAGCCTTTTCGTAAGCAATGCGATTTTCAACTTCATGGTCGGCCTAAGTGCGACGGGATGTTTGATGTAAGATTCAACGGAAGTGCGGCAAATAGGAAAAATGTTCTCCCAGGCGCAGCTTTGTTCGGAGGAGCCGCCTACTTCGACCCCAGCGAGCTGGCCATCGTGAAGACAGGCAGCAGCAAACCGAGCGCGAGAAAGCCGATGCCAGCCGCGACGAGGCAGAGAATGAGCGGCTCGATGAGGCGCACCGCCTGATCCACCGAGCGGTTCGTGCGCCGCTCGACGGTGTCGGAGATCTGCACGAGCACTTTGTCGAGTTTGTTCGACTCCTCGGCCACAGCGATCATCGCAAGAATCTGGTCAGGAAAGAAACCGCCGCGGGCCAGCGGCTCGGACAGGCGCTTGCCGTTGCGCACGGACTCCGTCGCCTCGGCGATGCGCTCGGCGAGGAGGGTCGAGCCGGTGGCATTTTGTGCGATCTTCAGCGCGGTGAGCAGCGGCACGCCGTTGGCGAGCATCGTGCCGAGGATGCGGCAAAAACGCGTGATCGCCAGCAGGCGCAGCGCGTTGCCGACCACGGGGATTTTCAACTGCCACGCCTCCAGCTTGCGCCGCGCCGCCTCGGTCTGGAGGTTCAGCCAGAGGAAGAAGCCCGCGCCTGCGCCACCGGCCAGCAGCAGCCACCACCAGCCGCGCACCAGCTTGCTCGCGGCAAAAAGAATCTCCGTGGGCAGCGGCTTCTTCGCGGCGGCGAGCAGCGGCTCGAAGCGCGGCACGAAGAACACCAGCGCACCGACCATCACAAGTGTGCCGAGCGCCGTGAGCAACGCCGGGTAAATCAGCGCGCCCATCACCTTGCTGCGCAGTTCCTCGTAGCGTTCAAGGAAGCCTGACAAATTTCGCAGAACGTCTTCGAGGAACGCCGCGCGCTCGCTCGCCTGGATCATCGCGATGTGCAGCGTGGGGAAGATTTCCGGGTAAGGCCGCAGCGCGTCGGTGAGCGTCTTGCCGTCGGAGACGGACGCGCGGATTTCCTTGAGCAACTCACGAAGTGCCGGCGCGGGCGTCGAGCGGATGAGCGAGTCGAGCGCGCGCAGCAGCGGGACGCCGGAGCCGAGCAAATCCGCGAGCTGCCCGTAAAGTGTGCCGAGGTCGCGCGTGCGGACGCGGCGGCGTTGAGGCTTCGCGCCATCCGCAGTCGCCCCGCCTTGCACGGTGACGGGAAAGAGGCGCTTGTCCTCCAGCAACCGCATCACCGCCGCCTCGCTCTCGGCCTCGAGCGCGCCGGAGACGCGCTCCCCGGCCTCCGTCATCGCGGTGTAGGTGAACTGGGTCATGCGATGCGGGGCAACCACGGATGGACACGGATAAACACGGATGAAGAGCCACCAATCCGCAGGGCTGAAAGCCCGCGATTCGCCAGCCTGGGGTGAAGCCCCAGGTTAGCGGCGGGAAAGCAGACCGAGCGCTGTAAGCGCGAAACTGGTGCGATGGAATTCCAGTGCGATTGAGTGTCGGGCTTACAGCCCTCCGGCCTTTCGGCGGGCCGGCACCTGGGGCTGCGCTCACTGCGTTCGCTCCACCCCAGGCTGACGAATGTCGGGCTTTCAGCCCTATCCGTCAGCACGGCAATCTCCGTGTTCAATCCGTGTTTCATCCGTGGCTAAAAATCAGAGCGCCGTGCATAGCACCACTTCATCCGGCGTGGTGATGCCGGCACGGACTTTGTCCCAGCCGTCTTCGCGGAGCAGACGCAGGCCGCCCTGCCGCGCGACGGCCACGATTTGCGGCGAGGGGGCACGCTCGATGATTTTTTCAGAGATGGCGTCGTTCATCACCATCAATTCGTAGAGGCCGCTGCGGCCGCGATAGCCGGTGTTGCGGCAGTGCGCGCAGCCGGTGCCCCGCGAGAGTTTGGCGCCGGGTGCGAGTTCGAGGTCGCGCGGCAAGTGCGCGCGGTCAGGCTCGTATTCGCTCTTGCACTTGGAGCAAATGCGACGAACGAGACGTTGCGCCATCGAACCGATCATCGTGCTGCTGATTAGGAACGGCTCAACGCCCATGTCAATAAGCCGCATCGGCGCGGACGCGGCGTCGTTCGTGTGCAGCGTGGAGAGCACGAGGTGGCCGGTGAGCGCGGCCTGCACGGCGGCGCTGGCAGTTTCGAGATCGCGAATTTCACCGATCATCACCACGTCGGGGTCGTGACGCAGGATCGCGCGCAAACCTTTTTCAAACGTCATACCCACCGCCGCGTGAACGGGAATTTGGTTCACACCCGCCAAGTGATATTCCACCGGATCCTCGACCGTGAGCACCTTCAGACCGGGGCCGACGATGGCATTGAGCGCGGCGTAGAGCGTCGTGGTCTTGCCTGCGCCCGTCGGTCCAGTGACGAGAAAAATTCCGTGCGGCCGGTCAATGATGCCTTTGAAAAGTCCGAACGTGTGCTCGTCCATGCCGAGCTGCGGCAATGTGAATAGCACGTTCGCCTTGTCGAGCAGACGCATCACGACGCCTTCGCCGAAGAGCATCGGGATGACGCTCACGCGCACGTCAATCTGCCGTCCGCCGACGTTGAACTTGATGCGGCCGTCCTGCGGGATGCGGCGCTCGGCGATGTTGAGGTTCGCGAGAATCTTGATGCGGCTGATGATGGCCGCGGCGAAGCGGTGCATCTGCGGCGGCACGGGCGCTTCCTGCAACACTCCGTCAATGCGGTAGCGGATGGCCATTTGATGCTCGTAAGGCTCGACGTGGATGTCGCTCGCGCGCTCCTTCACGGCTTCGACGATGATTTCATTGACGAGCTTGATGACGCTGGCTTCCTGCGCGGCTTCGAGCAAATCCTCGCTGCCTTCCAGCGCCGCGACGGGTTCGTCATCAGCGCCGACCATTTCATCGAGCGTGTCGCCGCCGAGGCCGTAGTGAGTCTTGATGACCTTCTCGATCTCGTCGCGCGTGGCGAGCACCGGCTGGATGTTCAGCCCGGTGAGCAGGCGCAAATCATCGAACGCGTAGATGTCGAACGCATCGCTCGTCGCGACCTGCAACACGCCATCCACGCGACCGACCGGCACGAGCCGTTGCCGGTAAACCACACGCGGCGGCAAGGAGCGCAGCAGCTCGCCGTCGAACGTGCGATCCTCCAGCGTGACGACGGGAAGATGAAGCTGCTCGCCGAAGACATCGAGCAATTGCCGCTCGGTAAGCCAGCCCTTCTGCACGATGGCGCGGTCCAGCCGGAGCCCTTCGGCCTGCTGCAACGCCGAGGCTTCCGCCAACTGCTCCTGCGAGAGCAGACGCCGCTGCAACATGATGTCTGCGATGCTCATGAACTGTGGTTGGATGCCGCTCGCCCCCGGCCCTTCACGCGAATTCAGCAGAGAACCGTGTTCCGCTTGCCGACAGCTACGCCACCAGCCCCTTCACCAGCTCCCCATGAACGTCGGTCAGGCGGTAGCGTCGGCCTTGGAACTTGTAGGTGAGGCGCTCGTGGTCAATACCCAGTTGATGCAGCAAGGTCGTCTGCAAGTCATGCACGCTCACCCCGTCGCTGGCGATGTTGTAGCCGAACTCGCAGGTCTCGCCGTAGCTCGTGCCCGCCTTCACGCCGCCGCCCGCGAGCCACACGCTGAAGCAGCGCGGGTGATGGTCGCGGCCGAAGTTCGTCGAGATTTTTCCCTGACAATAGTTCGTGCGCCCAAACTCGCCGCCCCACACGACGAGCGTGTCGTCGAGGAGGCCGCGCGCCTTGAGGTCGCTCACCAGCGCGGCGGCGGGCTGGTCGGTTTCCTTGCAAATCTTCGGCAGCGCGCCCGGCAGCCCGCCGTGGTGGTCCCAGTCCTGATGATACAATTGGATGAACCGCACGCCGCGCTCGGCGAGACGGCGCGCGAGCAGGCAGTTCGCCGCGAACGTGCCCGGCGTCTTCACGTCCGGCCCGTAGCTGTCGAGAACGTTCTGCGGCTCTTGCGAAACATCCGTCGCGTCGGGAATGCTGAACTGCATCCGAAACGCCATCTCGTAGTTGTCAATGCGGCCCTGAATCTCCGCGTCCGGCGTGCCGACGAGCTGGTGCTCGTGCAGCTCGCGCAGGCGGTCGAGCAGCAGGCGACGGCTGTCCTCGCTCACGCCGGCAGGATTGCCGAGGTAGAGCACCGGATCCTTCGCGGCGCGGAACAACACACCCTGATGCTTCGTCGGCAAAAAGCCGCTACCCCACAAGTGCGCGCCGAGCGGCTGACCGCCCTTGCCCTTCGTGATGAGCACGACGAACGACGGCAGGTTCGCGTTCTCCTGCCCCAGCCCGTAGCTCAACCACGCGCCGAAGCTCGGCCGCCCGGCGATCTGCGTGCCGGTCTGGAGGAAGGTCACGCCGGGGCCGTGGTTGATGGCTTCGGTGAACATTGAGCGCACCACGCACAGGTCGTCCGCAATGCCCGCCGTGTGCGGCAGCAGCTCGCTGAACTCCGTGCCACCGCGCCCGTGCTGGGTGAACTTGAACGGCGACCCGACCAGCGGAATGGACGATTGGTTGCCCGACATCCCCGTAAGCCGCTGTCCGCCGCGCACGGAATCAGGCAACTGCTCGCCGTGCCGCTGGTTGAGCAGCGGCTTGTGGTCGAACAAGTCCAACTGCGACGGCCCGCCGGACATGAACAGGTAGATGATGCGCTTGGCCTTGGGCGCGAAGTGCGTCGCACCAAGAATGCCGCGGTCAACGGCGGCGGAAGGTGCGGCAGCGGCGCTGGATGCAAGCATCTCGGCCAAAGCCGCGCCGCCGAGGCCGCCGGCCAAGCGGTTGAGGAATTGGCGGCGATTCGGAAAAATGTTCATACAAAATCTATTTCAGATAAGCGCCATACTTCTCCTTCCAAGCCCTAGCTTCGTCTTGCTTCTCGCGTTCGATGATTGGCAGGAGGTTTTTTGCACCCTTGATAACGGACCGTTTCATTTTTGTATATCCAGCCCAGAGCCTGTGTGATGCAGCCAGAAAATCAGCCGCCTCATCAGGTGCACCTGACACTACTCCAAATGGTGAACGCTCGACTAACTTTGTCGGTGATTCTAGCAAGGCTGGAACATGCGAATTTCGTTTCAATGCGCGTTTGAGTGCCTCTTTGAGTAGCGAATCAGAGCTGCCAAGCAGGTAGAGCCGAACATACTCTCCATAATGCAAATCGATTCCACCGAGTTCGGCGTATTGTCGATAAAGATTTTCTGCGTCATGGAACCTCCGAAGCTCCAGATACCCAATCATGAGCATGGCTCTCGATATGTGATAGTTCCGTTCCATTTTTAAGAGCGCTTCGAAATGGTTGATGGCTTCTTCATAGCATCCAAGCTCTCGAAAGGTCTGAGCAAGTTGCAGACGGGCACGCAAGTAAGGCCGAGCATCGAGAAATGCGTGTAGATGACCGGAATTTTCCGCAATTTTATCTTGGCAACATATTTCACCAACTCGAGTGGCCCATTGTAAAAGAAGTAGTCGGTCAGACGCGTTATAGCAGATGCCTTCTGCCAGAAGAATAAACGCATCGGCGCACATCGGTGTGAGATTAATGGCTTCGACAGCGCTCCTCATTGCTTTCTCTGTGTCATGGGTCTCCTGCGCTTCGTAGCAAAGCTGTTGTGCTTGTTTAAGCTTTAGTAGGTCGCGCAATGTCAACTCGTAGGGTGGTAATGACTCAACTAGGCGAAAAATCCGCTTCACTGTGTTGGGATGAACCATTCGAGATATCTTCTAGTTTATCGTTTCACCACGCAGCCGTCGTGATTGAGCAACGCCTGCGCCAGCACCGTCGCGGCGGCGGCTTCCGTCGCGGGGATTTTGTCGTCACGCTTCGCGTTGCCGGTCTTCAGCAGGCTCTCGGCCTCGGCGGGCTTCGCCTTGAAATGGTCAAGCTGTTCGCGGTGCAGTTGTTGCAAGATGGCCTGCTCCTTCGCGTCCGGCTTGCGGCTAAGGCAGCGGAGGAAGCCGGCTTCAATCATCGCGGGCACGTTGCCCTGCGCGTCACGGTGCAGCGACTCGCCCAGAACGCGCGCGGCTTCCACGTATTGCGTGCCGTTCAGGAGGATGAGCGCCTGGAGCGGCGAGTCGGTGCGCTCGCGCTTCGCGGTGCAGACGGCGCGGCGGGGGGCATCGAAGGCCAGCAGCGCGGGCGGCGGGCCGGTGCGCCGCCAGTTCGTGTAGAGGCTGCGGCGATACACGCCGTCGCCGCCGGTCGGGTTCGCGGGCTTGAACGACTCGCTCATCTCGTAGGGATTCACCGGCGGACCGCCGAGCGTGGGCTTGAGCAGGCCGGCGGCGGCGAGCGCGTTGTCGCGAATCATCTCGGCGGGCAGGCGCAGGCGCGGGCCGCGCGCGAGCCACTGGTTGTCCGGGTCGTCGGCCATCGTCTTCGCATCAGCAAGGCTGCGCTGGCGATACACGCCGCTCATCACGATGGTCTTTATCAACGCCTTCACGTCCCAGCCGCTCTGTATGAAGCGCAGCGACAGCCAGTCGAGCACTTCGGGATAAAGCGGCTTCTCGCCCTGGCTGCCGAAATCCTCCGCCGTCTTCACGAGGCCGCGACCAAAGAGGCTCAACCACATCCGGTTCACCGTGACGCGCGCGAGCAACGGATGCTCCGGCGCGGTGAGCCACTGCGCGAGGCCAAGGCGGTTGCGCGGCGCGCCGGGG
>CAYZJP010000062.1:0-29226 GCA_964478755.1 uncultured Klebsiella sp.
GGCGCCGCCTGTTAGCAGTTCATGCACGCTCGCCGCTTCGCTCGGATAAATGATTTCCGCCGGACGCAAGCGCTCCAGCTCCGTGAGCAACTCGGTGTCGCTCTCCGTTTCCGTCGTACGGAAATCGCCCGTGGTCAGGTCCACGACCGCGATGCCCGTGGTTTTGCCGGCCGGATAGACGGCGGCGAGGAAGTTGTTCCGCTCCGCCGCGAGCAGGCGCTCGTCGAAGTGCGTGCCGGGCGAAAGGATTTGCGTGACCTCGCGTTTGACGAGGTGGCCGGGGCGCGCGTCCTCGACCTGGTCGCACACGGCGACCTTGCGGCCCGCGCGGAGGATGCGTGCGACGTAACTGTTGAACGCATGGTGCGGGATGCCGCACATCGGCACGACGCCGCGCTTGGTGAGCGCGACGTTGAGGAGCCGCGCGCCCTCGACGGCGTCCTCGAAAAACATTTCGTAGAAGTCGCCGAGGCGGAAGAGCAGCAGCGCGTCCCGGGGCAGCTCGCCTTTGACGCGGCGATACTGCGCCATCATGGGCGTGAGCTGCGGTTCGGGAGCGGCGGCGGACATCGTGCGCGAGACGATACTGGCAAAAAAAATTGACGCGAAGTGAAAGTTTGTCGTGACGTGGCGGGGGCGAATCCGTTACTTCAACTCGCATCAGCCTTAAACCGCGTCGCGTGCATGAAACTTTTCGGAACCTGTTCGAGTCGCGCTCGCGCGCGTTGAAGGGAGGTGAGTGACCAATGGCAGCCAAGAAAAAAGCCGCAAAGAAAAAAAAGAAGTAGGCACCCATCAACCTCTAACGGCTCCGCCGGGCGCAAGTCCGACGGAGCTGTTTGCTTTCTTCGGCGCAGTTTCCTAGGCCGGCTCCTGCTGGCTGATGCAGTGGAAGCTGCCGAGACCCCAGATGAGTTCGGTCGAGTCAATGCCCACGACGCGGTGCCGTGGAAACTCGCGCTGCAAAATCTCCAGCGCGCGGCGGTCGTTGGCGTGTCGGTAGGTCGGCAGGAGCACGAGGCCGTTGGCGATGTAGAAGTTCGCATAGCTCGCGGGCAGGCGCTGGCCGTCGTATTCCACGAGGCCGGGCATGGGCAACTCAACGATGCGTAGCGGCTGGCCGGCCTGGTCTTTCATCGTGCGGAGGCGATGCAAGTTGTCTTGCAGCAGGTTGAAGTTCTCGTCCGCCGGGTCTTCCTCGACCACGGTCACGACGGTGGTCGGGTTCACGAAGCGCGTGAGGTCGTCAATGTGCCCGTCGGTGTCGTCGCCCACGATGCCGTCGCCGAGCCAGAGGATGTTCGTCACGCCGAGGAAGTCTTTGAGGTGCTGCTCGATTTGAGTCTTGGTGAGCTGCGGGTTCCGGTTGGGATTGAGCAGGCACGACTCGGTGGTGAGCAACGTGCCGCAGCCGTTGACTTCGAGCGAGCCGCCTTCCATCACGATGCCCGGCGAGAAGAGCGGCAGGCCGCGCAGCTTCGCGACGTGCTGCGGGACGGCGTCGTCGAGATCGTAGGGCGGATACTTGTTGCCCCAGGCGTTGTAACCCCAGTCCACAATGGCGCGCTGGCCGACCGGCAGGTCGGCCCTACCGGATTGGCGCGTGAGGAAGATCGGGCCGTGATCGCGGCACCACGGCTCGTAGGCGGGAAAGTGGTGGAAGCGCACGCGGTCGAGCGGGACGCTGCGCGCAGTGAGGAGGCTGCGCACCCACGACTCCTTCTCGGCGTTCCAGACGTTGATGTTCACTTCCTCAACCGTGACAAGGTGGCGGATGAACTCCGCGTAAACATCCGGCACGGTATCGTATTTGTCGGGGAAGCTGATGCCCTCGGGGCGTGGCCACGTGAGCCATGTGGAAACGTGCGGTGCCCACTCCGCAGGCATTCGGTAGCCGAGCGCGGCAGGCGTGGAGGCGGTTGCGTGAGCCATCGTGCGGCGAGCGTAGCGAGACGGCGCGACAGAGGGCAACTCCCGCCAAGCGTGCGCTTGCAATTTCGCCCCCGCTCCGAAAAGCTCCGCGCGATTTCTATGCGCCCGATCCGGCTTGGATTCCTCATCGCTCCGCTGCTCGCCATTGTGCTCACGGGCTGCGCTTCGTCCGAGGTCCGCCAAGGCGGCAGCCGCGTGCCGATGGGCGGTGTCGGGCGGGTTTTCCTCGCGCCGGTTTACAACGCCACGCCGGACGAGACCGCCGGACGCGCCGTCACGGAGCTGGCGGCGACGACGCTGCTGGCCCACGGTGTCCCGCTCGCGCAGACCGAGGACGGCCTCAATCGCAGCCGTGCGCTGATCGAGGAAGGCAAGGCCGCGCAAATTGTCGAGCTGGCCCGCTCGCTCCAATGCACGCACGTCCTGCTCGGCACCGTCACCGAATATCGCTACAAGAGCGACCTCGACGGCTCGCCCATCGTGAGCGTCACCATGCGCCTCGTGGACGCGGCGGACGGCTCGACCGTCTGGCAGGGCACGAGCACGAAGATGACGCAGTATTTCGGCAGCCTCAGCCGCACGGCGCAGGAGGCGATGGAAAGTTTGGTTCAACAAATGTCCGGCACGGACAAACGCGGCGGCCGCTCGCGCGGATACATCGGCAACACTCATTACGGTGAACCCGGCTTGGACAACGGCTCTGGCTACGCCGTGCCGCCGCGCGCATCCCGGCTCGGTCACGGCAAATACGAGCCGGACGTGGAGCAAATCCGCCGGCGTGGCGACCAATGACACGCTGTCGCCAAGCCGCGCGCTGATGGACTTCCTGAACAAACTTGCGCCCAAGCACGGCTGGCTCGACCTCGCGGTCCTCACCGGCCTGCTGCTGGTCATCAACGGCTTCTTCGCGTCGCGTGACATCGGCTGGGCACATCTGCACCCGACACCGTGGCTGCTGCTGCCAATCCTCATGGGTTGCCGTTACGGCTTCGCGTCCGGCATGGCGGGCGCGGGCGTGGCGATTCTCGCGGTCACGTTCGGCTTCTTCCAGCAAACGGAGGTCCATCCGGTCAGCTCTCCCGAGCAGGCGCGCGCCGCGCTGGAGAAGCGCATGAACCAGGTCGCCATCGTCGTGCTCGACGGCCGGCCGGAGAGCCGCCCGGAGCTTCAAACCCGGCAGCTCGACGTGCGCATCAGCGTGCTGCTCCGGCATCACGGCTACCTCTTCGCCGCGATGCTCGCGGCGGGCGGCATCTGCGGGCAGATTCAACGCGGCTTCAAGTCACGCGAGATTCTCGTCAACGCCCAGGCCGACCGCGCGTCGGAACGGCTCAAGAAACTTGACACCGATCTCTTCCTTCTGCGCGAGGCGAAGGCCGAGCTGGAGCGCCTGCTCGCCACGCGCGACGCCGAGCTGTCCACGCTCGACGCGGAAATCCGCCGGCTCTTCGACAGCGAGGGCGACGAACTGTGGCAGGACATTCTCCTGCTCTTGAACCGTCAGGCCCGCGTGAGCGACGCCGCGATTTACAAACTCGCTGACAACGGCCAGACGCTCGTGCGGACTGGCTTGCTTGGCAGTGCGCGGTCGCTGGGCGCACGGCTCGCGCTGAAGGATGTCGAGATGGCCGGTCTCGCGCTCAAGAGCAAGTCCGCCGTGACCATCCCGGAGTTCTGGCAGCGTGCCGTGGCCGAGCAGCGTGACTACCTCATGGTCGTGCCACTGCTCGACTCACATGATCAGCCACTGGCGCTGCTCATTGTCACCGGGATGCCGTTCATCTCGCTCACCAAGAAGACGGTTTATCTCGTCGCGCTCATCTGCCGGTGGGCGTCGCGCGTGGCCGAGGTCGAGGCGCAGGCGGACACCACGAGCCGCGTGGTCGAGGGCGTTGAGGGCCAGCGCGTGTTCACCGAAAAGTTCTTCCGGCAGAACGTCCAGCTCGCCTTTGACTCGTGGCAGAAGCACAGCCTGCCCTCTGCCGTCGTGCTCTTCGCGGCGGCGCGGCAGCCGAAGTCGAAGCAGGCGCGCGTCGAGGCGCTCATCATGGCGAACATTCGCGGCGGCGACTTCCCGGCGGCCATCGGCCTGCCCATCCCGCACCTCGCCGTGCTGCTCCCGCTCTGCGGCGAGCGCGGCGTGGGGATCTTTGCCGACCGCATCCTAGCTTCCTGCCGCAAGGATCCCGAACTCGGCGCGCACCTCCAGGCCCACGTCGTCAACCTCGACACCGTGACGAGCCTCGACCAGCTCTGGGCCGACCTGACGCGTCATGTCGCCTAAACGGAAACGTGCCGAGCCACCCGCCGCTCCGCGCGAAGGAGCGGCCGAGCCAACGCCGGAATCGGAAAGCAGCGCCCTCAGCCTCGCCGCCGTTCCCGGCGTGTTCATCGCGGTCGCGTTGGAATTCCTCTCGGCCAAGGCGCTGTTCGCGAACGAGCCGTCCGCGTCCGCCGTGCTGGGCTTTCATTTCCTCGCGTTGCTCGCTGCTGTGCCCGCGCTGCGGCTGGTCTTCCCGAAGGAATACCGCCGGTTGAAGTGGACTTTCGCCGCGCTGGTCGTGGGCTTCGCCTTGCCGCTGCCCATCGTCGGGCCGCTGTTCCTGCTCGGCTACCGGCTGCTGCTCCTGCTCGATCCCGCGCGGAATGTGGAGAGCAAATACGTCCTCGGCACCACGCAGTATCTCACGCTCGCGCGGCACGAGCTGGACGAGCAGGAGGAGCCGCGCTCCGTCACCGAGATTCTCAACGGCAAGGACAACGTCGCCCGCCGCTCGGCGATCCTCGCGCTGCGCGTCGTCGAGCCGAAGAAGGCGCTGCCGCTGTTGCAGAAGGCGATTCAGGACAGCGACGAACAGGTGCGCCTGCTCGCGCAGACGCAGTTCAACCAGATCATCGCCGGCCTCGAGGCGCGCGTGAAATCGCTCGAAGCCGAGCTTGCCACGCCACCGAGGCACTTGAACAAGTTGCTGCTCCTCGCCGAGCAGTATCACGAGCTGGTGTATCTCGGCCTCGCGACCGACGAGACGCAGACGATTTACCTGGGGCGAGCGATTGAGCTGCTGGAAGAAGCCGCGCGCACCGCGCCGGACCACACCGCCGCGCGTTTCCTGCTGGTGAAGTGCGCGTTGAAATCCGGCCAGCTCGACCAGGCGCGGGCGGGCATCCAGTTCCTGCGCAAGAAGGGCTGGCAGGCCGAAGTGCTCGGCCCGTGGGAGGCGGAGATCGCGTTCCTCGAACGCGACTGGGCGACGCTGGCCGCGACGTTGAAGAAGCTCGACGCGGACGGCGCGACCGCCGGCGTGCTGCGCGGGCCGGTGGAGTTCTGGCTGGCCCCGACGAAAGGTTGACATGCAACCCGCGCAAAAAGCCGAACCCGTCGCCGACGTGACGCTCTTTCTCGAAGGGACTTATCCCTACGTGCTCGGCGGCGTGTCGTCGTGGGTGCATCAAATCATCACGGGCCTGCCGGAGCTGAAGTTCTCGCTGTTCTACATCGGCGCGAAGGCGGACCCGAAGGCCAAGCAGCATTACAAGCTGCCGGAGAACGTCGTCACGCTGAAGGAGGTTTATCTCCACAACGAACTCTCCAAACGCGAGCAAAAGCGCCGCCGCATCCCCGCCGAACTGCGCATCGCGCTCTATGATCTGCTTGGGAAGTTCTACCTTGCGAAGACCGATGCCGAGCGCATGGCCTGTTTTTGGGCGACGCTGGAAGGCTTGCAGGAAGTTGAGAAACGCTTTCGCTTCGGCAATCTTCTGCGCGACCGTGAAGCCTGGGAAATTCTCGTCGCCGGCTACGAGGAGTTCTGTCCGGACGAGTCGTTCATTGACTTCTTCTGGACCGCGCGCTTCCTGCATCTGCCGCTCTGGAACCTCTGGAAGGCCCGCGACCTCGTGCCGCCCGCGCGCGTGTATCACAGCGTCTCGGCGGGCTACGCGGGCTTCATCGGCGCGGTCACCGCGCGGCGGCGGCACGCGCCGTTCTTCCTGACCGAGCACGGCATTTACACGAAGGAGCGCATCGCCGAGATCAGCCAGGCGGACTGGATTTACGAGCCGGACCGATTCCAGATCAACTTCAGCGAGGGCCTCGGCAAGCTGAAGCAACTCTGGATCAACCTCTTCATGTTCCTCGGTCAAGTCGCCTACGATCAGGCCGGGAAAATCATCACGCTCTACTCCGGCAACGCGGCGACCGAGGTCGAGTTCGGCGCGGACGAGCGGAAAATTTCCATCGTCCCCAACGGCATCGAGCCGACGCGTTTCGACGGCATTTACCAGCAGCACATGGCGCGCTGGCAGAGCAGCCCGGAGAAGAAATATGTCGGCTTCATCGGGCGCGTGGTGCCCATCAAGGACGTGAAGACGCTGCTCCGCGCCGCGCGCATCGTGTGCGAGCGGATGCCCGAGGTGGAGTTTCTCATCGCCGGACCTTACGCGGAAGACCCGACCTACTTCGACGAGTGCTCCAAGATCGTGAAGCTCCTGCACATCGCGGAGAAGGTTCACTTCCTCGGCATGAGCAAGATCATGGAGGTGCTGCCGCGCATGGATGTGCTCGTGCTCACCAGCATCAGCGAGGGGTTGCCCCTCGTCGTGCTCGAAGGTATGGCCGCCGGCAAGCCCAACGTGTGCAGCGACGTTGGCGCGTGCCGTGAACTGATGTTTGGCCGCACTCCGGCGGACAAGGCGCTGGGCCGCGCGGGCCGCCTCACCAAGATCATGTCGCCCGCCGAGACCGCCCACGCTCTCATCGGCATCCTCTCGAACCCGGAAACCTGCGTGAAGATGGGCGTCGCCGGTCGCCAGCGCGCCGAGCAGTTTTACAGCATGACGGCGATGATTGGCGCGTATCGCGATCTCTACAGCCAGCTCGCCGGCAGGAAGCCAGTGGCGAAGCCGCCGACCGCCGCAACTTCCAGCCCCGCGCCGGCTGCCCGCCGTCCCAAAGGCCTGCCCGCGTAAGGCAGTGCCGGTGCGCGCGGCCATTGGCAACAACCGGCTGCCTTCTCCTCGCAGTGAATATCGCCCGGAAGCTTCCCCGTCCGACGAGCGACATTCTCATCATGAAACCCGCCCCAAACCTCGCCCGCTCCGCCGCGCTGCTGCTCGCCGCGTTGCAGTTCTCCGTCGTTCGGCCCGCGCGCGCCGCCTCGCCCATTGCCGATGCGTTGCAACCGTTTGTTGACAAGGAGGAGCTGGCCGGCGTGGTTGCGCTCGTCGCCAGCAAGGACAAGGTGCTCGCCGTCGAGGCCGTGGGCTTCGCCGACCGCGCCACTAAGCGCCCGATGATGACCGATGCGCTGTTTTGGATCGCCTCCCAGTCCAAGTCCATCACGGCCGCGGCGGTGATGATGCTCGTGGACGAGGGCAAGCTTCGCCTCGATGATCCGGTGGAGAAATACCTGCCCGAGTTCAGAGGCCAGATGCTCGACGCCGGCAAGGACGCCGAGGGCAAGCCACTGCTCAAGGCCCCGGCGCATCCCATCACCGTGCGTGAAGTGCTAAGTCACACCAGCGGCCTGCCGTTCAAGTCCAAGGCCGAGGAACCCACGCTCGACGGCCTCCCTCTCGCCGAAGCAGTGAAGAGCTACGCAAAGACGCCGCTCACCTTTGAGCCGGGCACGAAATACACTTACTCGAACGCTGGCATCAACACCGCCGCGCGCCTCATCGAAGTGCTCACTGGCAAGAGCTACGAGGACTTCATGGACGCGCGCCTGTTCAAGCCACTTGGCATGAAGGACACGACCTTCTGGCCGACGAAGGAGCAGCTCACGCGCCTGGCCACGCCGCACAAACCGAATGCTGCCAAGAGCGGCCTCGAAACCAACAGCATCAGCCAGCTCCACTACCCGCTCGACGAACGCGCGAAGCGTTTCCCGATGCCTGCGGGCGGCCTTTTCTCCACCGCTGCCGACGTCGCGAAGTTTTGCCAGATGCTCCTCAACGGCGGCGAACTGAACGGCAAACGCTACCTCTCCGCCGCTGCGTTCAAGGAACTGACCACGCGCCAGACACCCGCGAATTTGAAGGAAAGTTATGGTCTCGGTTTCAGCGTGGGCGCCGGCGGCTTCGGCCACGGCGGCGCGCTGGCGACAAACATGAACATTGACCCGGCACGCGGTCTGATCATCGTCTGGCTCGTGCAGCACAGCGGCTTCCCCGGTGAAGGCGCGAAGGCCCAGGGTGCCTTCCGCAAGGCGGCCGAGGAGCAGTTCGCCAAGAAGCCGTGACCGTTTCAGGAGCCACGGATGAAACACGGATTGAACACAGAGACTCAATTCAGAGTATTCCTTTCCGTGTTTAATCCGTGTTCAATCCGTGGCTAAAGACTTTTTTCTTCTACGCTGCCATGAACTCACCCTTTGTCTCCGCCCGCGGCCCGCTCTCCCGCCGCACCTTCCTCCGCGGCACCGGCGTCGCGCTCACGCTGCCGTTTCTTGATGCCATGCGCCCCGCGTTCGGAGCCGCCGCCGCCGCCGCGCCGCCGCGCCGCATGGTGTGCATCGAGACGAACATGGGCATTCTCCCGCAGTTCTTCTTTCCGGAGAAACCTGGCAAGGATTACGCGCCCAGCCCGTATCTGGAACGCCTCGCCGCGCATCGCCAGCAGATGACCGTCCTTTCCGGCGTGAGCCATCCCGGCGTCACCGGCGCGCACGCGGCGGAGCGGTGCTTCATCACCGGCACGCCGCACCCGGAGCGCGGCGGCTTCCGCAATTGGATTTCCCTCGACCAATTCGCCGCCGAGCAGGTCGGCAACCGCACGCGCCATCCGTCGCTCGTGCTCGCGATGAGCAGTGAAGGCGCGACGCTGAGTTACACGCGCAGCGGCGCGCCGATTCCCGCGGAGAAAAGTCCGAAGAAACTATTTCAAAAACTTTTCGTGCAAGGCAGCCCCAAGGAAGTCGCCGCCAATGTCGAGGCTCTCAAGCAGGGCCGCAGTCTTCTTGACTTCGTCGGCGACCAATCCAAGCGCCTCAACCGCTCGCTCTCCAAGGCCGATCAGTCGCGCATGGACCAGTATTACACCTCGGTGCGCGAACTGGAGCAGCGCCTGCACAGCGCCGAGGAATGGGAATACAAACCCAAACCCGTCGTCACCGCGAAGGCTCCCGAGGACATTGACGACGCGAAGGAATTCGTCGCCAAGACGCGCCTGATGTTCGACGTGATGAAGCTCGCGCTGGAGACCGATTCCACGCGCATCATCTCGCTTTTCATTGACACGACGGTCATCCACAACATCACGCACCACGGCAACCGCCCCGAGGTCCTCGCCGAATTGCGCGGCCACGAGGAGAAACAATTCGACGCGCTCAACGGCTTCCTCACCGCGCTCGCGACGACCAAGGAGGAGAACGCCAACCTCCTCGACCGCACGATGGTCCTCTACGGCACGCCGATGGGCAGCGCGAATTCGCACTCGAACGTGAATCTCCCCGTGCTCCTCGCCGGCGGCGGCTTCAAGCACGGCCAGCATCTCGCCTTCGACACGACGAACAACTACCCGCTCGCGAATCTCTACGTCTCCATGCTCCAACGCCTCGGTCTCGAAACCGACAAATTCGCCACGAGCAAGGGCACGATGCGCGGGCTGGAGCTGGCGTGACGCGCATGGCTGCTTCCTTCTTGTGCTCGCTGCTTTGCGGCGTCATCTGCGTGGGCGGCTTCACCATTACGTGCGCCGCTGATCTCAAGCTGGATTCATTCTTCGCGCGGCACTGCACCGAGTGTCACGACAAGGACACGAAGAAAGGCAACCTCGACCTCACTTCACTCAAGCCCGACTTCGCCGACGCAGACAACTTCGCGCGGTGGGTGAAGGTGCATGACCGCATCGAGTCGGGCGAGATGCCGCCGAAGAAGAAAGCGCGTCCACCGGCGAAGGACACGGCGGCGATGGTGAAGTGGTTGCGCGAGTCGTTGCTAAAAGCGGAACAGGCCAAGCTCGCCGGCACGGGCCGCACGGGCCTGCGCCGCCTCACGCGCGCCGAATATGAGAACACGATTCGCGACTTGTTCGACATGCCGGGCATAGCGCTGCAAGGCAATCTGCCCGCCGATGGCTCCGCACACGGCTTCGACAAGAACAGCGACGCGCTCGACATCTCGCACGTCAACCTCGCCAAGTATGTCGAGGCCGCCGAGCACACGCTGGAGCTGGCAACGGCCACGCGACCCGAAGCGCCCACGGTGCAGAAGCGCCGCATCTCGCTGATGAACGCGGGCGGCTTCGTCACGCACGTCGTGATGAATGGCGATGGCGTGATGCTGCGGAACAAGCAGCCCGATCCCGATTTTCCGCCCGCCGGACCTTACGACCACATTGATCAGGGCGCGCACGAACGGCTCAACATTTTCACCACGAACAGCAGCACCGGACTTTTCCGTCACGAGGACGAATCGCTCAGTCCGTATTTCATCGAGCACGTCACGATTTATCCCGGCCGCTATCGCGTGCGCACGTCGCTGTGGGCGTTTCAATGGGACAAGGGAAAAGTTCTCCCCGCGCGCGGCACCGAGGCGGCGCGGCTCTCCGTCGTGCAGCTCACCGGCGACGGTCGCGGTGGCCAGCATCCGAGCTACGTGCTGGGCTACTTCGATGCGCCGTCGCTCGAAGCGAAGGAGCACGAACTCGTCACGTGGCTGAACCACAACGAAATCATCGGCTACAACGTCGCCTCGCTCGCGCCGGTGGCGAACTACTCGCGCAAAGGCCGCGCGATGGCCTTCACCGGCCCCGGCATCGCGTGCGACTGGCTCGACATCGAAGGCCCGCTGCACGAAGTCTGGCCGCCGACAGCGCATCGCGTGCTCTTCGGCGACCTGCCGCTCGTGGAATTCAAGGCCGCGGAAAATCCCGGCGTCACGCCGCCCGCGCGCAAGAAGGTCCGCCAGATTGGCGCAGGCAAGAATCGTCCCGATCCTGACCCCGGCCTCTGGACCGTGCGCAGCGAACAGCCGTTCGCCGACGCCGACCGCCTGCTCGCGAGCTTTTTGCCGAAGGCCTTTCGCCGACCCGTCGAAGCCAGCGTGCGCCAGGAATACGTCGCGAAGGTCGAGGCGCGTTTGAAGGCGGGCGACTCCTTCGAGACCGCGCTGCGTTGGGCGTATCGCGCGGCGTTGTGCTCGCCGGATTTTCTCTACCACGTCGAGCCGGTCGCGAAGCTCGACGACTTCGCGCTCGCGAATCGCCTCGCGTATTTTCTGTGGAACTCCGCGCCTGACGCGCAACTCACCGCGCTCGCAAGCAGCGGCAAATTGCACGACGCAAAAACTCTCCACGCCGAAGTCGAGCGCCTGCTCAAGGACGCGAAGTCGCAGCGCTTCATCGAGGATTTCCTCGGTCAATGGCTCAAGCTCCGCGCCATCGCCGCGAACGACGCGGACAAGAAGCTTTACCCTGAGTTCAGCTCGTATTTGCAGGACTCCATGGTCGCCGAGACGCGCGCCTATTTCCGCGAGTTGCTGGAGCAGAATCTCGACGCGCGGCATCTCGTGCGCTCGGACTTCGTGATGGTGAACGAGAGACTCGCGAAGCACTACGGCCTCGCGGGCGTGACCGGCGCGCAGATTCGGCGCGTGCCGTTGCCGTCAGATTGCCCGCGCGGCGGCTTCCTCACGCAGGGCGCGATTTTGAAAATCACCGCCAACGGCACGACCACCTCGCCCGTGCCACGCGGCGCGTTCGTGATGGATCGCCTCTTCGGCCAGCCGCCCGAGCCGCCGCCCGCGAACGTCGCCGCCGTGGAGCCGGACGTGCGCGGCGCGACGACCATCCGCGAACTGCTCGACAAGCACCGCCATACCGCGACGTGCGCGAGTTGCCACGCGAAGCTCGACCCGCCGGGCTTCGCGCTGGAGAGCTTCGATGTCATCGGCGGCTACCGCACGCGCTACCGCTCGATTGGCGAGGGCGACCCCGCGCCGCGCGGGGCGATTGATCCGTTCATCGGCATCAGCTTCAAGCTCGGCCCGAACGTGGACGCAAGCGGCGCGCTGCCCGACGAGCGCAAGTTCGCCGACATCCGCGAATTCCAGACGCTCGCCGCCGCGAAGCCGGAGCTGCTCCTGAAGAACCTCGCGCAGCAGTTCGCCATTTACGCGACCGGCCGCGAACTCGCCTTCAGCGACCGCGACCAAATCGCCGCCATCGTCGCCAACACTCAGAAGCAGGGCGGGGGCGTGCGAACGCTCATTCACGAACTCACACAGAGCCGGCTTTTCCAGACACGATGAAGACGCTTTCACAGAATCATGAGGACAAAATCATGAAGACGGATAAGAGGGAGGGCTGGTGCCTCTCCATGATTCTGTGCGTCATCATTCTGTCTTCTCTCCCCGCCGTCGCCGCCGAGCAGACGGCGACTTACCGGCTCGTGGGCTTGAGCGCGTCCGAGCGCGAGGCGGACTTGCGCGAGGTGATGAAGTCCGTTGCCGACGTGACGCTCGTCAGCCTCGATGCCGCGAAGGCCGAAGTCACATTGCGCTTCGAGTTGGAAAAACTTTTCCCCACCGCGAAGCCCAAGCAGCCGCCCGCGCCGGACAAAATCACCGAGCGCCTCAACAACCTCCTCGGCAGCGCGTCCAAGAACACGTTCCACCTCACCGCGCCGTCCACCGTGCCGGCGGACAAGCTGACCAAGGTGGAAATCCCCATCGGCGTGCTGGACTGCAAGGGCTGCCGCTTCGCCGCCTACAGCGCCATCGCGAAGCTCGACGGCGTCGAGCGCGCCACCGTCACCGCGACGCCCAGCGCGGTCATCGCGTGGATTGACGCCACGAAAACCAAACGCGAGACGTTGGAGGACGCCTTGAAGAAGGCGCGCGTGGATTTGCCGAACAAGCAGTGAGGCTTGGGACTATTTCCCGTCCGCCTTCAGCGTCACGCCCATCGCACGTTCCAGCTTGGCGCGGGCGACGGAGTAGTCGCGCAAGGCTTGGATTTGCGTGGTGCGCGCCTCGGTAAGCGCGGTCTGGGCGTTGAGCACGTCGAGCTGGGTGCCGGTGCCGGCCTCGGTGCGGGCGTTGGCGAGGCGCAAGGCCTCCTCGGCCTGCTCCTGCACTTTCTTTTGCGACTCCAAGACTTCTTTCGCCTCAATGAAGTAGGAGTAGCCGGTGCGCACATCGAGTTCGATGCGGCGGGAGATGTCGTCAATGTCCTCCTCTGCCCTGCGATGCAGCGCGGCGGCCTCGGCGATTTTGCCCTTCGTCAGCCAGCCGTCGAAAATGTTCCAGCTCGCCTGCCAGCCCACGTCCCAGCCGGTGATGTCCCGCGTAAGATGCTCGCTGAACCGTGAGCTGGTGGAGCCGTAGCCGGCGAAAATCTGCGCGCTGGGTTTGCGGCCCGCCTCGGCGTTGGTGATGGCCTCCTTGCGCAGCCGCTCGGCCTTGCGGAGCGCGGCCAGCTCGGTGCGCTGCTCCAGCGCCTTCGCGATGGCGACGGGCAGCTCGATTTCCGTCGGGTCGGCTTCGAGCTTGCCGGAGAGTTGCAACGGGATGTCTTCGACGACGGAGCGCGGCACGTCGTAGCCGAGCAGGTTGGCGAGATTGTTCTTCGCGATGCGCAGCGCATTGCGGGCGCGGATGAGCCGCGGGCGCGAGTTGGCCAGCTCGACCTCGGCGCGCAGCACGTTGAAACGCGGCACGGTGCCGGCCTCGAAGCGGCGCTGGTTGTCCAGCAGCTCCTTCTTCAGCAGCTCGACGCTCGCGTCCTGCACGACGATTTGCTGCGCGGCCAGCAGGGCGTCGTCGTAGTTCACTCGCACGTCCAGCACGGTGTCGGCGAGGACGGTCTGATGCTGGAGCAGCGCCTGGTCGCGCGTGAGGTTTGCGGTGCGGAGCGCGGACCGGATCTTCCCGCCTTCGTAAATGGACTGGGTGATTTGCACGCCGACACCCCAGCTTTGGTCGGGTGTGCGAATGCCGCCGGCAAACGGGAATTGCTCTATGGCGGCCTGGTCAATGAGCTTGTGGCTGCCGGTAAAGGCGACCTTCGGTAGTTGAATGGCGCGAGTCTGCACAACCACGCCATAGGCGGCCTCGAGGTCCGACTGGCTCTTGAGCACGGCGCTGTTCTGGCGCAGCGCGACCTCGACCGCGTCCTTGAGCGAAAGCGGCGTGGTGGGCCAGGAGACGGCGATGACCGGCTTGGCGGGCGGTGCGTTGGTGGCTGCGGGTTTGTCGGCGGCGAAAGACAGCGCCGGGAGCAGAATGGCAACGGGCAGCAGGATGATGCGTTTCATGTGCGGGGGAGAGTGAGCCTGCTTGAGCCGGCTCCTTCAAGGTTCATTGCTTGGTGGCGACGGGTTGGTTGGGAGAGACGACCGGCGTGGGCGCTCGCTCGATGAACACGTCCACCTGCTGGCCGACGTAGAGCGGCACTTCGGGCCGGTCCAGCTCGAAGATGATTTGCAGCACGCGCGTGTCCACACGCTCGGCGCTGTCGCCCGTGAGCGAGCGCTTCGGGATGACGAACGGCTCGATGCGCACGAAGCGCAGCGGCAGCTTGCGCGTGGTGTCACCCTTGAGGTAGGCGACGGCGGGGCGGTTCGGCTCGACCTGCGGCGCGTTCTGCTCGTCCACCTCGGCACGGACCTGGAGCTTCTCGACTTCGCCGAGAATCAGCAGCGGCTCCAGCGGCGCGGTGCCGGCGAATTCGCCTGCCCGGACGTTGACCTGCAGGATCGTGCCGTCGCGCGGCGCGCGGACAGTGAGCACGTCCAGCTCGGTTTGCGACTGGGCGATCTGCGCCGCCATCGCCGCGATGTCCGCCTCGCTCTTGGCGATGCGTGCGTCCCAGTTTTGTTTGCCGAACTCGCGGCGCTTGCGCTCGTCGTCGGAGATGACTTTCTCCTGCGCAAGCTTCTCGGCGCGGGCGAGCTGGTCGGCGGCATCAGCCAGCATGACGCGGTCGGTCTGAAGCCCGGCGCGAAGGGCGTCGAGCTGGGCGCGCAGCGTGTTGAGGCGGGCGCGCGCCTCGCGGTCGTCAAGCTGGAGAAGGATGTCGCCAGCCTTCACTTTGGAGCCGACCTCAACGGCGACTTTCTGAATCAACGCGGATTTCGGCGCGGCAATCTTCACGTTCTCGCGGGCCGCTTCGAGAATGCCCGTGGCCGCGACCGACGCGGCGAAGGGCGAGCGCGCGGGCTCGACTGCGGGCGGCGGTGCGGGCGGCTTCTGCTGCATCTGCCGCACGAGCAGGAACACGCCCACGAACCCGGCGAGGGCGAGGTAGAAGGTGACTTGGCGAAAGAGAAGCATGATCGGTCAGGGGTTTTTCGCCGCGCCGTTGTCGTAATGGCCCGCCTGGTCATGCACGCGCTCGACGTGTCCGTCCTCCATCTCGGTCAGGCGGTCGGCGTATTTGAAAATGCGGTTGTCGTGGGTGACGACGATGACGCTGCGTTCGGGATGGCGCGCGACGTCGCGGAGCAAATCCATGATGTGGCTGCCAGTGTCCTTGTCGAGGGCGCTGGTCGGCTCGTCGCAGATGATGAGGCGCGGCTCGTGCACCAGCGCGCGCGCAATCGCGACGCGCTGCTGCTGGCCGCCGGAGAGGTTCACCGGGCGCTCGTGGCCGCGCCCTTG
Source organism: uncultured Klebsiella sp. (assembly GCA_964478755.1). GTDB lineage: Bacteria > Verrucomicrobiota > Verrucomicrobiia > Limisphaerales > SXTU01 > SXTU01. The sequence goes on from CAYZJP010000062.1 coordinate 15,532, forward strand.
CAGGCCGAGCTGGTCGAGCATCGCCTCGGACTTGCGCTCGGCGACGCGCCGGGACGCGCCGTTGATGAGCAAGGGCACGCTGACATTCTCGACACACGAGAGCGTGGGAATGAGATTGAACTGCTGGAAAATGAAGCCGACGTGGCGCTTGCGGAACTCGGTGATGTCGCGCGCCTTCATCTGGTGCAGTGGCGAACCGAACACGTCAATCTCGCCGCCATCGAAGTTCAACGTGCCGGCGATGACGCTTAGGAGCGTCGTCTTCCCGCAGCCGCTCGGCCCGACAATCATCAGCAGCTCACCCTGCCGCGCGGTGAAGTCCACGCCCTTGAGCGCGGGCACGGCGGCCTCGCCGGTGCCGAAGGTCTTCGTCACGGCGCGAACGTGGACGGCGAGTTGAGTTGAAGTTGAGGCGCTCATATCAGCCACGGAACACAATGGCCGGCTCCACCTTGAAAACTTTGCGGATGCCCAGCAGCGCGCTGAAACAGCAGATGCCCATCACGATGGCGAAGGTCGTCGCCGGCAGTTGCCACGGCAGCATGAACGGCGGCTCGCCGCGCCCGAGCACTGCGTGGCCGAACGCCGTGACCAGCAGCACGCCGATGCCGTAGCCGATGAAGCCGACGGTGAAGGATTGCACAAGGAGCATCCGCGCCAGCAGGGCATTGCTCGCGCCCATCGCCTTGAGCGCGCCGAGGTGGCGGAGGTTTTCGTGGACGAACGCGTAGAAGGTCTGCCCCGAAATCGTCGTGCCCACGATGAAGCCCAGCACGATGATGGAGATGAATGCGATGGGAATGCCAGTGTTGCGGAAATACCACCAGATGGTGGACCAGAACAACTCGTCCTCGGTGAACGCCCTCATGCCGGTCTCGGCCTGGATTTGTTTCGCCGCGCGCTCGGGCGTCCAGCCGGGCGCGGGTTCCGCGAGCACGAGCGAAAGCATTTTGCGCTGCTTGGGTGCAAACTGGAGCGCCTGCGTGTAGGTCGAGTAGGCGTAGGGATAGCCGAAGAAGTGCCGGTCCGCGCGGCAGATGGCGACGATGCGCGCCTCCTTGTCGTTCAGCTCAAAGGTGTCGCCGAGGCCAAGCGGCTTCGCGCGCCCGACGCTCAGGCGTTTGATGCCCAGCTCGTCGAGGATGATGGAGTTGGGCAGCCGCACGTCCTCGAGCTTTCCCTGCAACATCACCGGCGGACGACCGACAAGCGTGGTGTTGTCGAGGCCGACGAGCATGACGGGCTTGAAGTTTCCATCGGCGAGTTTGGCGGACTGGACGGTGACATAAATCGGCACGGCCCACGCGACGCCAGTGGCGGAGCGCACGCGGTTCACATCGGTGTCGCGCAGGGCCTTGAGCTCGTTGGCTTGCTCAACGTTTCGATCCACGACCCAGAGCTTCGCCCTCATGTTGCTCAAGTGGCTGGTGGTCCACTTGAGAATGCCGAAGAACACCGCGCTCTGCTGGGTCATCAGCATCGTGGCGAAGGTGAGGCCGCCAACGAGCATCACGTATTTCGCGCGGTCGCCGAGCAGCATCTTGAGGGCGAGGTGATACATCAGCGGGTGACAGATTGCGCGGTGCGCGACTTTCTTGCGCCGCGGCGGGTGGAGTTGGAAGTCTTCCGCTGCGCGGGTGCGCGGCGCCTGGCTGTTTGGATGGCGGCGAGCGAGAAGCGCGTGATGTGGTCGGCGAGCTTTTCAATTTGATCGGGCGAAAACTTCTGCTCGGGGAACAGCCGGGAGACCACGGGCTGGCAGTGGTGGTAGAACAGGCACTGGCTCACCACGCTGAAGGAGCACAACCGCACCGTCTCGGGGTCGGGCTGGCCGCCGAGCAGCTCGCGCACAATCCCGCCGAGGTGTTGCGCCTGCGGACGGATGCGCTCGACCACGATGGCATCCAGCGCGCTCGTCGGGTCAATCATCTCGCGGGAGATGAGCTTGCCGTGCCACGCGTCGCTGCTGTGGTCGAAGATGCGGAGCAGAAACGAGCGCACAAAAGCGCGCAACCGCTCCGTCGCAGTCGCACCGGGACGCACGCCGAGGTCGAGGGGAAACTTCTGAAGCGAGCGCGCTTGGTAGTAGGCGAGCACCGCGCGATAGAGCGCGTCCTTGTCGCCGAAGTGGTAATTGACCGCCGCGATGTTCGCGCCGGCGCGGCGGCAGATCTCGCGCACGGTGGCGTTGTGGAAGCCGACCTCCGCGAACACCGCTCCGCCGGCCTCGATGAGCGCCTGACGCGTCTGCGCGGCGGCGGTGTCGAGCTTGGGCTGGTTGGCGGCGGCCATTTCAAACGCATATTTCAAACAGACGTTTGAATTGGCAAGCCTAAATTCAGCGAGTTGCGCCCAAGCACCGGCTCCACTACCTTCCGCGCCGCTGAACTATGGCCGCCGCCAAAAAAGACCAATCCATCCCTGTCACCGTGCTCACCGGCTTTTTGGGCGCGGGGAAGACCACGCTGCTCCAGCACCTGCTCACGCAGCCGCACGGCTACAAGTGCGCCATCATCATCAACGAGTTCGGCGAGGTGGGCATTGACGGCCAGCTCGTCGTGGGCGCGGACGAGGAGGTCGTGGAGCTGAACAACGGCTGCCTCTGCTGCCGCGTGCGCGGCGACTTGGTGAAGACGCTCGCCGACCTGCTCAAGCGCCAGAAGCGCTTCGACTACGTGCTGGTCGAGACGACTGGCCTGGCCGATCCCAGCCCCATTGCGCACACGTTTTACCTGCCGCAGTTGCAGGAGAAGCTCCGCCTCGACGCCATCGTAACGGTTGCGGACGCGCGGCACCTGGAGGGCGTGCTGGACAAGGCTCCCGAGGCCATGCCGCAGATCGCCTTCGCCGACATCATCCTGCTGAACAAGATCGATCTCGCCACGCCGCGCGACTTGGATCGCGTCGAGCAGCGCATCCGCCGAATCAATCCGCTCGCGAAGATTCACCGCACTCAGCGCTCGCAGGTGGACATGGAAAAAATCTTCAACACCCGGGCGCGCGATCTGAATTCGCCGTTGGAAATCCCCGCGGAGAAACCCGCGCACGGCGAGGCCGGCCACGATTGCGACGATCACTGTGAATACGACCACGACCATGACCACGCGCACAGCCACGATCACGGTGAAGGCGAGCACTGCGACCACGAAAGCCACGCGCATGACCACACGGGCCGGCACGACGACGCGGTGAAGTCCTTTCACATCCTCGACGAGCGCCCGCTGGAATTGAAGCGGACCGAGGCGTGGCTGAACGAGCTGCTGGCGAAGGATGGTGAGAAGATTTACCGCGCCAAAGGCATCCTGCACATCCAAGGCGTGCCCAAGCGCGTGATCTTCCAGAGCGTGCAGATGATGTTTGACGTCGAGCCGGAGCGCTTCTGGAATTCCGGCGAGAAACGGGGCAACCAGCTTGTCTTCATCGGCAAGGAACTGGACGAGGCCGGCATCCGGGCGGGCTTCGCGGCGTGCGTGGCCGCTTGAACGAACCCGACATTGCGGCTGTCAATCCACCCAAGCGTCCAACGAGCCATGCCACTCTACGAATATGAATTATGCGACGGCGGCTGTGTCGTTTGCGGTGGTCGTTTCACCCTGCGCCGTCCGCTAGATGCCAAACCGCTGACCGAATGTCCTGCCTGCCGCAAGCCTGTGCGCAAGGTCTTCGGCGGCTTCTACACGCCGAAGATTTTCAAGAAGTTCAATGTGAAGGAGGCGACCAATGCGGGCTTCACCGTGCTCAAGAAACTCGGCAAGGGCGAATACGAGAAGCACACGCCCAAGCGAAATGACCCCGGCGCGAAGGTGAAGATGCCCAAAGGCTGAACCCGCGGGCCGACAAACGCATTGACCCGGCGCACGCCCCGGCCTAAGACTTGCACCGTGAATGACATTCCGAACCTTCGACTTTCGCTTCGCGCGCTGCTGGCCGGCGCGGCGGTCGGGTTCTGAATTCAACACCACGATTTCGAGAACCCCACTGCCGAGCGGCGGTGGGGTTTTTGTTTCGAGCCACAAATGGACACCGATGAAACACAGATTTGAATCAGGAAAGCAGGAAGGCATGAATGCCGGCCAGCGGGCCGAGTTGATTTCCTTCCTGCCTTCCTGCCTTCCTGATTGGTCTCCATCTGCGTTTCATCTGCGCCCATTTGTGGCCAAAAATCCCAGCCCTGTATTCCCATGCTGAAAGACACCGTCGCCAAATACCGGCCGTTCCCCGGCGTCCACCTGCCCAACCGTCAGTGGCCGGCACGCAGGCTCACCCGCGCGCCGCTCTGGTGCAGCGTGGACCTTCGCGACGGCAACCAGGCGCTCGCCGTGCCGATGAACGTCGCGCAGAAGCTCGAACTGTTTCAGACGCTCGTGAAGTGCGGCTTCAAGGAAATCGAGGTCGGCTTCCCGTCCGCGTCGAACACCGAGTTCGCCTTCAACCGCCGGCTCATCGAGGAAAACCGCATCCCCGACGACGTGACCATCCAGGTGCTCGTGCAGGCGCGCGAGGATTTGATCGAGAAAACCTTCCAGTCGCTGGTCGGCGCGAAGCGGGTCGTCATCCATATGTATAACTCGACTTCGCCCGCGCAGCGCCGCGTGGTGTTCGGCAAGTCGAAGGACGAGATCAAGGCCATCGCTGTCCACGGTGCGAAGCTGATTCAGGACCGGCTGCACCGGCTCAAGGGCACCGACGTGACGCTCCAGTATTCACCGGAGAGCTTCTCCGCGACAGAAGTGGAATACGCCAAGGAAGTCTCCGAGGCCGTCATGGACGTGTGGCAGCCCACGCCGCAGCGGAAGATGATCCTGAACCTGCCCGACACGGTCGAGGTCGCGATGCCGAATGTCTATGCCGACCAGATCGAGTGGCTCTGCACGAACATCCGCAGCCGCGACTCGCTCATCGTCTCGCTCCACACGCACAACGACCGCAACACCGGCACCGCCGCGACGGAGCTTGGCTTGCTCGCCGGCGCGGATCGTGTCGAGGGCACGCTCTTCGGCAACGGCGAGCGCACGGGCAATCTCGACATCATCACCGTGGCGTTGAACCTCTACATGCACGGCATTGACCCGCGTCTGGACTTCAGCGACCTGAACGCCATCCGCGAGGTTTACGAGCGCTGCACCGGCATGACGGTTCCGCCGCGCCAGCCTTACGCAGGCGAGCTGGTCTTCACCGCGTTCAGCGGTTCGCATCAGGACGCCATCAAGAAGGGTTTGGCGGAATGGGAGAATGGCGGACGCGCAAGCTGGGACGTGCCGTATCTCACGATTGACCCGCGCGACATCGGCCGCGAATACCGCGAAGTCATCCGCGTCAACTCGCAGTCCGGCAAGGGCGGCGTGGCGTATCTGCTCGAAAGCGAATTCGGCATCGAATTGCCCAAGGACATGCAGCGCGAGTTCGGCCCCATCGCGAACGACCTCGTGGACGCGCTGGGCCGCGAGGTGCGCGGTGAGGAGCTCAAGGCGATGTTCTGGAAGGAATACGTCGAGCGCGATTCACCGTGGAAGCTGCTGGACATCGCCCCGGCCAACATCCTCAACGAATACGGCTGCGTCGCCAAAGTGGCGTTCAACGGCGACGCAAAATTGATTAACGGTCGTGGCAACGGTCCCATCGCAGCGTTCGTGAATGCCCTCGACAGCGCCGGCGCGCCAAAGTTCGAGGTCGCCTATTACAAGGAGCACGCACTTAGCGCCGGCTCGCAGGCCAGCGCCATCGCCTACATCCAAATCAAGCTCGCCAACGGCCAGACCCGCTGGGGCGCGGCGGTGGACACGAACATCGAGCTGGCGTCCATCAAGGCCGTCTTGAGCGCGCTGAACCGAGCGTGAGCCTTTTCAACGCACAGACTGAGCTGATTTGAAACCAGCCGACTTTCTGGCTGCCTCTTCGACTTGCGTCTTCGCGTCTTGGCGACTTTGCGTTAAACCCACCCTGTGACGCCTCATCCCAACATCGTTTCGCAAATCCTCGCCGCCCTCGGCGACATCTTCGCGCGCAACCTGCACGCCGAAGCGGTCGTGGATGCGCGGCTCAAGGGCAACCGCAAGTGGGGCGCGCGCGACCGGCGGCTCTTCGCGGAGAGTGTGTATGACAATGTCCGTTGGTGGCGGCTGAACTGGCATCTCGCGGGCTTGCCGGACAGTGAGTGCTTGTCGCCCGACGCCATCACCGAGGAGCGCGTTCGAGCGTTGTGGGAATCGTATTGGGCGCGACGCGAGGCGATGGCCGCCGGTCTGCCCGTCCCGTCCGTGAGCGAACTTCCGCCCGCCATTCAGGCCTCGGTGCCGGACTGGTTGTTTGAACTCGGCGCGAAGGAGTTTAGTTCCGAATGGCCGGCTCTGCTCGTGTCGTTGAACCAACCGGCGGAAGTTTTTCTGCGCGCCAACTCGCTGCACACGACGGCGCACGCGTTGAAGGCGCAGCTCGCCCAGCAGGAAATCGAGGCTTACGAAGTGCCCGGCCTGCCGGATGCGCTGCGGTTGAAAGAACGGCGCAAGCTCGGCAACTCCGCCGCGTTTTGCAACGGGATGTTCGAGATTCAGGACGCCGCGTCGCAGCACGTCGCGCCGCTGCTGCAAGTCGAGCCAGGGCAGACGGTGATTGACGCGTGCTGCGGCGCGGGCGGCAAGACGCTGCACCTCGCGGCGTTGATGCGGAACAAGGGGCGGTTGCTTGCGCTCGATGTGCGGGACAAGCCGCTCCATGAGCTGGCCCATCGCGCCAAGCGCGCCGGGCTGACGTGCATCGAGCTGGGCGTGCTCGACCGCGAGCAGGCGCACGACGACTTGAACCACACCGCCGACCGCGTGCTGCTCGACGTGCCGTGCTCCGGCCTCGGCACGTTGCGCCGGAACGCGGACGTGAAATGGAAGATGAACGCAAAGGAAGTCGCACGGCTCACGCGCGTGCAGGCGCGCATCCTCCGCGACTACTCCAAGTTCGTGAAGCCCGGTGGCAAGCTCGTCTATGCCACATGCAGCTTCCTGCCCGACGAAAACGAACGGCAGGTGCGGGCCTTCCTCGCGGAACACGGCGCGGAGTGGATGCTCGAGCAGGAACTTCACCTGCGCCCCGACCGTGAGGGCTTCGACGGCTTCTACGCGGCGCGGCTGAAGCGCAACTCGTAGGAGGCCCCACCCGTCGTCTCCTACGCTTCCCGCGAACGCCACGACTTGACGCTCGTGTTTCCCCGGTGCGAGCCTGTCGTCCGCTGGTGAGGCTTGCTCACCCGCATGTTCGAAGAGCTGTTTGCGCGTTTCCGCCAAACTCCCGCCGCGCAGGGCCTGCTGCGGCGTGTGGAGTCGGGCGGCGCGTTGACTTGTGGTGGCATCACCGGTTCGAGCCGCGCTTTTCTGGCGGCGTGGTTGCACCGGGAATTCCCCAACCGCCCCATCGTGCTCGTGGCGGAAAATCTCAAGGCGCAGGAGACGCTGCATCAGGACGTGGAAACGTGGCTGGGGAGCCAAGGAAGTCAGAAGTCAGAAGTTAGAAGTCAGAATGTGCGGCCGCTCTTCTTCCCCGCGTGGGAAACGCTGCCGCATGAAGACAAGCTCCCGCACGCGGATGTCATCAGCGAGCGGCTCGAAACGCTCGTCTCGTTGATGCGGAGTGCGCGGGGCGGGGTGCGGAATCCGAAATCGCGTGCGTCCGGCACCCATTCCGCGCTCGACATCCCGCATTCCGGATTGGTGACGACGAGCATCTCCGCCCTGCTTCAGCGGACTTTCCCGCCGGCCATGCTCACGCAGTGCACACGCACGCTACGGCGCGGTGACCGCGTGGACCCGCTTGATCTCATCGAGTGGCTCGAAGAAAACGGCTACGACTCGGAGGCGCAGGTTTCGGCCAAAGGCGACATCGCCCTGCGCGGCGGCATCGTGGACGTGTTTCCGCTGACGAGTCCGTGGCCGGTGCGACTGGAGTTCTTTGGGGATGAACTGGAATCGTTGCGTAGCTTCGACCCAGTCACGCAAGTGTCGCGCGAGGGCGGGGAGCTGGCGGAAATCATCCTGCCACCGGCGGGGGAACTGGGCGTGTTGAAGCGCGAAGTGGCGCGCGGGGTAATAGCCCGTGCTCCGGCTGGTTCAATGAAAGTCTTGGCGTGTCAGGGCGACGCGGGCGGGAGTCCACCTTCTCCCTCTCCCCGGCCCTCTCCCGCTGGGAGAGGGGGAGACGCTGGCCGCGTTCGGCCAGGGGATGCGTCTGGCGGTTCGAGCGTGGCGGGAGCTGCTCCCTCTCCCAGCGGGAGAGGGGCAGGGGTGAGGGAGGAAGGCCGCGCACACAAAGTCGGCATCGAGGTTATTGAGCGGCCAGCAGCCAGCAGCCAGCAGCCAGCAGCGGGCCTCGCCACGCTCCTCGACTACCTGCCGGACGAAACCATCTTCATCCTGTGCGACCCCGAAGCCATCGAGCGCCACGCGGAGGAATACGGCGAACTCGTCCCGGCCAACGACCCCTTCATCGCGAGCTGGGAGGAGTTGCGCGGGGAATTGCTGCGGCGCGGCCTGACCGTGATGGCCTTGCTGGAGGACGAGGGAACAGAAATTGGCGGCGCGGCGCCTTCGGACGCCGGCGTGGATGCGGACGCCTCCGATTCAATGATCGTGTTTTCCACCCTCGAAGCCTATCGGCCCATCACTGACCAGATCCCCGCGCAAGAAGTCGCGTTGGCCCAGCGGCACGAGTTCTTCCTGCAACTCCAGCGCTGGCTGCGCTCCGGGTTTGCGGTTCACGTCATCTGCAACAACGACGGCGAAGCCCAGCGCTTCGGAGAAGTATGGCAGGAAGCGGCGGGCGGCGCTCCATCGCCCATGCCGAAGGTCAGCCTCGGCACGCTCGCCCGTGGCTTTCTCTGCGAGGCGGCCAGGCTGGTCGTCGTGACGGATGCGGAGGTTTTCGGGCGTTACAAGATGCAGCGGCCCCGGCGGATGAAGTCCGCCCACGCGATTGCCGCGCGCTCGGCGCTGGACATTGATTTCAGCGGGCTGGAGGAGGGCGATTACGTCGTGCATCTCCAGCACGGTATCGGGCGGTTCAAGGGCTTGAAGCTCTTGCCCACGGGCAAGCCGGGGCGCGAACGGCATCACCTCGACCCGGCGGTGTTGCGGCCGGTGGGAAAACCGACGGACCCAGTGACCGCTCTCCCTCACCCCGGCCCTCTCCCGCTGGGAGAGGGAGCCAGTCCGGCCGCATCCGTCGCTGCGCCGCACCTCACTGCACCGAACGCGGCCAATCAAAGCCCGCAGCGGTCCCACGCCCTCCCTCTCCCAGCGGGAGAGGGTAGGGGTGAGGGAGAAAAGCCACTGCGTCTCCACATCGCCGCGTCTCCGCCGCGCACCGAGGAAGGCATCGAGTGCCTCGTCCTTGAATACGCCCCGTCCGACACGGACTGCGAGCCGCCCAAGCTCTACGTCCCCGTCACCGAGGCGCATCTCATCAGCAAATACGTCGGCGCGGGCAAGTCGCGTCCACCACTGAACACGCTCGGCGGCAAGCGTTGGGAGAAAACGAAGCAGCAGGCCGAGCGCGCCGTGCGCGACCTCGCGTCGGACTTGCTTGCGATCCAAGCCAAGCGCGCCACGCAGCCCGGTCACTCGTTTGGGCCGGACACGCCGTGGCAGCGCGAGTTTGAAAGCTCCTTTCTCTTCGAGGAAACGCCGGATCAACTCCGTGCCATCGAAGAGGCGAAGCACGACCTGGAAATTCCCAAGCCGATGGACCGGCTCATCTGCGGCGACGTGGGCTTCGGCAAGACCGAGGTGGCCATCCGCGCCGCGTTCAAGGCCGTGATGGGCGGCAAGCAGGTCGCCATCCTCGTGCCCACGACCGTGCTGGCGCAGCAGCATTACAACACCTTCCGCGAGCGCATGGCGGACTACCCGGTGCGCGTCGAGCTGCTGTCGCGCTTCCGCACGCGGAAGGAGCAGGTGAAGATCGTGGAGCAGCTCGCGGCGGGCGCGGTGGACATCGTCATCGGCACGCATCGGCTGGTGCAAAGCGACGTGACCTTCAAGGAGCTTGGCCTCGTGGTCATTGACGAGGAGCAGCGCTTCGGCGTGCTGCACAAGGAGAAGTTCAAACTCCTGCGGACGCACGTGGATGTGCTGACGCTCTCGGCCACGCCGATTCCGCGCACGCTTTACCTCGCGCTCACCGGCGCGCGGGACATGAGCACCATCCAGACGCCGCCGCAGGACCGGCTGCCGGTCGAGACCATCGTCGAGCACTACGACGAGCGCGTCATCCGCGACGCGATCCTCCGCGAGCTGGGGCGGGGCGGGCAGGTGTTCTTCCTGCACAACCGCGTGACGACCATCGAGGCGATGCGGAGCCGCTTGCAGCTCCTCGTGCCGCACGCGCGCGTCGTCGTGGGCCACGGCCAGATGAGCGGCGACGAGCTGGAGGACGTGATGACGAAGTTCGTGAACGGCGAGGCCGACGTGCTCCTGTCCACGACCATCATCGAGAGCGGCCTGGACATTCCGAACGCGAACACGCTCATCATTGACCGCGCGGACCGCTTTGGGTTGAGCCAGTTGTATCAATTGCGCGGGCGCGTGGGCCGCTACAAGCACCAGGCGTTCGCGTATCTGCTCCTGCCGCGTCACGCACGCCTGCTCACGGACGTGCGCAAGCGCATGAGCGCCATCAAGCAATACGCGCAGCTCGGCAGCGGCTTCAAAATCGCGATGCGCGACTTGGAGATACGTGGCGCGGGCAACTTGTTGGGCGCGCAGCAGAGCGGCCACATCACGGCGGTGGGCTTCGAGCTTTACTGCAACTTGCTGAAACAAAGCGTGGCGGCGCTGAAGGGCGAGAAGGTGAAGCAGCGGACGAACGCGGCGCTGCGGCTGGATTTTCTGAAGCTCCATGCGGTGGACGAGGAGAAGTCAGAAGTGAGCGCGTTGGCAGAAGGGCGGGCGCAGCGGACCCACGCATCCATTTCGATGCGCCGTGACTCGGATGTGTGGGTGCAACCGGATCGACCGAAGGACGAGGCATTCCGCATTCCGAATTCTGAATTCCGAATTCCCTCCTCGGGCGCGTTCCTGCCGCCCGCCTACATCGCCGAGCCACAGCATCGCATCGAGGCCTATCGCAAACTCGCACAGGCGGAGACGAAGGCGGACGTGGAGGCGCTGGCCCGCGAGTTGAAGGACCGTTACGGCAAGCCGCCGAAGCCGGTGGAACTGCTGCTGCTGGCCACCGAGTTGAAGCTGCTCGCTGGTGAACGTGGCCTCGATGCGGTGGAGACGAAGGGTGGCAAGCTCATGCTCCACCGGCGCGGAGATTTCATCCAACTCGGAGGCAAGTTCCCGCGCCTGACCAAGACCGAGCCGCTGGCGCTGCTCAAGGAAATCAAGCGGCTGCTGCTGTCGCTGTGACTGGATGCTACCTGCCACGCTGATTGAGGATCCGCCGATTTTAAGTTGGACTTTGGGGTGTCACCCGGAATCATCGGCCGCGTTCAGCAGCCACGGTTCATCATGCGCACACCGCGAGTCTTGATTGTCGAGGACAGCCCCGAGATGGCCGATTTGCTGGCGATTTCCCTCCAGTCCGACAACATCGAGTCGGATGCCGCCGACGAGGGCGGGAAGGCGCTGGAACTGGCGCAGTCCAAGGCGTTCGACCTCGTGCTGCTCGACCTTGGCCTGCCGGACATGGACGGCATGGACGTGCTGGCCGCGCTCAAGGCCGACCCGGCGCTCAAGCACATCCCCGTCATCGTCATCACGGGCCGCGAGCGGACGGAGGACAAGCTCCGCGCGTTCAACCTCGGCGCGGTGGACTACGTCAACAAGCCGTTCAATTTCCTCGAGGTCCAGGCCCGCATTCTTGCCACGCTGAAGCGCAAGTCCGCCGCCGACGATGCCGAGCAGGCCGTCGCTCAGGAGCGCCAGCGCACGCACGAGGAGATGCTGCGCATCAGCCGCGCGGTGGACGCCGCCGGCGATGCGATTGAGATTCTCAACCCGGAGGGCCGTGTCACCTACGTCAACGAGGCATACGAGGATTTCTTCGGGCTGACCGCCGCCGAACTCCAAGTGACCGAGCGGCATCGCCGGCTCTTTCAAAAGCCGGAGCTGTGGGACGAAATCTGGCGCATCTGCGAGGAAGGCGGCGCGTGGAGCGGCGAGGTGGAGATGCAGGCGGCCGGCGAGCGCATCGCCCCGACGCTCTGCCGCGCCGACGCCATCCGCGACGAGCGGCGCGCGTTCCTCGGCGTGGTGCTCATTTTCACGGACATCACGCAGCGCAAGCGGCTCGAGGAAGACTTGCTCTACCTCGCCAACCACGACCCGCTGACCGGCCTGCACAACCGCCGGTTCTTCCTCGAACTGCTTCAAGGTGCCGTGGACAAGGCCGCGCGCGGCGGTCACAGCTTCCTGCTCTACCTTGATCTCGACAACTTCAAGGTCGTCAACAACTCGCTCGACCACCAGGCCGGCGACCGGCTGCTGGTGGACATCGCGCGCACGTTGCGCGACCAGCTCCGGCCCGGCGACGAGCTGGCGCGGCTGGGCGGCGATGAGTTCACGGTGCTGCTCAACGGCGCGGACGAAGCGGCGGCAACGCAGTTCGCGCGGCTGCTCGTGCAGATTTTTGACGAGTCGCGTTTCAAGGAAGGCGGCAAGACCTTCTGCTGCACGGCGAGCATCGGGTTGTCGCGCATTGACGGCGCGGTCACGGCTGAAGATGCGTTGTCCCACGCGGACTCCGCCTGCTATTACGTGAAGACCCACGGGCGCAACAGCCATGAAGTCTTCCGCCCAGACAACCAGGCCATCGCGCAGCTCAGCACCGAGGCCGGCTGGTCCATCCGCATCAAGGACGCCTTGCGCGACCGGCGCATGGAGATGTGGCTCCAGCCCATCCTGCCGCTGCGCACCGACGGGCGCGCGTATTTCGAGGCGCTCGTCCGCCTGCGCGATCCCGACGGCAAGATCATCATGCCGGGACAGTTCCTCTCCGCCGCCGAGAACTTCGGCAATATGCAGCAGATAGACCAGTTCGCGCTCTACGAATCCATGAACCTGCTGTCGGCGCATCCGAAGCTCTCGCTCTCCATCAACCTTTCCGCGCGCACGCTGAACAACGCGCACCTGCCGGTCATCGTTGAGCGGCTGCTCTCGGCGTCCAACATCGCGCCCGAGCGCGTGCTCTTCGAGATCACCGAGACGGCGATGATCCAGAACCTCGCGCACGCGCGGCAGCTCATCACCGCCATCAAGCAGCTCGGCTGCCGCTTCGCGCTCGATGACTTCGGCGCGGGCGCGTCCTCGATGCTTTATCTGCGCGACCTGCCGGTGGACGTGCTGAAGATCGACGGCAGCTTCATCCGCTCCGTGGACGTGGACCCGATCAACCGGGCGTTGGTGAAATCCATCAACGAGATCGCGCACATCCTGGGCAAGCAGACCGTGGCGGAATACGTCGTGAACGCCGGCGTGCTACAGGTGCTCAAGACCATCGGTGTGGACTATGTGCAAGGCTGGCATGTCTGCGAACCCGCGCCACCGGAGCATTTCTTCAAGCTAGGCCTAGAGAACGTCACGCTGCCGAAGGCGTGAGCGGCAAAAGTGATTTTAGTAGTGAGTCGTGCGCCAGACCACCACGGACTTACCACCAATTACTAGAGGCTATCCCAAAACCTCCTTTAACAAGATGAGCGTGCAGCCAAAA
>CAYZJP010000063.1:0-29131 GCA_964478755.1 uncultured Klebsiella sp.
CTGGCCGGTTTTCATTCGCTCAACCCTGGCCGGTTTTGCCCGCTCGCTGACACGAACGCGTATGCCAGGGACGGAAGTTCCCGCGCGCGCCGTCATCCCCCCGGTTGCAACCGGGGGGGATGACCCCAGCTTGGCTTCTTCGTTCAAAGCTGCCAAGCCAGACAAACTGGAAGATACAAGGGTTGGTGCATCACTCCGATCGCGGGGTGCAGTAGGCCAGCGGCGCTTACCGGACGCGCCTGGCGCAGGCGGGCGTGATCCCCAGCATGAGCCCACCGGGCAACGGCTACGACAATGCGGCCAGGGAAAGCTTCTGGCGCAGCTTGCAGCGGGCGCTGGTGCATCGCTGCCGGTTTGCCACGCGGGCCCAAGCCAAAGCGGCGGTTTTTGAATGGATCGAAATCTTTTACAACCGGGAGCGGCTCCCCAGCGCCCTCGGCTGCCAATCCCCTGTGGACTTGGAAACCCAACCCAACTAAAAACAAACCACCCGATGCCTCATGCATTCACCCCCTGTCCACCAAACCGAGGCAAGGCCATAGCGGTCAAAACCGGCCAAGGGTAGTGGTGCCAAAATGATGCCAAATTCGGGGGGGAGGGAGTGATGGAGCCAGTGGTCGGGTTCGAACCGACGACCTGCTGTTTACGAAACAGCTGCTCTGCCACTGAGCTACACTGGCATCCCAAATCAGCGGCGGGACATTAAGTGCGCACGAAGTTGGAAGGCAAGTCTTGAAGTGCCACAGGAGCGCCACATTGACCGCCGGACACGCGGGGGAAATTACTAGAGCAGTTCCTTCATCACGCGCCCGTTGTTGGCGATCATGATGGGGCGACCTTCGGGCGTGTGCATCTCGTCCTGCGGATCGAGGCCGAGCAAGTGATAGAGCGTCGCGGCCATGTCCTCAGGGCCGTAGGGCGTGTTCGCCGGCGCGGCAGCCCATTTGTCGCTCGCGCCGATGACGCGTCCGCCTTGGATGCCGCCACCACCCATGAGGACGGTGAAGCAAGAGCCCCAGTGGTCGCGCCCGGCGTTCTTGTTGATCTTCGGCGTGCGACCGAACTCGCCGGTCACGAGGACGAGCGTTTTCTCCAGCATCCCGCGCTCGGAGAGATCGCGGAAGAGCGTGGACATGGCAGCGTCGAGCTTGGGGAGCAGCGCGCCTTTGAGCGTGTTGAAGTTCCCGTCGTGCGTGTCCCAGTTCGAGTGGTCAATGGACACACACCGCACGCCGCTCTCGACGAGCCGTCGCGCGAAGAGGCAGGACTGGCCGAGTGTGTTGCGCCCGTATTCGTCGCGCAACTTGTCTGGTTCAGCCGCGAGGTCGAAGGCTTTCTTCGCATCCGCCGAGGTCATCAGGTCGAAAGCGCGCTGGCTGAAGACACTCACGTTGCGCGCGCCGGCATTGGCGGCGTTTTCGGCGGATTTCTGGTAGCGGTCCACTTGCGCGAGAAGTTCGCGACGGGCTTCAAGGCGGTTGCTCCCAATCAACATCGGCGGCGCGAGGTCGGGCACGGAAAAATTTGGCGCGCTCGGATCGGTCTCAATGACGAACGGCACCGCCGCGGCACCGAGATAGGCCGAACTGCCGCTCGGGTGCATCCCCGGCAGGCAGACATAAGGCGGCACAGAGCCACGCGGGCCGAGCTTCTGCGCGAGCACGGAACCGAAGGCGGGGTGTTGGTTGTTCGGCTTGAGGCCGCCATTGAAGCCGGCCGACGGGAAAAAGCCCGTGAGCATATAGTGGTCGGCAGGGCCGTGGTCAGAGGAGCGGTGCGTGAAGGAGCGGATTTGCGAAAACTTGTCCATCACGCGGGCCACGCGCGGCAGGTGCTCGCAGACGTGGACGCCAGGGATGTTCGTCGGGATACCCTTGAAGTCGCCGCGCACCTCGACCGGCGCGTCGGGCTTGAGGTCGAACGTGTCAATCGTGCTCAGGCCGCCCTTGAGAAAAATGTAGATGAGCGACTTGTCCTGCGCGGCGGCGGTTGCGTGCGCGGAGCCGGACAGAAGTCCCGCAAGAGAGAACTGCGTGCCAAGCACGCCGGCCGCGCCGACGCGGAGGAAGTCCCGGCGGGCGAAACCGTCGCAGAATTTGGAGGATTGGCTGGCCATGAGCTTGCAGAATTGACGAGCGTCGAAAACGGCCATTCAGCCGAATCATGCCGTCAAGTCACCGGAAACAAACTTCACAGCCCCCGCCAGATCAGTTCCAGCGCGATGAGCGAGTAGCTGGTGGTGAGCGGCGTTTCCTTTTCCCACCAACGGGCGTTGTCGTTCATCCACGAGCCGTCGGGCTTTTGCAGGTTCATCAAGCGCAGCGCCACGTCGCGCCGCCAGTTGATCCGCGCGCCGTCCTTGGTGGTCAATTCGTCCACGCCAGCGGCGGTCAGGCCCTTCGTCATCAGGTGGACGTAATAATAATAGCCCTGCGGCCCCATGCCGGGGTTTTCCGCAACGGTATAGTTGGCGCGCAACCAATCCAGCACGGCGGTCACGCGCGCGTCGTCGCGTTTCAGATCAGCGTAGATGTAACTCAACAGTCCGGCGTAGCTGGCGCTGCCGTAGGAACGCAGCGCGACGCGGCCCGTGGCGGAGTTCGTCACACCGCCGGCCATGCTGTTACCGGGGTAGTAGATGAACCCGCCCTTGTTCGCGGCGTCGCCGGAGACCCACGGCTCCTTGTTGAACGCGGGGAGATTCTGGCAGTTCTGGATGAAGTGGATCGCCGCCTGCCAGTCGAGGTCTTTCGCGCTCGCGAGCTTCGTGTCCGCCACGAGGCGCTTGCTGTGGTAAAGCGCTTCGAGCGCGACGAGCGTGTTGTTCAAGTCGGAGTGCGAATACTTGTTGCCATAGCCCACGCCGCCATCGAACGGCGTGTCGAGGACGCCCTTCTCGCCGAAGTCCACCTGCGTGCCGACGATGAAGGCGCGGGCCTTGCGCGCGACGGCGTCGTATTCGGGCCGGCCGGCGGAGGCGAGCGCCAGGAGGGAGAGCGACGTGTTGTAATTCGCCATGTTCGTGGCGTAAATGCCGCCGTCAGGCTTGGCGCTGGCGAGGAGGAAGGCGTAGCCGCGCTGGATTTGCGGCGTGGTGTTTTTCAGGAACTTGCCGGACGGCTCGCCGTTGAGCGCGACGAGCGGCAGCGCGGTGACGGCGGGATGATCCGGCGTGGTCCACCAGCCGTTGGAGTTTTGGTTCGCGAGCAGCCACGCGATGCCACGATCAATCGCGCGCTGGACTTCGTGCCGCAGGGATTCGTCGTGGCCCGACGGCGCGGGAATGGGCGCGCGCCCCGGCGCATCAGCCGCAGGTGAGGACTGGACGAACAACGCGGCGAGCGCAAGCGCGGGAAAAATCGTGGGACGCATAACAGTTCAGCAGTCGAGACTGTCTAGCACACGCGGATGTTCAAGGCGAGCGGGCAGAAGGAGGAAACGTCATTCCCACCGGCCCATGCCCGCCACCGCTACGCCACCGTCACCGGCGCGCTGGCGCTGGCCCGGACGCCGCCCACCGGCGCTCATTTCCCCGGCTGGAGGTGCTTGACGAAGAACTCGGCCATTTCATGCGGGACGTTCGCGCCCTCGTCCTGATGGCGGATGGTGCATTCAATGCCGAGCTTGTCCATCTGCTCCTTGAGGCGCAGGCCGAAGTTGACGTGGTGGATGCCCTGGCCGGGCCGGGCGTTGGCCGGGAGCGGGCCGCGCGCCTCGCTGTAAAAGGCATGGACGGGCGGGTCGTCGCGCGTGAGATGGGTGATGGCGGAGGCGTCCACGTATAGTTTGTGCGCTTTTGGGGAGTCGAGTTCATCAGGCGTCAGGCCGTAGAAGCCGCCCACGAAAGGATGGCGCGAGGCGGCCTCGCCCACCCACGCCTTGATGACGCGCGGGTCGTAGGTGCTCTGCGCGCCGTTGACGGCCATGCAGGTGAGCCGCGTGGACTGGCGCAGGACGGGGTCGTCGCTCTTCGGGTCGGCGAGGTCGTCGTGGAAGCCGAGCCAGAGCGAAGTGCCCGCGCCCGCGCTGCCGCCGGTCGCACCGACGCGCTTGGGGTCAAGGTTCCATTCCTTCGCGTGAAGGCGGGCGTATTGGATGGCGCGCCCGCAGTCGAGGTAGTGCGCCGGAAAACTCACACCGGGCGAGAGCCGGTAGTTGACGGCCATGACGGAGATGCCGGCCTTGAGGAGCGATTCGAGCAATGCGGGCGAGAGGCTCTCCTTGCTGCCGGCGGAGAAGCCCCCGCCGTGGATGAAGACGACGAGCGGCGTGGGCGAGTCGGACTTGGCCTTCCACAGGTCGAGGACGTTGCGCTCGTGCGGGCCGTATTTGTGGTTGGCGAGGTCGGGCGCGGGCTTGGGGGCGGCCTTCTTCGCTTTCGTGTCGGTCTTGGTGTCCGCCTGGGCGAACACGGAATGCGGCGAATGGCAGAGCAACGCGGCGGCTAGCAGCGTGACAGAGAGGAGGGAGGGTTTTAGTTTCATGGACGTGATGAAGAGGACGCGGCGAGGGGAGAACAAGTTTCGCGGCGGAATCACAAGCCATCCAGTCCGCGCAGATACGCGAGGATGAGTTCCGGGAGGTCGTTGCTGTAGCCGCCTTCGAGCACGCTGACGACCGGCACACTCAGGTCGCGGAGGGACTTGCCGAGCCAATGGTAGTCCTCCGCCTCCAGCGTCTCCTGCGCGAGCGGGTCGCGCGCGTAGGCGTCGAAGCCGGCGCTGACTACGACCACGTCGGGCTTCTGCGCTTTGAGGGCGTCGAGGGCGCGGGTGAAGACCTTGCGGTATTCATCGCGTGGCGTGCGCGGGGCGACGGGGTGGTTGAAGCTGTTGTCACCGACGTTCTGGGTGCCGGTGCCGGGATAGCACGGGTGCTGGTGGATGGAGTGGAAGAACGCGCCGGGCCTGCCGAGCAGGATGGCCTCGGTGCCGTTGCCGTGGTGGACATCGAAGTCATAGACCGCCACGCGCTTCGCGCCGGTGGCGAGGGCTTCGAGCACGGTGATGGCGACTTGGTTCAGGTAGCAGAAGCCCATCGCGCGGCTGCCCATCGCGTGGTGGCCGGGCGGACGGAGCAAGCTGAAGGGCATTCCACCCTTTCGCGCGAGCGCGAGCGCACGCAGTCCGCCGCCGATGGAGCGCAATGCGTGGTCGTAAATGCCGGGATGCGCCGGCGTGTCGCCGTCGAAATCGGTGGCCGCCGCCTTTACGCGAGCGAGGTGTTCCTTCGCGTGCGCGCGGAGGACGATTTCCTCCGACACGTCGGCGGGCTTGTCCCACTCCAGCTTGAGTTCCTGCTGCGCGCGCAGTTTCTCCAAAGTGCGCGAGATGCGCTGAGGCCGCTCCGGGTGGCCGGGCGAGTGATAGTTCACACAACGCTCGTCGGTGATGAGATGCAGCGGCATGGTTTGGGAATACGGCAAGCGCAGCGCGTTTGCAACCGGCGGTTGCGCCAGAAAAGTTTTTGACATTCGCCCGGTCGGTTCCTAACGTCCGCGCCGCACTGACTGGTTGGGGTCGTAGCTCAGTTGGTAGAGCACCACAATGGCATTGTGGGGGTCGTAGGTTCGAATCCTATCGGCTCCACCATTTTCAGCGCAAGGGAGTCTTCGTCTGCACGCTTGCACCGAAGGGCAGCTTCGTTTCAACTCCCGGCAACACCTCGATACCATGTTGAACATCCATCACCTCGAACTCTTTTACTACGTCGCCAAGCATCAGGGCGTCAGCGCCGCCGCGCGCAACATGCCCTATGGCATCCAGCAGCCGGCCATCAGCGGGCAGATTCTCGCGCTGGAGGATTACCTCGGCGGCCCGCTCTTCCAGCGACGGCCCTTCTCGCTCACGCACGCAGGCGAGGAGCTTTACGCCTACATCAAGCCGTTCTTCGACGGGCTGGAAGTCATCGAGGAAAAAGTCCGCGGCGGCGCGACGCAAGTCGTCCGCCTTGCCGCAGCCACGATCATCCTGCGCGATCATCTGCCGGAGATGCTGCAAACGCTGCGGCCCAAGTTCCCCAAGCTCAAGGTGCTGCTCCGCGAGGGCGTGCAGCCGCAAATCGAGCAGTGGCTGGCGGACCAGGAAGTGGACCTCGCGGTCACGGTGCTCGACGGCACGCCGCCTCTGGGTGTGCAGTCCGAGGCGCTCCTGCAACTGCCCATCGTCCTGCTTGTGCCCAAGACGCTGAAGCTGGCGAGCGCGGAAGACCTCTTCAAACGCGACCGGATTGACCAGACGCTCATCAGCCCGCCGGCAAGCGAAACCATCACGAAGAATTTTCAGGACTGCCTCGCGCGACGCGGCGTCGTGTGGCCGCCGGGCATGGAGGTCAACTCGCTGGAACTCGTGGAGACTTACGCGGCCAACGGCTTCGGCCTCGGCCTGACGCTGGCGATTCCCAACAAGCCGCTGGACAAACGTCTGCGCGCGCTGCCGCTGGAAGGACTCAAGCCCATCACCGTCGCGGTGCTGCGGCATCCGAATTTGCCGCCCGTTGCGCTGGCGCTCATCGAGGAGTTTCGCAAGCGGGCGAAGGCGCTGGTGTCCGTGTGAAGTCGTGAAGTCGCAGTGCAGGCTTCAGCCCGCGCCGCCGCCTTTGACCGCCTTCGGGTCGCCCTTGAGCAGCGACAAACCATAATCGCGGTTCATGCGGGCGATGAAGTCGAGGGAGATTTCCTTTGGACAAACGGCTTCACAGCTTCCCGTGACAGTGCAAGCGCCGAAGCCTTCCTTGTCCATCTGATCCACCATCGCCTTGGCGCGCTTGTAGCGCTCCGGCTGGCCCTGCGGCATGAGGCCGAGATGCGAAATCTTCGCCGCGACGAAGAGCATGGCGCTGGCATTTTTGCACGCGGCCACGCACGCGCCACAGCCAATGCACGCGGCGGCGTCCATCGCGAGGTCGGCGTCGGGCTTCGGAACGGGAATGGAATTCGCGTCCGGCGTGGCCCCGGTGCGGACGGTGATGAACCCCCCGGCGTGCTGGATACGATCAAAGGCCTTGCGGTCGCAGACCAAGTCCTTGATGAGCGGGAACGCCTTCGCCCGGAACGGTTCGACGACAATCTCATCGCCGTCCTTGAAGCTGCGCATATAAGTCTGGCACGTCGCGATGCCCTTGTGCGGGCCGTGCGGCTTGCCGTCAATGACCAGCGAGCAGGTGCCGCAGATGCCCTCGCGGCAGTCGTGGTCGAAGGCAATCGGCTCCTCGCCGCGGTTGGCGAGCTGCTCGTTCACCACGTCGAGCATCTCGAGGAACGACATGTTCTCGTTCAGCTCGGGGGACTCGTAGGTCTTGAAGGAGCCGGGGGTGTTCCGGTTTTTTTGCCGCCAGACTTTGAGCGTAACTTTCATCGCGTCTTAAATCGTTTGAGGTTGCGGCCTACTTGTAGGAGCGCGTGCTCATCTTTACTTCCTCATACACGAGCGGCTCCTTGTTAAGTATCGGAGCTTTGTCGGGCGAACCGGCGTATTCCCAGCCGGCCACAAAGGCGAACTGGTCGTCGCGACGCTTCACGTCACCAGGGTTCACGAGGCCCTGCTTCGTCTCGGGGTCGTCGGGCGTGTATTGATACTCCTCGCGGAAGTGGCCGCCGCAGCTTTCCTCGCGCATGAGCGCGTCGCGGCAGAGCAACTCGCCCAGCTCCATGAAGTCAGCGATGCGGCCCGCCTGTTCGAGCGACTGGTTCCAGTCGCCCGCCTCGCCGGCGACCTTCACGTTCTGCCAATACTCCTCGCGCAGCGCGCTGATGGCCTTGATGCCCTTTTCGAGGCCGGCCTGGTTGCGCGCCATGCCGCAGTGATCCCACATCAGCTTGCCGAGCTGTTTATGGAAGCTCGCGGGCGTCCGGCTGCCCTTGTTCGCGAGCAGCCGTTTTGTGATGGCCTGAACATTTTCCTCGGCCTGCTTGAAGGACGCGTTGTCCGTCGTCGGGCGCTTGCCGGGATTCTGCGAGGCAAGATAGCCGGAAATCGTCGCGGGCAGCACGAAGTAACCGTCGCTCAGGCCCTGCATTAGCGCGCTCGCGCCAAGACGGTTTGCGCCGTGGTCGGAGAAGTTCGCCTCGCCCAGCACGAACAGGCCGGGGACGTTGCTCATCAGGTTGTAGTCCACCCACAGGCCGCCCATCGTGTAATGGACCGCCGGATAAATCCGCATCGGCGTCTGATACGCGTTCTCGTTTGTGATCTCCTGATACATAGCGAACAGGTTGCCGTAACGTTCGCGGACCTTGCCTTCGCCGAGCCGCTGGATGGCGTCGGCGAAGTCGAGGTAAACGCCCAGGCCGGTTTCGCCGACGCCGCGCCCCTCGTCGCAAACGGTCTTCGCCGCGCGCGACGCGATGTCGCGCGGCGCGAGGTTGCCGAACGCCGAATACATCCGTTCCAAGTAGTAATCGCGGTCTCCTTCGGCGATGTCGGCGGGCTTCTTGCCGCAGTCTTCCTTCCGCTTCGGCACCCACACGCGGCCGTCGTTGCGCAGCGATTCGGACATCAGCGTGAGCTTGGACTGGTAATCGCCGCTGACCGGGATGCACGTCGGATGGATCTGCGTGTAGCACGGATTGCCGAAGCACGCGCCGCGTTTGTAGGCACGCCAACTGGCCGTGACGTTCGCGCCGCGCGCGTAGGTGGAGAGGTTATAGACGTTCCCGTAGCCGCCGGTCGCGAGCACCACCGCGTCGCCGTTGTGGCGTGTGATTTCGCCGGTCTGGAGATTGCGGACGATGATTCCCTTGGCGTGGCCGTCCACGACCACGAGGTCGAGCATCTCCGCGTGCGTGTAGGATTTCACGCCGCCGTTGGCGATGTTGCGGCACAGCGCGGAATATGCGCCGAGCAGCAACTGCTGGCCGGTCTGGCCACGCGCGTAGAACGTGCGCGAAACCTGCGCGCCGCCGAAGGAGCGGTTGTCGAGCAGACCGCCATACTCGCGCGCGAAGGGCACGCCCTGCGCGGCGCACTGGTCGATGATGTTGACCGACACTTCAGCCAGGCGATGGACGTTCGCCTCACGGGCGCGGAAGTCGCCGCCCTTGATGGTGTCGTAGAAGAGGCGGTGCACGGAGTCACCGTCGTTCTGATAGTTCTTTGCCGCGTTGATGCCGCCCTGCGCCGCGACCGAGTGCGCGCGCCGAGGCGAATCGTGGAACACAAAGTTATGCACGTCGTAACCCAGTTCCGCGAGAGTTGCTGATGCAGACGCGCCAGCCAAGCCAGCGCCGACCACTATGATTTTGTATTTCCGTTTGTTCGCCGGGTTGATGAGCTTCGTGTAGAACTTGTGATGTTCCCACTTCTCCGCGAGCGGGCCGGATGGGATGTTGGAATTCAGTGTGGCCATGCTACTTGGCCTCCTTTCCCTGCGCCGCGACGAGCGCGGGCACAGGCTGTTCGGTGGCGGCCTTCAAATCGTATTTCTTCCGCTCCACGTAGTCTTTCCCAACCACCCGGAGAAAAATCGCGACAGGAATTACGCAGTAGCCGATGAGCAACGCGATGCTCACGGCTTTCGCGAAGCACTGGATGCGCGGCCACCAGACGTGGTCGCGAAAGCCAAGCGACTGAAACATCGCCGCCAGCCCGTGGCTGAGATGCATGAAAAGCAACGCCTGTGCAACCAGGTAGAACGCCGTCACCCACCACACTTCAAACCCCAGCACCATCATCGCGTAAACGTCCGGCACCGTCTCACCATGCAGCGTGGTGGTGAGCCTGGAGAAGTCGCCCACACCATTGACGCCCGGCAGCAGCACCGTGAAGTGCGCGAGATGATAGACGATGAACGCGGCGATTACGATGCCCGTGGGCAGCATATATTGTGACGCCACGCTCGCGCCGTAGGCACCCTTGGTCGCGTAAGCCTGTGGGCGAGCGGCGGCATTGAGCTGCGCCAGCGTCACTGCCGAGGCGATGTGCAGCGCCACGCACGCGAGCAGGCCGAGCCGCGCGCCCCAGAGCAGTTCGGGCGTGGACTTCAGGAAGTGCGCGTAGCTGTTGATCATCTCCGGCGGGCCGAAGACTTGCAGGTTGCCGAGGAGATGGCCGACGAGAAAGACGAACAGGGCCGCGCCCGTCAGCGCCATGAGGTATTTCTTCCCCAGCGAGGAATTCCAGATCCGGTCTAAGATGTTCATTGCAGGGACGGCGGACACACCAACCGTTTTTCCGACGGCAGCGGATTAAAGGGCCGCGCAGAACAACCGTCAACGAACCGGCAAAAGTATAAGCGCCCCTTCCCCCTTGCATGAGCGAGATCCCCGCCTCCCCCACGTCGCGGCTACATCAGTTTGAGCTTCGGCAAATCCTGCGAGTCAACGAGGCCGACCGGCTCGCGCCTGGCGTTCACCACGATGAGGTCGTCAATGTTGCGCTCGTTGAAAATCTTCAGCGCCTCGGCGGCCAGGGCTTCGTCGCGAATGCAAATGGGATTGCGCGTCATCACTTCAGCGAGCGGGCGGGTGAGCAAATCGCTGTCCGTCGCCATGCGACGGCGGAAGTCGCCATCGGTAAAGACGCCGGCGAGTTTCCCGCGCTTGTCCACGATGGCGAGGCTGCCGGACTTGGCCTTCGTCATCACCATGAGCGCGTCGCGCACGGCGAGCGTCTGCGGCGCGACGGCGTTGCGCTCGCCGGTGCGCATGATGTCGCGCACCTGCACGAGCAGCGCGCGGCCAATCGCGCCAGATGGATGGTAGCGGGCGAAATCCTTCTCCGTGAAACCGCGCGCCTCCAGCACGGCCATCGCAAGCGCATCACCCATGACAAGCATCGCGGTGGTGCTGGCGGTGGGCGCGAGATTGAACGGGCAGGCTTCCTTCGGCACGCGGACGTTCAGCACCACGTCGCTGTGCCGCGCGATGGTGGACTTGGGATTGCCGGTGAACGCGACGAGCTTCACCGCGAAGCGCTTGAGTGCGGGGAGCAAGTTGACCAACTCATCCGACTCGCCGGAGTAACTCAGCGCGAGCACGAGGTCGCCGTCGTTGACGATGCCGAGATCGCCGTGCAGCGCATCCACGCTGCTGAGGACAACGCTCGTCGATCCCGTGCTCGTGAGCGTGGCGGCGAGCTTCGCGCCGACGTTGCCCGACTTGCCGATGCCGACGATGACCAGTTTCCCTCGGCGCTGCAGTGTCTCGACGGCGAGTTTCACCGCGCAGTCAAATGAGGCATCTAGCTGCGCACGCACGGCGCGGAGCGCGGCCAGTTCAATGTCAAAAACGCGGCGGGCTTGGGCGAGATGGCTCATGTTCAGAGGCGGGCGAGGATGTCTTCCTTGGCAATTCCCTTCGCCTCGGCTACGGCGCGAAGAATCGCGTTCAACGTGCCGAGCCTCAAGACGGGATGAGCCGGGACGGAGAGTCGGTGTGACCGTGGCGTGTCCGTCTGCAAGATGACATGGCTGCCCTCCTGATTCACTTGCCGATAGCCAAAATGCCGACAAAGAAGTTTGGCCAGTTCAACTCCACTCAAGTCGCGAGGCAGCTTCATGCGCAGGCCATCACTTCATCGCGAACGAGATGGAGACGGATGGACGAGGGCTTTGGTTGATCGAAGAAGTAAGCGGCGACGGCCTCGGCTGCATTCGCCCGGAGTTCAAGCCAGGTGTCACCTTGCGTGAAAATGTCGTGCGAAAGGCACTCCGCGACGAATCCGCCATCGGCTTCCTGAGCAACACTGAACACGAGTTCCATGGGGCGAAAACTGCCATCCCGCGCCGCTGCCGACAAGCAGCTTTCCGCCGCGCCGGCTTGTTGTTCGAGCCGAAGAATTGAACCGACGTAGCCCCCACAAAAAATCAACCCCGCTCATCCCCAGCCCAGCAGCTTGCCACCCTGAAAGGTCAGGAACGCCAGCACCCACGCCAGCACGGCCATGTAGAGCCACTGAATGACCGGCCACTTCCAGGAGTTCGTCTCGCGACGCACGACGGCGATGGTGCTGACGCATTGCAGCGCGAAGACGTAGAAGACCATCAACGCCACGGCCACGAGCGGTGTGTAGGCTGGCTGGCCGTCGTCGCGCTTCTCGTCGTGCATGATCTTGGCGAGGCTGGTGGTCGCGGCGATGTCCTTCGTGTCCGTCTCGCCGACGTTGTAAACGACGGACATGGTGCTGACGAAAACTTCTCGCGCCGCGAAGCTGGCGACGATGCCGATGCCCATCTTCCAGTCGAAGCCGAGGGGCGCAATGGCGGGTTCAATCAAGCGGCCAAGGCGGCCGGCGAAGGAGTGGCGGAGTTTTTCGCCCTGCTCAAGCCGGTCGAGTTCGATGAGTTTAGGCCACAGATCAAATTCCTGCTGGGTTGGCGTAGTAAAACCTCGGGTGCGTAGCGTCTCTTCGGATAATTTTTTAAGCTCCGCTTCATCTTTTGCTTCGGGGTAGATGGCGCGCGTGACCTGAAGGCGCAGCCCGTTGTATCGCTCATCTAACACCGGTGACTTCGGATACGTCGCCAGAAACCACAGCACGATGTTGATGCCCAAAATCACCGTTCCGGCGCGACGAAGGAAGAGCTTCGAGCGGTCCCACATGTGGCGCAGGATCGTCGTGGCCACGGGGCGTTTGTAGGGCGGCAGCTCCATGATGAGCATCGGCGTCTCACCCTTAAGCAGCGTTTTCTTGAAGAGCCACGCCATCGCCAGCGCAACGACGATGCCCAACAGATACATCGCGAGCATCGTCAGCGCACCGAGCGGAAAGACGCCCAGCACCTTCACGTCCAGCGGTTCGATGCACGCGGCGATGAGCACCGTGTAAACCGGCAACCGCGCCGAGCAGCTCATCAGCGGCGCAACGAGGATGGTCACGAGCCGGTCCTTCGGCGTCTCGATGGTGCGCGTGGCCATGATGCCAGGAATCGCGCAGGCGAAGGACGAGAGCATCGGGATGAAGCTCTTGCCGTGCAGGCCCACGCGGGACATGAGGCGGTCCATGAGGAACGCCGCGCGCGCCATGTAACCGGTGTCTTCCAGCAGGCTGATGAAGAGGAAGAGCAGCAGAATCTGCGGCAGGAAAACTACGACCGCACCGACGCCTTTGATGACGCCGTTGACGAGCAGGTCGTTGAGATCGCCGGGAGCCATCAGGCCGCCGACCCAGCCGCCGAAGCTGTCCACGACGTTCGAGAGGAAATCCATCGGCACCTTGGCGAATGTGAAGATGCTCTGGAACATCAGCCACATCAGCCCGACGAAAATCGCGATGCCCCAGACGCGGTGCGTGAAGACGCGGTCGAGCCGGTCGCTCATCGTCTCGTGCGAAAGCGCTTCCTCGGTGACGCTCGCGACAATGATGTCTGCGATGCGGGCGTAGCGGGCCTCAATGGCAGCGGTGCGCCAATCCACGCCAGCGGCTTCGAGTCGAGCGCGCGCGGCAGTGACAGCGGCGGAAAGCTCGGCGGGGTAATGTGCGGCTCCGCTCGCGAGCGCCTTCTCGTCGGAGAGGAGCAAGAGCGCTTCCGCTTGCGGCGAGGTCCAGCGCTGCGGAAAGGCTTTCGTCAGTGCGGTGGAAAGCGCATCCAGCTCTGTCACGAACCGATTGGGCAAAGTGACGAAGCGTTGCCTATCTTCTGACTCCTGACTTCTGACTTCTGACTTCTCCGCCAGAGCCTCCTTACGTCGGCTGCTACCCAGCGTCGTGGCGATGCGTGTGCTTAACTCCGCCACGCCGACGCCTTCGCTCGCAACGAGTGGCAGCACGGGCACGCCAAGTTCATTCGCCAGCGCCGCAGCGTCCACACGGTGGCCGCTCTGTTCGGCCACGTCGGTCATGTTCAACGCGAGCAGCGTCGGGTAGCCCAGTTCGATGACCTGCGTGGCGTAGTAGAGATTGCGCTCCAGGTTCGACGCGTCCACGACCACGACGACCAGCGACGGCGCAGGCACGTCGGCGAGCCGGTGGAAGAGCACGTCGCGCGAGACTTCCTCGTCGAGCGATTTCGGGCTGAGGCTGTAAGTGCCGGGAAGATCAATGAGCGTGATGCCGTCCGCGCCCCTGAGCGCGCCCTCCTTGCGCTCGACGGTGACGCCCGCGTAATTGCCGACCTTCGCACGCAAGCCGGTCAGCGCGTTGAACAGCGTGGTCTTGCCGCAGTTCGGATTGCCCGTCAGCGCGACGAAAAGTTGTGGAGAATCGGGCATCAGTGATTTACGCAACGAAGCAGGACTTCATCGGAACAACGCTGGTAAGAATCGGACGAGCAGCAAGCTCACCACTCCTGCTACCAGCCCAACAATCCACGAAGCGCGCTCTCGCCACGCCTCGGCCTTCGTGCGCACGTGGTTGAACTGCAATGCAACAAAGCATGCGAAGAAAGCCGCGATAAACGCGATGGCCATGACCACCATCTGGGTCAAGAGCTCAGGCGTGAATAATACGAACGTCAAAAATAAGCCTAGCTGGCTGACGCAGGCAGCAACAATGGCCGACTGTTTTAACACGAATTTCATGCGTAGAGGTTGTTCATCAACAGTTCACGAGAATGAGTTCCGCCTCGTGCTTGCGCAGCGTGAGGTTGTAGCCGCGCACCTTGATCTCGACGGGATCGCCGAGCGGGGCGAAGCGCACCAGCTCGACCTGCGTGCCGACGAGCAAGCCCATCTCCATGAGGCGCGCCTTGTCGGCGGCCGGCACTTTGATCTCGGCGACCTTCGCCGTCGCACCGAGGGCGAGCGAGGTGAGTGGTTGAAGCGATGTTTCCGGCATGGCGCGGCAGGGGTTGAGATTAGGACGGGAAAGTCAAGGCGGCTTTCGTTGGCTTGCGATTTGTTTCCGGCAACTTGCGCTGCTCACTACTCTCTAGCCACAGATGGACACAGATGGAACACAGACGAGGGGGTGATTGATAAGGAAAGCAGGAAGGCAGGAAAAGATTTCGGCGTGGTGCTTTTCCTGCGTTCATGCCTTCCTGATTCAAATTTGTGTTCCATCTGTGCCCATCTGAGGCCAAATAATTTCCTCGCTTCAAGTTGGTTTGGACGGCGTCGGGATTTGCTCCACCATGATGGTCTTGGCGAGCTGGGAGCTGATGCCGAGGCGGGCGTTGCAGACCTGGCAGATGATGTTGGTGTGCTTCATCAGGAGCTTGATGCGCTGCTCCTCGCAGAAGCCCAGTTCGCGCAGGCGGTTCGTCATTTCCGCCGAGCCGTTGAGCTGCTTGATGCGCACGGACATCCCGGGCCGCACGGAGTCGAGCGCGCACAGCTCGGGCTTCGGGCATTCCCCGGCGGGCGGTGGGAGAGATTCGTTTCCGCTGGTCACGGCACTGTCAGTTAAGGCGAGTTAGGACTCCGATTCAAGCGCGGGGATTCAGCGGCCAGTCTCGTCCGCAGGCGCAAGGAGCATCGCGCAGTTCCACGAAAGAAACTCGCGGACGATCGGCAGATGCACGAGGAACGCGAACTCCGGGTAGTAGCGCGGAGCCAGCCGCTCGATGCGCAGCGCGGGGTTCGCGCGCAGCGTCCGCAGCGTGTGGCCGATGGACGTGTAGAAAAGATTTTGCCCCGGCGTGTGCATCCGCTTCTTTCCCGTCACACGCTCCCACACGCGCACGCCGCGCTCGACGCCGAGGTAATGGAACGGTGAGAACTCATGCCCGCCCCACGGTGAGAGCCAGTTCGTCCAGCTCAGGTAACAGCGCCCGCCGGGCTTGATGAGCAGCGGCAGCGCGGCGAGCAGGCAGTCGGGGCGCGGGAGATGTTCGAGGACATTGGAGCAGATGACCAAGTCGTAGTGGCCGAGCGTGGCAAAGTCATCGCGATCAATGTTGAACTTGCGGAACGGCAGCCGCGCGTTCTCCGGCAGCACATAGCTGTCGTCGTCGGACAATGTGACTTGCGCGCCGGTCTTGGCGACTGCTCCGCCCACGTCCCCGAAGCCGCAGCCGAGATCGAGCACGGTGGTCGTGGGGGAGAACTGCACTCCTTGCCGCTTCATCCACTCGATCGCGTCGCGCGCTTGAAGCTGATAAAATTCCGGGCTGCCGCCCTTCGCCCGCAGGAAGCCGTAAATCAACTTGTGGATGATCATTCGCCGGGCCGGGACATTGGCGAAGCGCCGCTGACCGGGCGAGGAAAAATGCGGCCAGTGCTCGCCGTCAGCCAACTTTCTCCTTTCCAGTAACTCCCGTTCCGCGACACTCCGTTTGAATACACCATGACAAGCCGCCGACTGCTCCTCTCACTCTGCGCGTTCCTTTGCTGGTCTTGTGCGCCCAGCTCCGCCGCGCCGAAGCCCAACATCCTCTTCCTCGCCATTGACGACCAGAACGACTGGATCGGCTGCCTCGGCGGGCATCCGCAGGTGAAGACGCCTCACATTGATCGGCTCGCTGCGCGCGGCACGCTCTTCACCAACGCGCATTGCCAAGCCCCGCTCTGCAATCCCTCCCGCTCCAGCCTGCTCACCGGCCTGCGCCCGTCGTCCACCGGCATCTACGGCCTCGCGCCGGGCATCCGCGACGTGGAGATCACGAAGAACCACGTCACGCTCCCGCAGACCTTCACGCGCGCCGGCTATTTCACCTACACCTGCGGAAAGATTTATCACGACGGCTCGATTAAGCCTAAGGACCACGCCGCCGAGTTCAACGAATGGGGTCCTGCGCCCGGCCAGGGCCGCCCGCCTCAGCGTATCAACAAACTTCCCGGCCCACAGCATCCTGCGATGGACTGGGGCCCTTTCCCCGAGCGCGACGAAGATGGTGGTGATTACAAGATTGCGTCTGCCGCCGTCGATGCCTTGCAACGCGCGCCGAAGGACAAACCTTTCTTCGTCGCGTGTGGCTTCCGTCTGCCGCACGTCCCGTGCTTCGCGCCGCAAAAATGGTTCGACCTCTACCCCGACGCCACGCTCCAGATGCCGCCTGTGAAACCCGGCGACCGCGACGATACGCCGCGCTTCTCGTGGTATTTGCACTGGCGACTCCCCGAGCCGCGCCTCGTCACGCTCGAAAAACACAACGAGTGGCGGCCGCTCGTCCGCGCGTATCTCGCGAGCACGAGCTACATGGACGCGCAAGTCGGCCGCGTGCTCGACGCCCTCGAAGCGAGCGGTCGCGCTGACAACACCATCGTCGTCCTGTGGAGCGACCACGGGTGGCATCTTGGCGAGAAAGCCATCTCGGGGAAAAACACTCTTTGGGAACGCAGCACGCGCGTGCCGCTCATCTTCGCAGGCCCGGGCATTGCGAAAGCGGCGAAGTGTGGACGATCCGTTGAACTCCTCGACATTTTTCCCACACTACTCGAGGTCACCGCCATGCCCGTGCGTCCCGACCTCCACGGTCACAGCCTTGTGCCACAACTTAAACAAGCCTCCGCCCCGCGCGAGTGGCCCGCCATCACCACGCACAATCAGGGCAACCACACTGTCCGCACCGAGAAATGGCGCTACATCCGCTACGCTGACGGCACCGAGGAGCTCTACGACATAATCCGCGACCCGAACGAATGGGACAACCTCGCAACCGCCCCGCAACACATGAAGATCAAGACCGAGCTGGCAAAGTGGCTGCCGAAGCAAGACCTCCCGCCCGCGCCGGGCAGCCTGCACCGCATCCTCACTTACGACCCCGTCACCGAGGAAGTCATCTGGGAAGGCGAGCGCGTCAAGAAGACCGATCCGATTCCGGTGTTTTAGCGCTCGCGACTTTGGTTCACCAAATCTCTCGCCAACTTCACCAACTCCAAATCCCGCGTGAGGTCGGCGAACTTGAACTGCTGCGCCCCACTTTGCGCCTGGCCGAGCAATTCACCAGGCCCACGCAGGCGCAGGTCCGCTTCCGCAATCGCAAAACCATCGGTTGTCTCCTCCAGCACCCTGAGCCGCTCGCGGGCGTCGTCGGTGAGCTTGGCGGCGACAAGCACGCACCACGAGTCGTGCGCGCCGCGTCCGATGCGACCGCGCAACTGGTGCAACTGCGCGAGGCCGAACTGCTCGGCGTTCTCGATGACCATGACCGTCGCGTTCGCCACATCCACGCCGACCTCGATGACGCTGGTGGCGAGCAGCGCCTGCACGCGGTTCGCTCGGAAGTCGGCCATCACCTGCTCCTTCGCCTCCGCCGACAAGCGTCCGTGCAGCAGCGCGACTCGGTGCGGTGCGAGTTCCTTCGCCAGCTTCTCGAACTCGGCCATCACGGCCTTCGTGCCAGTCTTCAAGTCCGTGTCCTCGACGCGCGGATAAACGATGTAAGCCTGCCGGCCCTCCGCGAGCCGCTCGCACACGAACGCCCAGACCTTCGGCAGCTTGTCCGGCCCGCGCACGAAGGTCTTGATGACGCCGCGTCCCGGCGGCACGTGCGCGATGACGGATACATCAAGGTCGCCGTAAATCGTGAGGCCCAGCGTGCGCGGGATCGGCGTGGCGGTCATCACGAGCAGATGCGGGTAATGGCCCTTGCGCACGAGCCGCTCGCGCTGCGCGACGCCGAACTTGTGCTGCTCGTCAATGATGACGAGGCCCAGGCGCTCGACGGTGAAGGTGTCTTCCACGAGCGCGTGAGTGCCGATGAACAACTGCGGATCGCGGATTGCGGATTGCGGATTCCCGCTGGGTTTTCGCGAGCCGGTGCGGAGTTCGACGCTCACGCCGAGCGGTTCCAGCCACTTGGTGAAGTTCCGAAAATGTTGCTCGGCGAGAATCTCCGTCGGGGCCATGAGCGCGACGTTGTGGCCGTTTTCCAAAGCCATCAGCGCGGTGCAGGCGGCGACGACGGTTTTGCCCGCGCCTACGTCGCCTTGCAGCAGGCGACGCATCGGCACACCGCGCGCGAGGTCGGCGCGGATCTCGCGCAGCACGGTGGCTTGCGATTCCGTGAGCGCGAAGCCAAGCTGCGCGAGGAACGGACGGACGAGATGATTGTCGCCCTTGCACGGCTGGCTGTGGGCGTTAGCGAGGAGCTTTTGTCGGCGTGCGCGGACGGCGAGCTGGAGGTCGAGTAATTCGTCTAGCGCGAGCCGCTGCCGGGCAAGCTCGGCGGCAGCGAGTTCGGCGGGGAAGTGAAGGGAGCGGAGGGCGTCGGCGCGGGAGAGCTGCTGAGGCTCTAAACATGGTAGGGCCGCGCTGCTGCGCGGCCTCGCGGTGGAATCCGGCACGATGGCCGACCGGCAGGTCGGCCCTACCAGCGTTGGATGCCGCTCCGGAATCTGCCCGCCGTATTCCTCCAACGTCCGCCACAGCAGCCCGCGCAGCCAGCGTTGCGAGATACCCTCCGTCAGCGGATACACGGGCACGATGCGGTGCAAATGCGTGGACGCCTCGTCGCCGCTCTCGACGATCTCCGTCTCCGCGTGGTCCATCGTGCGCGGCTTGAGCGAGAGCAGTTTGCCATGCACGAAGACTTCATCGCCGACGTGAAACTTCTCCTCCAGCCAAGGCAAGTTCCACCAGCGGCAGTGCAGCCGTGCAGTGCCATCGTCGAGGATGAACTCGAAGACGGACTTGGTGCGCTTGGCGTAATAATTCACGCCTTGCGCGACGATTTTGCCGAGCACGGTGGCGGGCTCGTTCAGCTTGAGCTGCGCGATGGTGCAGCCAGTCCGGCGATCCTCGTAACGGCGCGGCTGGTGGAGCAGCAGGTCTTCAATCGTCACGATGCCGAGCTTGGCGAAGAACTCGACGTGCCTTGGCCCGACACCGCGCAAGGCGGCGACGGGACGGGCGAGCGACGAGGGCACGGACGCATCGGACACGCGCGCAGACTATGCCACGGGGAGGGATGGTTGAAGCAGGAAGGCGCTCCGCCGGGCCTGAATTTTTGTTGCCGCCTCCCGTCAAGCCCGCCACGTTTGCCGCCCATTTCGACCATGCAAAACAAACTGTTGAAGCCGCTCATTCTCACCGCCGCCCTCGCCTTTCTCGCTCACCCGCTCGCCGCCGCTGACGCGAAGCCCGACGCCAAGAAGGATGCGCAGAAGGCAGAGAAAAAGACTGCGAAGCCCAAGCCTTTCGGCACGCAGTGGGACTTGATGGACCTCGGCCCGTTTTTCAGCGGCGGCCTGCAAGTGCCCGGCGAGAGAGGCGAAATTTTCCGTCCTGCGCTCAAGGGCGTGACCATCAACCTCGGTAACGACGCGGCGGTGTGCTTCGACACGGAGCGGCTGCACCTGGCCATCGGCTGGCGCGGTGGTTTTCTAAAACTTCCCACCGGACGCGAGGGTCTCGAAGGCGTGTCGTCGCCCGTCGGTGAAATTGCTTTCAAGTCTGCCGTGCTGCCCGGCTGGGCGGACGCGAATGGAAACTTCAAGGAGCCAAAGCCGCCGGAGAAAGATGGGCGCGAACTCGTCTCGTTCGGTCCGCTGCCGAAAGACTGGGCCAAGTGGCGCGGCCTTTACGTGAATGGCAGGCAAGTCATTCTCAGCTACACCGTCGGCAAAGTCGGCGTGCTGGAGTTGCCCGGCTACGACGCGGCCAGCGGCGCGTTCACTCGGACGTTCCACTTCGAGGGCCCATCCCCTGCCCTGACGCTGCTGCTCTGCCAGCCGCCAGCCGGGCTCTTCACCATGAACGGATACGCCATCGAAGGTGCGAAGCTGGAGAAGTCGCCCGACGGCTTCATCGTGATGAAACTGCCGCCGCAGAAGCAGGCGATCACTTTCCAAGTCGCCATGTGGTTCGGCGAGAAGGCCACACCGGCCACCGTCGCCGCCTACAAGGCGCAGTTGCCGAATCTTCCCGCGCTCACCAAGGGCGGCGCGGCGCAATGGAATCCTGTGCTCGAAACCGCCGGTGTGCTTGGCAAGGCCGACGGCCCCTACACTGTGGACACGCTGACTCTGCCCGACGGCAAGGCCAACCCGTGGAACTCGTGGATTCGCACCAGCGGAATGGATTTCTTCAAGGACGCGACGAAGG
Organism: uncultured Klebsiella sp.; assembly: GCA_964478755.1. Classification (GTDB taxonomy): domain Bacteria; phylum Verrucomicrobiota; class Verrucomicrobiia; order Limisphaerales; family SXTU01; genus SXTU01. The sequence continues at coordinate 20,862 of CAYZJP010000063.1, forward strand.
CCGCGATTTGCAGTGTCAGCGGCGATGTGTGGATCGTCAGTGGCATTGACGAATCGCTCGCGCACCTGAAGTGGAAACGTTTTGCGACGGGCCTTTTCCAGCCGCTTGGCCTGAAAATTGTGGACGACAAAGTATATGTGCTGGGCCGCGACCAGATCACGCGGCTGCATGACTTCAACGGCGACGGCGAGGCGGATTTCTACGAGAACTTCAACAACGACGTGGCCATCAGCTCCCACTACCACGAGTTCTGTCTCGGCTTGGAGACGGACCGCGCGGGCAACTTCTACTTCAACAAGGGCGGCAACCTCGGCCCGGCCCGACATCAGCACAACGGTGTGCTCGCGCGCGTCGCGAAGGACGGCTCACGCCTCGATGTCGTCGCCACCGGCTACCGCGCGCCCAACGGCCTCGGCATCGGGCCGAACGACGAGATTGTTTCCTCCGACAACGAGGGCAATTGGGTGCCCAGCTCGCGCGTGAACTTGATGAAGCCCGGCGGCTTCTACGGCCACGTCCCCACTGCGCACACCAGCCTGCCGCCGACCACTTACGACAAGCCGCTGCTCTGGCTCCCGCATCAGGTGGACAATTCCAGCGGCGGCCAGGTCTGGGTCACGAGCGACAAGTGGGGACCGTTCAAGGACGACCTGCTGCACATGAGCTACGGCAGTTGCTCGCTCTTCAAGGTGATGTCGGAAACGGTGGACGGCCAGGCGCAGGCCGGCGCGTTCCGGTTCCCGCTTAACTTCGAGTCCGGCATCATGCGCGGGCGCTTCAGCCCGCGCGACGGCCAGCTCTATGTCACCGGCCTGCGCGTCTGGCAGAGCAGCGGTGCGAAGACCGGCGCGCTTCATCGTGTGCGTTACACCGGCAAGGCCGTCGCGATGCCGAAGGAATTCCACGTGAAGCCCAACGGCCTCGAAATCACCTTCACCACCGAGCTGGACGCAAAGACCGCAGCCGACGACGGCAACTGGGCCGTGGACCAATGGAACTACAACTGGACCGCGAACTACGGCTCCAAGATGTATTCGCCCACCGACCCGACGCGCGTGCTCGGCGACAACAAGATCGCCAACTCCAAGTTCGGCGGTGAGGACTTGAACGTGAAGTCCGCCAAGCTCTCCGCCGACAAGAAGACCGTTTTCCTCGAAATCGAAGGCGGCGTGAAGCCTGTGATGCAGATGCGCGTGCGCATGAACATCAACGCCGCCGACGGCACCCCGATCAACCTGCCCATCTACAACACCGTGAACAAAGTTGCGACGAAGTAGCTGGTGGGGACGCGCTGCCGCGCGTCCTCCTTCCCCGGCAAGTGATGGTGAATGAACGGGAAGGCCGACCAGCTGGTCGGCCCTATCAGATGATGTCATGAGCACCGAAGCCCAACCAAAACGCGAGAGCTACACCGGCTGGATTGTCGGCGTGGGCGTGCTTGTGTTGCTCGCTGCGGCCGTTCCCATCGCGCTGAAACTCTACGGTCCACGCGAGTTCGTCATGGACCTCGACGGTGATCCCGGTGGAACCATTGTCTGGCACTTCCAATCGGGTCTGACAACCCAGGCCGGCGTGACCAACCTGCCGGTGAAGCTCGTCTTCCACGGACGCAACCTTGAGTTCACAGCTCAACGCACCAACTACACCGGCTTCCTCAAACTTTCTCCGCTGCGCGACGGGGGGTCTATGGGAGCTGTGCAGATGGCTGGGCCAACCGGCGGTGTCCGTTTCTGGTATTCTGCCGGGCACAGTTCAGGCATATGCGGAACCCCATGAGTTGTGGGTTCACGCATTCTTCCGCACCACCGTGTCGCGTTGCGCCCACGCCGGGTCTGGCTGTGGGAAGTCCAAGTTGTAGTGCAATCCCCGGCTCTCTGGCCGCAGCAGCGCGCAGTTGACGATGAGTTCGGCCACGGTGGCGATGTTGCGCAGTTCCAGCAGGTCGCTCGTCACGGTGAAGTCCCAGTAGTATTGCTGGATTTCCTCCTGCAAGAGCGCGATGCGGGCCTTCGCGCGCTGGAGGCGCTTGTTGGTCCGCACGATGCCCACGTAGTCCCACATGAGCCGGCGGATTTCATCCCAGTTGTGCGAGACGACGACGAGTTCGTCCGCGTTCTGCGCCTTGCCGGACTGCCACGGCGGGATGTTCACCTCGGTTTGCGACGAAGGGTTTTCCAAGACCCGCCGCGCCGCGCGATGCGCGCAGACGAGCGCTTCGAGGAGTGAATTGCTCGCGAGCCGGTTTGCGCCGTGCAGGCCAGTGCAGGCGACTTCACCGACGGCGTAGAGACCGGCAATGTCCGTCACGCCGTTCACATCCGTCACCACGCCGCCGCACTGGTAATGCGCCGCCGGCACGACGGGAATCGGCTCCTTCGTCATGTCCACGCCAAGGCGGTGCAGCCGCTCGTAGATGGTCGGAAAGTGCGAGATGATGAAGCGCGCGGGCTTGTGCGTGATGTCGAGCCACACGTTGTCCGCGCCGGTGCGCTTCATCTCGCTGTCAATCGCCCGCGCCACGATGTCGCGCGGCGCGAGTTCGGCGCGCGGATCGTAGCGCGGCATGAAGCGCTGGCCGTCCGTGCCGAGCAGGTGCCCGCCCTCGCCGCGCACCGCCTCGGTGATGAGCAGCGTGCGCTCCTTCGGATGGAACAAGCACGTGGGATGGAACTGCATGAACTCCATGTTCGCCACTGGTGCGCCCGCGCGATACGCCATCGCCACGCCGTCGCCCGTCGCGATGTCGGGGTTTGTCGTGTAGAGATAAACTTTCCCGCAGCCGCCCGTGGCGAGGACAATGACCGGCGCGGCGAAGGTCTCCACCTGTCCGCTCGCCTTGTTGAGCACGTAGATGCCGAGGCAGCGGTTCGGCCCAACGTAGCCGAGCTTCTGCGTCGTGATGAGGTCCACGGCGAAGTGGTTTTCCAGCACGGTGATGTTCGGCTCGCGCGCGATGGCATCGAGCAACGCGCGTTCAATCTCCGCGCCGGTGGCGTCCTTCGCGTGCAGCACGCGACGCTTGGAATGGCCGCCTTCCTTGGTGAGGTCTAGCTCGCGGCCGTTGCCACCGGGCAGCTCGCGCTCGCTGAACTTCGCGCCCAGCTCCATCAGCTCCTGAATCCGCTCCGGCCCTTCGGCGATGATGGTCCGCACAATGTCCTCGCGGCACAGGCCCGCGCCGGCGTCGAGCGTGTCGCGCACGTGCATCTCGACCGAGTCCTCGCGGCTGGTGACGGCGGCGATGCCGCCCTGCGCCCAGTTGGTGTTCGAGTCCGCGCGGCTCTTCTTGGTGACGATGGCCACGCGCCCGCGCGGCGCGACCTTGAGCGCGAACGTCAGCCCCGCGATGCCTGAGCCGAGGATGAGGAAATCAAATTGGCGGGTGGCGTCGGCCATGTGGATCGGATTCAACGGCAGAACGCGTAGGCGGGCAAAGGGAATTCGCGCCTTTTCCCGTGCCGGCGATTTGCAATCGCCGCGTTGCGGGTGCCCCAGCCAAGTGCCCCTCGTCCTGCTGTTCCTCACAGACGGCGACTGCAAGTCGCAGGTATGCGTCACGGCTTCGGCGCGAGATACTTCTCCGTGTAAATCTTGACGGCCTCGGCAAGGAACTGCGCCGTCTCCTCGCGCTTCTTCGCGTCTCGGCGGAACGAGCCGCCGAACTCAAGCTGGATGGCGTCCACACCATTCGTCGTGTGGCTGCCGTAGGTTCGCACGATGTAGCCGCCGCCGAACGCCCTTGTCTCCGACGGCGCGCCGGGCGGGGTGTTCGGCGGCGCGACCTTGATGCCCTTCGCCGCAAGATAGCCAAGGATGCTCTGCTCGCCGGTGAGCGCGCCAACGCCGTGCTGCTCCACCATCTTCATCACCGTCGTGCCGTTCTGCGTGCCGCGATAAATCGTGTCCGCGCTCGCGGCCTGTCCGTGGATGTCCAGCAGCAGCGCGCCCTGCGGGAACTTCTTCCGCAGCTCGTCCACGAACTCGCGCACCTGCCCGTGGAACGCCGCGTGGACGACCTGCGCCTTCGGATGCTCCACGCCTTCCTTCTCCGGGCGGTTCGGGTCCACGTATCGCCGGTGCGCTTTGCAGGCAACGAGGTAGGGCTTCTTGCCCATGAGTTCCTCGACGCGCTTCGCCGTGGCCGTGGCCAGCTCGAAGGTCCGCGAGTCCTGGGTCGTGACGAACTTCCCGCTGGTGCGCTCGCCCTCCGGCCCCTCGCGCTTCGGCACGCCGGGGATGACGAGCGACCCACCGTGCGGAGCGGTGATGACGATGGGCAGCTCCCCGCGCTGGACGTGGAGGAATTGGTTCGTGGCGAAGGTCTGCGCGCGGGCGGAAGCAGTAAGCAGGACAGTGAAAACCAACGGGACGACCAACCGAGTGAACGCCGCTTTGCAACCCTTCTCCCTTCGCGCATCGAGGGGAGAAGGTGGCCGCAGGCCGGATGAGGGGTGCGGATGCCAACGCCGACGCACGCAACCCCTCACCCCAGCCTTCTCCCCTTGCTGCGCAAAGGGAGAGGGAGGAGAAGCGCGATGGGCGAGGGTGGCAGCGCGGAGTTTCATGGCAGGCAATCCAAGCGCAGGCTGAAGCCTGCGACTACTTCGCCGTCAGGCGGCGCGTGATGAACTGGCGGACTTGCGGTTGCTGGCACTTGGCCAGCAGCAGCGCGGCCTTGATTTGGTCCGCGGCGACAGCTGGCTCGATGCCATACCAGGTGAGCAACGGCAGATCTTTGTCAGCGGCGTCCTCGGCGTGCGCGAGCAAGGCGGTGGCGAGTTCCCAACGGTCATTCACCGGCAGGCGTTGCAGCGCGGAGGCGAGGCCGAGGCGGACGAACGATGACTTGTCCTCGCGCGCCATCGTCACGAACTTCGCGAGCAACGGCGGGGAAAGTTTCTTGTCTTCGGTCAGCAAACGAATCGCCCACCAACGCATATGCTCGCTCGCGTGATTTAACTGCGCCGTGAGGAATGCCTCGTCCGCTCCACCCGTGACGTGCATGGCCCACAGCAGCCGGAGCTGGCGCGGGACATCGGGAGTGCCGTCAAACAACCCACGCAGGAGCTTGCCCGTCACCGGGTTCAGCCTGCCCGCGACGGCACGCTCTTGCAGCACGCGCTGCGCGTGGCGGCGATACCACTCGTTCGCGTGGCCGAGCAGCTTGACCAGATCCGCATCGGCGCGCAGCGCGAGGTTTATCTCCAGTCGCAGCCTCGTTGGAGGATTCGAGCCAGGCTGGGGTCCGTAAGTGACCTTGTAGATGCGCCCGCTGCTGCGATACGAGCCGTCGCTGTCGTGGCATTCGCCGAGGTCGTTCCAGTCCGTGATGAAGACGCCGCCGTCGGGACCGTAATACTGCGCCGTCGAACGGAACCACGGATCATCCGCCATGAGGAAGTTGCCGCCGTGCTTCGCCGTGTAGCCGGAGCCGTTGCGCGACGGCACGTCGTAGAGCACGCGGTTGCCGTGGATGTTGCCCATGAAGGCGCGCCCGCGCCACTCGGTCGGGAAGTTGTCGCCCTGGTAAATCATCAGCCCGCAGTGCGAGTGCCCGCCGCCCAGTGCGTCGTGCGCCGGACCACCACGCGCCTCGCTCCACTTCGCGCCCTGCCAGTGCAAGTGGTCCGAGCAACTGTCCATCAGCTCGTAGAGGTTCGGGTTGTCGTGCGTGCCGAACATCCGCTTGTAGAACGCGCCGGGGATGACATGCCAGAAGTGCCCGATGACATTGTTCGAGAAGAACGCCTGACCGTTCTCATCCCAGTCGAGGCCCCACGGGTTCGTCGTGCCGCGACACACAGTCTCGAACTTCTTCGTCACCGGATGATAGCGCCAGATGGAGCAGTCCAGCGTCACCCACTCGTTCGTCGGCGTGCCCGGCCGGCCCACCGTGGACTTCGTCGTGATGCCGTGGCGGCCGTAGAGCCAGCCATCCGGCCCCCATGCGAGGCCGTTCACGAAGTTGTGGCCCGCCTGGATGTTCCAGCCCGTGAGCTTCACCTCCGGCGGACCGTCCGGCACGTCGTCGCCATTCGCATCGGGATAAAAGAGCAAGTCCGGCACGGACAACACCCACACGCCGCCGAAGCCCGGCAGCACACTCGTCACATTGCGGCCTTCGTTGAGAAACACCTTCCGCTCCACGTTGCGCCCCGTGCCGTCGCGGTCGGTGAAGATGACAATACGGTCGGGCGCGGGGTTGGTGACGCCATTGTTTTTCTTTAACGCGGGATACGAGAAACACTCGGCCACCCACAGCCGTCCTCGGTCATCGAACTCCATCGCGATGGGCTGCATGACCTGCGGCTCGCCGGCAAAGAGCTGCACGCGGAAGCCGGGCGGGACGGTGAGCTTCTTGAGCGCCTCGGCGGGCGGCAGCGGCACGTCGCCGGGCTTCTGGGAGTCCGTGACACCGGGCGGGAGCTGGGCGGAGGCGGCAAGGCAAAAGGTAAAAGGTAAAAGGCGAAAGAGGCGGCGGGCGCGCGACAGGTAACGGAGTTGCATGGCGAGGTTTTAGGGGAAGGGGCAGCGGGAGGCAAAGTGAAAGCAAGTCCGACGTTGGTAGGGCGCGTCTGTCCTCAGCGCGCCGCCGGACCTTCCGGGCACCCAACCGGCGCGCTGGGGACAGACGCGCCCTGCCGTCGAACCTACGCCCGCCGTTCCTTCATGCTCGCGAGGATGTCAGCAACGACCTCTGCACGGGGCTTCGCGCCTTGCGGGCCTTTGCTGTGCAGGCGCACGGAGACGTTGCCGGCTTCGAGGTCGCGCGGGCCGAGGACGAGCATGGTGTGGACGCGCAGGTGCTCGGCGTTCGCAATTTTCGCTTTGATAGGCTCGTTGGAGAAGTCGCCGGTGACGCGCACGAAGTTCTGGCGCAGCTCGGCGACCAGCGCCTTGCCGGCGGCGAGCAACGGAGCCTCGTCGCCGATGGTGATGACGCGCACCTGGTCGGGCGCGAGCCAGAGCGGGAAGTTGCCGGCGTAGTGCTCGATGAGGAAGCCGATGAAGCGCTCGTGCGTGCCCAGCGGCGCGCGGTGGATGCACAGCGGCGTCTTGTCCGTGTTGTCGCGGTCGCGGTAGGTGAGGCCGAACTTGGCGGGCACGGCGAAGTCCACCTGGTTCGTGGCGATGGTGAACTCGCGGCCGATGGCGCTCCACACCTGCACGTCAATCTTCGGGCCGTAGAAGGCGGCCTCGTTCGCCACCTCTACGAAGTTGATGCCAGACTCGACCAAGACCTTGCGCACCATGTCCTCGGTCTGCTTCCACAGCACGGGGTCGTTGACGTATTTCTTGCCCATGCCCTCCGGCGCAGAAGTGCTGAAGCGCATCTGGTAGCGGTCGAGGCCGAAGATTTTGAAATACTTCAGATACATCTCGTTGACCGCGCGGAACTCGTCGGCGAACTGCTCGGGGGTGCAGTAGATGTGCGCGTCGTTCATGTTCATCGAGCGCACGCGCATGAGGCCGAAGAGTTCGCCGGACTGCTCGTAGCGGTAGCAGGTGCCGTATTCGGCGAGGCGGAGCGGGAGGTCGCGGTAACTGCGCGGTTCCGCCGCAAAGATGCGGTGGTGGTGCGGGCAGTTCATGGCTTTGAGGTAGTAACGGTTAGTCGGAGCTAATTCCTCCAATTGCGCTTCAAGCTCTTGACGTCGCGCTGTTGCTGCTTTGAATGCGTCCCGCTTTTTCTGCGCGTAATCTTTGTCGCCTGTGCCTTGAAGAGCTTGAAGCGTCACATCAAGGAGATTGTCCAGTTCGCTTTCTTGCCAAGTTGTAATTTCACTTCGCTTCGCTTCAAGCTTGTTGAATGTGGTTTTGTCCTCGCCTTCGAGAGGAAGTGTCATGGCAGGAAACATACTCTCCGCGTAGTAAGGCAGATGCCCCGAGGTCTTATACATCCGCTCGCGGGCGAGGTGCGGCGTCTTCACGCGCACGTAGCCGGCTTGAAACTCCGTTTCCTTCGCCAGCTTCTCCAGTTCCTCGAGGATGGCCCCGCCCTTGGGCAGCCACAGCGGCAAGCCCGGCCCGGTGAAGTCCGCGTCGAACGCGAAGAGGTTCATCTCCGCGCCAATCTTCCGGTGGTCGCGGCGCTTGGCCTCCTCCTGGAGCTTGAGCCACTCTTCGAGTGCGGTCTTGTTCTTGAAGGCCGTGCCGTAGATGCGCTGCAGCTGCGGGTTCTTCTCGTCGCCCTTGTAGTAGGCGCTGGCCACGGTGGTGAGCTTGAACGCGCCGATGTTGCCGGTGCGCATGACATGCGGCCCGGCGCA
>CAYZJP010000064.1:0-28576 GCA_964478755.1 uncultured Klebsiella sp.
AGCGCCGCGTCCGCCCCCGTCGCACTCACCACCAGCACCGCCAGGTCGGTGGAGGCGCCGGCGAGAGCGGCGTGAGCGGGCTTCACGAACAAGCCGGTCAGGCAGGCCACCAGCAAAGTGAGCATCAACGTCATCGCCGGGCACGGCGTGACGGTCGTGCGGCGCGGCAGCCACGGGATCAGTGGTTGCTGGCGCACTTCGATGCGGAGAGAAGCTTCCTCGGCGAACCGAACGCGGATGACTTTGGCGGCCGGCGTTTTGTTCGAGGCGTTGAACGTGTTTGTTTTCATGGCCCCAGATTACGCGCGCGTTCGCGGCGCGGTATCGGGTCACCAACCCGATCATCAGCTAGGGGACTCCCCGATTCGGGCCTCGCAGCAAGCCGGCGCTCGGCCCCGCTTGCTTCGCCGCGCGTTTCCGGCACTCTTCGCGCACACATGAAAGACCAGTTCCTTCGCTGTGCCGGTGTTGTTGCTGCCGCTGGCTGGTTGCTCAGTTGCGCCGCGCCCAACGCCGTTTCACCCGCTCCCAAAACCAAGATGACCACCCGCCTCGGCTATCCCGAAACTGTGAAGCAAGACGTCGTGGACGATTACCACGGCACGAAGGTCGCCGACCCGTATCGCTGGCTCGAAGACGACAACGCCGCCGAGACGAAAGCTTGGGTCGTCGCGCAGAACAAAGTCACCGCGCATTACCTCGATCAAATCCCCGAGCGCGCGCAACTCCGCGAGCGGCTCACGAAACTCTGGAACTTCGAGCGCTACGGCATCCCCTTCAAGCAGGGCGGTCGCTACTTCTACTCACGCAACAACGGCCTTCAGAATCAAAGCATCCTCTACGTGGCCGACACGCTCGATGCCGCGCCGCGCGTGTTGCTCGACCCCAACACGCTCTCCGCCGACGGCACCGTCGCGCTCGCCGGCTACAGCATCAGCGAGGATGGCAACCTCATGGCTTACGGTCTCGCCGCCAGCGGCTCCGACTGGAACGAGTGGAAAGTCCGCGACGTGCGGACAAGCGCGGACCTCAGCGATCATCTCAAGTGGGTGAAGTTCAGCGGCACGAGCTGGACGAAGGACGGCAAGGGTTTCTTCTACTCGCGCTACGACGCGCCGAAGGAAGGCGACGCGCTCAAGGGTGTGAACAAGTTTCAAAAACTATACTTTCACAAGCTCGGCACGCCGCAGAGCGAGGACGTGCTCATCTACGAACGGCGCGACCAGCCGGACTGGGGCTTCGGCGGGCACGTCTCGGACGACGGGCGCTTCCTCATCATCGCCATCTGGCAAGGCACCGACCGCCGCAATCGCATCTACTACCGCGACCTCTCTCGCCCCGACGCGCCCATCGTGAAGCTCCTCGACGACTATGACGCGGACTACAACTTCGTGGACAACGACGGCGGGGTGTTCTGGTTTTTCACTGACTTGAAAGCTCCGCGCGGTCGTGTCATCGCCATCGACACCGCGAATCCCGACCGGGCGCAGTGGAAGGAAGTCATCCCGCAAGCCACCGACACGCTCAAGGGCGTGAACCTTCTCGACGGCGACAAGTTCGTCTGCACTTACCTCAAGGACGCTCGCAGCGCCGTGAAACTTTTCAGCCGCGAGGGCAAGCCGCTCGGCGAAGTCGCCCTGCCCGGCCTCGGCAGCGCGGGCGGCTTCGGCGGCAAACGCACGGACACGGAGACGTTTTACTCCTTCACCAGCTATACGACGCCCGGGACGATCTACCGCTACGACGTGACGAGCGGCGCGAGCACCGTCTTCCGCGCGCCGAAGGTGGACCTCGACTCCGCGCGCTACGAGACGAAGCAGGTCTTCTACACGAGCAAGGACGGCACGCGCGTCCCCATGTTCCTCACGCACCGGAAGGGCCTGAAGCTCGACGGCACGAACCCGACGTATCTCTACGGCTACGGCGGCTTCAACATCCCGCAGACGCCGGGCTTCAGCGTGAGCATGGCCGTGTGGCTGGAGCTGGGCGGCGTCTTCGCCGTGGCGAACCTGCGCGGCGGCGGCGAATACGGCGAGGACTGGCACCTCTCCGGCACGAAGGCGAAAAAGCAAAACGTCTTCGACGACTTCATCGCCGCGGCCGAGTGGCTCATCGCGCAGAAATACACCTCGCCGAAAAAGCTCGCCATCGCCGGCGGCTCGAACGGCGGGCTGCTCGTTGGCGCGTGCATGACGCAGCGGCCTGAGCTGTTCGGCGCGGCGCTGCCGGCGGTGGGCGTGATGGACATGCTGCGCTTTCACAAGTTCACCATCGGCTGGGCGTGGACGAGCGACTACGGCAGCGCGGACAACGCCGACGAGTTCAAGGCCATCTTCGCCTACTCGCCCTACCACAACCTCAAGCCCGGCGTGCGCTACCCCGCCACGCTCGTCACCACCGCCGACCACGACGACCGCGTCGTCCCCGCGCACAGCTTCAAGTTCGCGGCGCGCTTGCAGGAATGCCAGAGCACGCTGGGCGCGCCCGTGCTTATCCGCATTGAGACCAAGGCCGGACACGGTGCGGGCAAGCCGACGGCGAAGCTCATCGAGGAAGCGGCGGATAAACTCGGCTTCGTGGTGCGCGAGCTGGGAATGTCACTCAAGAAATGACCGGCCTTCAATGTTGAGTTGTCTCCCTTTGCCTGATCGTCACGCCGCCCGATCATCTCAAGCCGCTCCAAGGTTTGACCGTGTCCTTCTACGCCGCCCGTCGGGTGAGGTTTGTGCAGGCGTCGGAACTGGTCATGTCCTGTTAGATTGTTGCTGAGAGCGCGCACCGATTCAGGCCGCTTCGTGATTGCGAATTTTGGCTTCGCTCCTATCGTCCGTCCCCGCCATGACAAAACGCACGTCCGCCCTCGCTTCCACACTCGTTGCCACGCTTTCTGCGGCGGTCGTCGCGCACGCGGCGGACTGGCCGCAGTATCGCGGGCCGAATCTCGACGGCTCGACCACGGAAAAGATTTCGACCCATTGGCCCGCCAATGGCCTGAAGGCGCTTTGGAAAGCGCCGACTCCGGACGGTTTCAGCTCGTTCACGGTCAGCGGCGGCCAGGCCTTCACGCTCGTGATGCGCGAGATTGAAGGCGGCCCGCAGGAAGTCTGCGTCGCACTCGATGCCAACACCGGCAAGGAACATTGGGCGGCTCCGCTCGGCACGCTCAAGCTCGGCGACGGCGGCCAGTCCGGCGCGAAGGGCAACGACGGCGGCGACGGCCCGCGTTCCACACCAACGGTGAGCGATGGCCGGGTGTATGTGATGTCCGCGAAGCTCGTCCTGAGCTGCTTCGATGCGAAGACGGGCAAGGTGGCGTGGCAGAAAGACCTGATGAAAGAATTCGCGGGGCGCAACATCAGTTGGCAGAACGCCGCGTCGCCGCTGATCGAGGGCAGCCTGGTTTACGTCGGTGGCGGTGGCGCGGGGCAGTCCTTCCTCGCGTTCAACAAGCAGAGCGGGGCCGTCGCGTGGAAGGCGCAGGACGAAACCATCACCCACTCAACGCCCGTGGCCGCGACGATTCACGGAGTGCGGCAGGTGATTTTCTTCTGCAAGAGCGGCCTCGTCTCGGTGGACGCGAAGGACGGCAAGCTGCTGTGGAAGCGCCCGTTCAAGTTCAACACCTCCACCGCGATGACGCCCATCGTGGCGGGTGACATCGTGTTCTGCTCTGCTGGCTACGGCGTGGGCGGTGGCGCGGCGCGCATCACGAAGGATGCAACAGGCTTCAAGGCCGAGGAAATTTGGTTCGTCGCCGGCCACACCGGGGCGGACGCGGTCGCGAACCACTGGAGCACGCCGGTTTACAAGGACGGCCACCTCTACGGGATGTTCCAGTTCAAGGAATACGGCTCCGGCCCGATGAAATGCGTCGAGCTGGCCACGGGCAAAGTGAAGTGGACCAAGCCCGGCTTCGGCCCCGGCAACGCGATCCTCGTCGGCAACAACGTGCTCGCGCTCTCGGACGCGGGCGAACTCGTCGTCGTGGAGGCCACGCCCGCCGGCTACAAGGAAGTCAGCCGCGCGAAGGTCGTCGAGGGCAAGTGCTGGTCCACGCCGGTCGTGAGCAACGGCCGCGTTTACGTGCGCAGCACGAAGGAAGGCGCGTGCCTCGACGTGTCGGCCAAGAGCGCGCAGAAGTAGGCGCAATCGAATTCAAGCGGGCGGGCTGGCGGCAGCGCCAGTCCGCTTTGTCATTTCTCCAGCCCGTGTAACCGGCTACGCTGCAAGCCGTCACCAGTCGTGTGCTGGTTCCGTGCCTGACAGATTTATGGGTGAGCAGCCCGGCTTGGATGTCGCGGTTTGCATGGCGCGCGTGCGCGAGCGTGATGAGGACGCCGCCCGCGCGCTCGTTGAGCATCTCTACCCGCTCGTCATCAAAATCGTCCGGGGGCACCTGCCCCGGCGGCTCGACGAAGAGGATTTGGCGCAGGAGATTTTTATGAAGGTGTTCGCCAACGCGGCGCAATATCGGGGCGAAGTGCCGTTCGAGCACTGGGTTTCGCGCGTGGCGATGAGCACGTGCCTCGACCGGCTTCGCGCGCAGAAGCGCCGGCCCGAATGGCGCTGGGCGGACTTGTCCGAGCGCGAGGCCGAGGTGCTCGACGCCGTCCTACACTCCGAGCACGCGCCGCATCCGTCGCAGGCGGCGGACGCGGGTGAACTGGTCGGCAAGCTGATGCAGACGCTCAGTCCCGATGACCAGCTCGTGATCCGCCTGCTGGATTTGGAAGAGCGCCCGGTCGCCGAGATCGCCGCGCAGACGGGCTGGAGCCAGACGCTCGTGAAAGTCCGCGCGTTCCGTGCGCGCCGGAAATTGCGGAAGCAGCTTGAGCAGCTTGAAAAACAGAAACGCCATGAGTGAACCAATAGACAACTGGCAGAAACTCGCCCGGCTCGCGCGGCAGGCACCGAAGCCCGCTGATGAATCCGCGCCCTTCGGATTCGCGACGCGCCTGGCTGCGCGATGGGCAGCCGGCGAGACGCCAGCACCCTCCGCGTGGGATGTGCTGGAAGCGTTCTCGCTCCGCAGCCTCGTTGTCGCCGGTGCGCTGGTGATCGCCGTCGTGTTCGCGAGCTACGACGTGGCGACGCCCGGCTGGACGCAGCAATACACCGTGGCCGACGCGACCTTCGATCCTGTCTTCGAGCAATGAGCTGGCTGCGACATTGGAAAGTGATTCTCGCGTTGCTCGCGCTCTTCGCGTTCGGCGCGTTGACCGGCACGGTGGTGACGCTGAAGGTCGTCAAACGCGTCATCGAGAGCCGCACCAACCCGGAGCGGATGTCGCAGAGCATGCTTCAGGAATATCACCGCCGATTGAATTTAACGCCGGAGCAAGTCGAGCGCATCCGTCCCATCCTGCAGCGCACCGGGCGCGAGATGTGGGCGCTGCGCACCGAGATGTCCGGCCGCACCTTTCAGGTGATCCGCCTTGCGCACGATGAGATTGCCACCGAGCTGACGCCCGAGCAGCGCGAGGAGTTTGCGCGCGTGAACAAGGAGATGCGCGAGCGTTACCGTCAGCAGGGACCGCCGGGACCGCTCTTGAAAGGGCCGTTTCAGAAAGGCCCCGGCCCGTTCGCGCCACTGGCTCCGAAAGGCGAGCCGAAGAGTTTGAAGGAGGGCGAGAAGTGAAGGCTTTCGGTCTGGCTTCAATTTGTCTGGTCGCAGCGCTCATTTGCGTGGGCGCGGCAACGGAGTCGCCGAAGATCGCCGATGCCGCCGGCAAGCTGCACGAACCGCTCAAGCCCGATGGACGCAAGGCCACCGTCATCATTTTCACGCTCCCCGACTGCCCCATCGCGAATGCCTACGCGCCGGAAATCAACCGCCTCGTCGCGGACTACTCGGCGAAGGGCGTCGGCTTCTACCTCGCGCACGTGGACCGCGACCTCACCGCCGCTGCCGCCCGCAAACACGCCGCCGATTTTAGTCTCCCCTGCCCCGTCTTGCTCGACACGCAGCACGCGTTGGTGAAAGCGCTCGGCGCGACGAAGACACCGCAGGCCTTTCTCCTCGATGCCACGGGCAAGACCGTTTACCGCGGCCGCATCAACAACCTCTTCGCCGATTACGGCACGCGCCGCCAGTCCGTCACGCAGCACGATCTCCGCGACGCGCTCGATGCTGTGCTCGTGGGCAAACCAGTTTCGCAGCCCGTCACCGAAGCCATCGGCTGCCACATCCAAACCGTCCCAGAAACCAAATCGCCATGAACTCCCGCCTCCTCCTCGGCTTCGTCGCCGTCGTCGCGTTGCTCGCCATTGCCGCGCCGCGCGCGAAGTCCAACCCCAGACCCAAGACGCCAGACCCCAAGCCCATTTCCTACACGCCGCGCCCGGCGAACACGCTGACGTTTACGAAGGACGTCGCACCGATTCTCTTCAACAACTGCGCCTCGTGCCACCGCGCCGGGGAAGTCGCGCCCTTCGCGCTCACCAGCTACGCCGACGCCGCCAAGCGCGCGAAGACCATCGCGAACATTGTCGAGAAGCGCGCCATGCCCCCGTGGAAGGCCGCGCCCGGCCCGGCCTACGTGGACGAGTGCCGCCTCACCGACGAGCAAATCGGCCTCATCAAACAGTGGTCCACCGAGGGCGCGAAGGAAGGCAACGCCACCGACCTGCCCGCACTGCCGAAGTTTCCCGATGGCTGGCGCAACGGCGAGCCTGACCTCGTCCTCGAAATGCCCGAAGCCTTCACCGTCCCGGCCGAGGGCCGTGACATTTACCAGAATTTCGTCATCCCCACCGGCTTCAAGGAGGACAAGTGGCTCTCCGCCGTCGAGATTCACCCCGGCAACCGCCGCGTCGTGCATCACGTCCTCGTGCATCTCGACGTCTCCGGCAAGGCCCGGGAGTTGGACGCCCAGGATCCCGGCCCGGGCTACCGCACGCGGGGCGGCGTGGGCTTTCCCTCCGCCGGACAAATCGGCGGCTGGGCGCCCGGCAACGTCGCACGCCGCCAGCCCGACGGCATCGGCGTGAACGTCCCGAAGAACGCCGACATCGTCCTCCAGGTCCACTACAACTTGAACGGCAAGCCCGAGACCGACCGCACGAAGATCGGCCTTTACTTTGCCAAAACTCCGGTGGACAAGCGCGCCCGCCTCTTCCCGCTCGCCAGCCGCATCAACATTCCCGCCGGCGACGCCGACTACCGCGTCACCGCCTCGATGCCCGTGCCCTCCGATGTCACGCTGCGCAGCGTGATGCCGCACATGCACCTGCTCGGGCGCGACATGAGGGTCTTTGCCACGCTGCCTGATGGCACGGAACTCCCGCTCGTCCACGTCCCGGACTGGGACTTCAACTGGCAGATGGGCTACGCTTTCAAGGAGCCGGTGAAACTCCCGCGCGGCTCGAAGGTCACGCTCGAGGCCCGTTACGACAACTCCGCCGACAATCCGCGCAACCCGCACTCGCCGCCCAAGCCCGTCCGCTGGGGCGAGCAGACCACCGACGAGATGTGCCTCGCCTACCTGAACTTCACCGTGGACGCCGAAAGCCTCACGCAAGGGAAGCCCGTCCCCAGCATCACCGACTACCTGCGCAAAGCCGGCGAGGCGCGGAGGAAGAAGTCGATTAACTGAACGCCCGGCTGCGAACTGCCGATTAACCGGCTGCGGTTGAAGCAAGAAGATACCAGCCAAAGAGGGCAGGTTCCCTTCCGGTGAAAGGCAAGGATTCTTTTGACGCACTCGCAGTGGGAACGCAACTGAGTGATTCACGTATCGCCCGCCGGGAAGCTGAGACGGAGGACTTGTGGCAGGGAGCGGTCCGTAGGTCGGCCCACTACTCGGTCCCTTCCTGCAGCTTCACCAGTTCCATGCCGCGGCGGAGGCGGAAGGGGTCGCTCTTCACAATGGCAGTGATGAGGGCGGAGAATTTGTAGTCGGCGCGCGCGGTCTGGTCGCAAACCTGGTTGAGGGCGCGGTTGTCGTAGAATTCCAGACCGCGCCCGATGCCGTAGGTCAGGAGCTTCTCGGCCAGATTGCGGACGACCAGCTCCTTCTTGTCCTTGAGGATGGCCTTCAACTCGGCGGGGCCTTGGAAGGACTTGCCGTCGGGCAGCGTGCCGGAAGCGTCAATCGGACCTTCGTCGGTCTTGGCGCGGAAGCGGCCGATGGCGTCGTAATTCTCGAAGGCGAAGCCGAGGGCGTCCATCTGCTTGTGGCAGTTGGCGCACGCCGGGTTCTCGCGGTGCTGCTCCATGCGCTGCCGGAGCGTGCCGGTCAGCTTCTTTTGCTGGTCCAGTTCGGGCACGTTGGGCGGCGGCGGGGGCGGCGGCGTGCCGAGGATTTGTTCGAGCACCCACTTGCCGCGCTTTACCGGCGAAGTGCGCGTGGGGTTCGAGGTGACAGTGAGAATGCTGGCCTGCGTGAGCAGACCGCCGCGCTCCTTGCCGGTGAGCGTGACGCGGTTGAACTCGCCGCCGCGACCGGACTGCGACATTCCGCTGAGGCCGTAGTAGCGTGACAGCGTCTCGTTGACATACGTGAAGTCAGCGTCAATGAGATCGAGCACGCTGCGGTCCTCGCGGACGATTTCACTGAAGAAAAGCTCCGTCTCGCGGAGCATCGCGCGGCGCAGACGCTCGTCGAAGTTCGGGAAGAGCTTGTTGTCGGGCGCGAAGGTTTGCAGGCGCTGGAGCTGGAGCCATTGCAGCGCGAAGTTTTTCGTGAGCGACTCGGCCTTGGGGTCTTTCAGCATGCGGCGGACCTGGCTGTCGAGCGCGGCGGTGAGCTGGTGTTTCGCGGCGAGGCTGAACAATTCCTCGTCCGGCATCGTGGCCCAAAGGAAGTAGCTCAGGCGCGAGGCGAGCTGGTATTCGTCCAGCGGGTGCGCGCCGGGATAGCGCGGCAGCGAATCCAGCTCGACGCGGAAGAGAAACTTCGGCGAGCAGAGGACGACCTTGAGCAGCTGTTGGACGCCGGCCTCCCACTTGTCCTTGGACTCGGCGGCGGCGGCCTCGGCGACTTTCAGGTAGCGGTCGAGTTCCGCCGGCGTGGGCGGGCGACGGAAGGCGCGGGTGACAAACCATTGCGTGAACTCGCGCAGCTTGTGGTCAGCCGGCGTGTTGACATACCGCGCGGTGAGTTGCTGCTGGAACTCGGGCCGCGTGTCCGCCGGGCCGACGATCTGAAACTGCTGCACGAAGAGCATCCGGTTCGTCTCGCCGCTGGTGACGGGGTTGAGATACTTGATGCTGAAAACGTGCTCGCCTGCCGGAAGTTTGACGGGCAGGTCGAAGGTTTCCCATTTCTTGGCCAGAGCAGTGACGGTGACGGTCTGTTTCTCCTCGTCGTTGACGAGCAAGGCCATCTTGATGGCTTCGCCCTTGGCCGTGTTGGTCACGCCCGCGCGGATGCGGAAAGTGTATTCCCCGGCTGCGGTGAGTCTCTGGTGGACGAGGAGAAAGCCTTTCGTGACCGGTCGCGTGGTATTCTCGGAGCCGTAGCCGCCCGGCTCAAGGAAGATGGACGAGGTCGTGCGCGTGGGTGGCTTGGGCGGGTCGAGGACGATGGCGCGGTTCGCGATGCTCTCGGCGGCGGCGAGGTAACGCTCCAGATGCACGGGCGAGAGCGAGAGCACGTCGCCGATGTTGTCGAAACCGTGGCCGATGTCATCGGCGGGGAAATCCTCGGCGGGGTTGAAGTCCAAGTTCACGAGATCGCGGACGGTGTTGTAGTATTCGGTGCGGTTAAGGCGGCGGATGGTGACGTGGCCGGGATCGGGCTTGGTCCTCTTCTCGGCGAGCGTGAAGGCGTTTTCGATGGCTGAGTTGAAGGCCGCGAGTTCCGCCGGCTTCGGTTGCGGTTTTTTCTTCGGTGGCATTTCGCCGGTGTTGACTTGCTGGAGGACACTTTTCCAATGCTTCTGCTCCTTGAGAATGTTCGTGTCGTCCTTGAACTTCGTCAGGTCGAGGTCCGCCTTCTTCTGTTTTTCCCCATGGCACTCGTAGCAGTGCTTCTTCATGAACGGGAGTGCGGTGTTCTTGAAGTCCGGCGCGGCGGCGTGAGCTGAAGCGACGCGCACGAGAAATACCGCAGCAAGCCAGGCCGCGCGGTGGTTTACAGACGGAAGACCAACGAACATGGGGAAGCCGACTGGCAGTCAAATGAGGGTATTCAAACCGAAGGCCTCCGTGCGGTTCCACTCGTCAGCAGTCGCAGGCAGAAGCCAGCCTCCGACCACTAAATGCAGTGCTAAAGCTATTGCGCACCCACGACTAATAGGGGTAAAACTCGCCAGCGCGTGTTCCCGATGGCTAGCTGGCTGGCAGTCGTTTCGGTGCTGGGCATATACCTTGCCCGGATGGTGGAACTGCGGGCCAAGCGCGACACCATCCCCGGCCCGGTGCGCGAGACGCGGACCCTGCGGATGTTCGTGGTCGTGGGGACGCTGATGCTGGTCGGCTCGACCACAGAGTTCCTCTGGCGCAAACCGGAGTGGAGCACGATGACGTTCGTGCTGGGCTGGGCGTGCGCGCTGGCGTCCATCGGTATCCGTCGCAGCGCGATTGCGGCGCTCGGAAAGTTTTGGAGCCTGCACGTCGAGATTCGCGACAGCCACGAATTCGTGCGTGGCGGCCCGTTCCGGTGGATGCGCCACCCAACTTACTTCTCGATGATTTTGGAACTTCTGTCCGCCGCGCTCATCCTGCAAGCGCCCGTCACGCTTGCGGCGGTGAGCCTGCTATTCGTGCCCGCGCTGGTCGAGCGCGTGCGCCTGGAGGAGACGGCACTGGTGGAGAAATTCGGCGACGCGTATCGTGCGTATCAGCGGAGCACGCCGGCGGTGATTCCGTGGAAGGGGCCGACGCAATGAACAATGGCGTCCCCACTCGCCGCGTCGTCATCACCGGCCTCGGCGTCGTCGCGCCGAACGGTTGCGACCTCGGCTCGTTCTGGGGCTCGGTGCGCGAAGGCCGCAGCGCGGCGGGGCCGGTCACGCGTTTCGACGTGAGCGAGCTGCCGAACAAAATCGCGTGCGAGGTCCGCGACTTCAACGCGAGCCGCTACATGGACAACAAGAAGGCCAAACGTTTCGAGGTTTCCATCCGCTACGGCATCGCGGCGGCGCGGATGGCGGCGATGGACGCGGGCGTGGACTTCACGAAGCTCGACCCGGACCGTGCGGGCATCATCGAGGGCACGACTGTCAGCGGCATGGAGAGTTCGTTCAAAGGCCAGACCACGTTCGAGCAGCGCGGGTTCAAGCACATGAGCCCCTTCACGCTTATCAATGCCTACTGCGGCGGCGGCAGCGGGGAAATCGCGCTCGAGCTCGGCATCAAGGGCCACGCCATTTCCATCAGCACTGGTAGCGCGTCGGGCAACGACGCTGTCGGCCACGCCTTCGACCTCATCCAGCGTGACGACGCGGACATCTTCGTCGCAGGCGGCGCGGAGTCGCCCATCCTCGCGCCGCTCTGGGGTGCGTTCTGTCTGACGAAGGTGATGACCGCACGCAACGAGGAGCCAAAGACCGCGATGCGGCCCTTCGACGATTCGCGCGACGGCTTCCTGCTCGGCGAAGGCGCGGCGTTCCTCATCTTGGAGGAACTCGCTCACGCGCTCGGGCGGGGCGCAAAAATTTACGCCGAACTTGCCGGGCACGGGCGCAACTGTGAGGCCTACCACTCCGTCTCGCCGCACCCGGAGGGTGTCGGCATGCACCGCGCGATGGAGAAGGCGCTGCGTCGCGCGCGCATGGACGTGACACAGATTGACTACATCAACGCCCACGCCACCGCGACGGAGGCGAACGACGTGGTCGAGACCAAGGCCATCAAGAAACTCTTCGGCGAGCACGCGCACCGCGTTGCCGTCAGCGGCACGAAGCCGGTGACCGGCCATCTGCTCGGCGCGGCGGGGGCGGTCGAGTCCGTCATCACGGCGCTGGCGATTCATCACCGCGAGATTCCTCCCACGGCAAACCACTCGGCACCCGCAGCCGGCTGCGACCTCGACTACGTGGCGATCCGACCAAGGCCGTATCCGATTCGCGCCGCAATGAATCTCAACATCGGTTTCGGCGGCAAGAACTCGTGCCTCGTGTTCAAGGAGTATCTGCGCGCATGAGATTCTCCGAGTTCATCCCGTTGACCGCCGCCGTCACCAACCTCGCGCTGACGCTGTTCGTGCTGACGCGCGACCTCCGCTCGACGCTGAACCGCGTTTATCTGCTCTGGGGCCTGTCCATCACGGTGTGGAACATCGGCACGTTCTTCATGTTCAGCGTGGAGGAGGCGAACGACGCGCGCTTCTGGTCCGCATTCCTGCACTACGGCGTGATTTTTCTGCCCATCAGCCTGTTCCACTTGAGCGTGCTCATTGCGCAGGTAAAACTGCCGCGCTGGCTGCCCGTGCTCTACGGCTGGTTCGGACTGCTCGCGCTGACGAACGTCCTCGGCTTCTTCACCGACGGCGTGCAGCCGCTCGGCTACGCCTTTTACTCGGTGGCCGGGCCGGGCTTCTGGGCGTTCATGGTGAGCTACGTCGTTGTGACCACCTCGACGGTCATCATCCTTTACCGGAAGCTCGGCACGCTCCAGCGCCTCCACCGCGCGCGGGTCAAGGCGCTGCTCTGGGCCAATGGCATCCTCATCGGCTTTGGCTGGAATGACATCCTGCCCATTGTCGGCTTCGACCGATACCCGTTCACGAACATCGCCATCTTTCCGTTCGGGAGTGCGGCCGCGATTTTCTACGGCATCATCGTGGGCTACAGCGTGCTTCAGCATCACTTGCTGGACATCCACGTCACCCTCGGCAAGGCTGCCGCACACGCGGTGCGCCTGCTCTTCCTGTTCCTCATCGGCCTGCTGCTGTTGCTGCTGCTGAATGTTTTCAGGCCGAACCAATTCAACACCTACACGTTCATCGGCTCGCTGGGCGCGCTAATGGTCAGTGCGCTGGTGGCTTCGATTTTCTTCCCGCGTCTCTTCGGCAAGGGCGACGAATCACTGGAGCAGCGCATCCTCAGCGACCGCTACGGCGACCGCTTCGAGTATCACGACAAGGTGCGCTCCTTCCTTCAGGAAGTGCAGTTCTACAACAACGCCGACTTATTGCTCAACGACCTCGACGCGCTGTTCGTGAAGACCATCCGCGTGCGCAACTACCAGATCATCCTGCTCGACGAGTCCACGCACGTTTTCACCGTGTTTCGCGGCCACCCGAAATCGCCGACCGCACAGCTTCCCGAACTCCGCGCCGACTCGTCCATCTTCCAGCTTTTCCAGAACACCACCGCGAGTTATCTCGCCTTCAACCTCGCCTACATCATGCCCGGCGAGACTGAGATGGAGCGCGAGGCGCGGCAGCTCCTCAAGCGCTTCGAGCCGGAGTTCTGCTTCCCGTTTTTCAGCGGCGACGAGCCGTTCGGCCTGCTGCTCATCGGCGAGAAGACGAGCGGAACGCCTTACACGCCGAACGATCTCATTCTGCTCACGCGCCTCGTCAAGAATCTCAGCCTGATCCTCAACCAGATCCGCCTCAAGAAACAGGTCTTGCTCGCGGAGGAGCTGGAGCTGCTGGGCCGAATGTCGCGTGGCATGGCGCATGACTTGAACAACTTGCTCACGCCGGTTTCCACGTTTCTCCAGATGACCACTGCTGAGGTCAACGGCAACACCGACGGAGCGAATGAATTGCTTCCCACTTGCCTGCGCAACGTCGGCACCATCCAGGCCTACGTGAAGGACGCCTTGTTCTTTTCGCAAAACCACACCGTCCAAATCGCGCCCGCGCAGCTCGACCAGCTCATCCACAAGGTCATCGAGCTGGCCGGGCCGAAACTCAAGCGCCGGCAGGTCCGCGCCGAGTTGTCGGAACATCCGCCGACCCTCGTCGAAATGGACTCCGTGCTGATGCAACGCTGCCTTGGCAACATCCTGTCCAACGCGATTGACGCCTCGCCCGCCGGCGCGACGGTTCGCATCGAGTCGCAATGCCTCGCCACCACCGAGGCAGGCCGCGAGTGGGTGCGCGTGCGCGTCATTGACCACGGCGAGGGCATCAGCCGCGAGAACCTGCAGCGGCTCACGTCGGCCTACTTCACGACGAAGGATTCCGGCGACGAAAACCGGGGCTTTGGGCTGGGCCTGGCAATTTGCCGGAAGATTGTCCACCAACACGGCGGCAACCTGAACATCGCCAGCGAGGAGAAGAAAGGCACCACCGTCACCGTGGACCTGCCCGTGCGCTTCGCCCCGCCCAGCCCGCCGCCGGCCGTCCCGATGGCGATGGAGGAGGAAGCATGAAAACCCTCCTCGTCATTGCGCAGTCGCCGAGTCTCGCCGAGGCCGTGCGGGCCGTGCTGGACGCGGGGGAATTCCGCGTGCTGCACCACGTCGAGGTCTGGGCTGCGGAGCCGTTGTTCAGCCAGGGCAGCATTGATGCTGTCATCCTTGACGCCGAACTGACCGACGTGCGGCCCATCCGCGCCATCGAACATCTCCGCCGCGCGATGCCCGGCTGTCCAGTCATCCTCTACGCCTCCGCGAGCCAGCGGGAATGGGAGGAGGAAGCTTACTTGCTCGGCGTGGACTACATCCTGACCAAGCCCGTCCGTGCCCGGCTGCTGATCTCGCTGCTGGAACGTAGTTGGCAGAAAGACAAAGCGACGACGCACCTACAGCAGTTTGCCGCGACCATCGCCACCGATCCGGCAGTGCCCACACGCAAGCCCGACCCTGCCCTCGGGGCGCTGCGTGACTTCTCCGGCATCCTCACGCACAGCCTGCACACCGACGCGCTGCTGCGCGAGTTCCTCCAGCTTCTCCGCGAAATCCTTGGCGTGAACCGCGCTGCCATCTTCCTGCGCTCCTCGGTTCCTTCCCTCGCCCCTCGGCGGGGAGAGGGTCAGAGTGAGGGATGGACGAACGCGATGCCAACGCTCCACGCCGCCTGCGCCCTTGGCCTCTCGCCGCAGCTCCTCAGCCACTTCGCGCTCTCCTTCAAGGGCGGCATCGGCGCGCATCTGCAACGGCACGCGCGCGTCCTGCGGCGCGGCACCGCCGAGGCCGCGGGCGACCCTGAAATCGCGCGCGAGTTCGAGCTGCTCGGCGCGCAGGTCGCGATCCCCATCTTCGACCGCGAGTCCCTGCTCGGCATCGCCGTCTTTGATGGCCGGCTGACGGGTGAACTTTTCGCGGGCGAGGAACTCTCGCTCGTGTTCCACCTGCTCGAGGAACTCGGCCTTGCCATCCGCAACACCTGGCTGCACGACGCCCTGATCGGCCAGCACGGCATGATGACCGACACGCTCGACCAGCTCGGCAGCGCCGTGGTCGTCGTCGCGCGTGATCTGAACATTCTCCAAGCGAACCTCACCGCGCGGGGCCTCTTCCGGCGCGGGAGCAACAAACCGGGCGAAACCTTTGCCTTCACCGACCTGCCACAGGCGCTCGGCAGCAAAGTCTTCGAGGCGTTGCAAACCGGGGCCGCGCCGCCACCGGTTCGCTGCAAACTTCCCGGCGCAGCCGATTCAATGTTCCACGTGGTGCTGAAGCCGTTTCAGCGCCGCAGCGCCACCGCACCCGAAGCAGTCCTGCTCCTGCTCGACGACGTGACGCAGGCCGACCGGGCGCAGCAGATGGAAGTTGAGGCAGCGAACCTCCGCCTCGTCCGCAGAATGGCCGAGCAGCTCGCGCACGAGATCGGCAACTCGCTCGTGCCCATCTCGACCAGCCAGCAGCTCCTGAGCGAAAGCAACGACGACCCGGCCATCCGCAAGGAAGTCACCGGCATCATGGGCGACAGCGTGCGCCGCATCAGCAGGCTCGCGCGCCAGATGCAGTTCCTCTCACGAGACGGCCTGCGCCGCGTCGAGCGCTTGCCGCTAGCACAGTTGATTGAGGAAGCGTTCAAGGAGGCGCACGCGGAGAACCCGCGTGCGTCCGCCCGCCTGCAATACGAGAGCGGCGGCCAGTTGCTCACGCTCACCGCCGAGCGTGCCGGCCTCAGACACGCGCTCGCCGAAGTGCTCCTCAATGCCCTCCAAGCCACGCCTGATGACCAGCCTGTCGAAGTCGTGTCCTCGACCGAAGTTCGGACGGACGGCTCGCGCTGGGTGCGGATTGATGTGCGCGACGCGGGCAAGGGTTTCGACGTGGAGAGCGCGGCGCGCGCGACGGAGCCATTTTATTCCCAGCGCACCGTCGGCCTCGGCCTCGGGTTGACAGTGACGCGGAAGATCGTTGAGCTGCACCGTGGCCGCCTTGATGTGCGTCAGGCGTCACCAGGCATTGTGAGCATTTCGCTGCCCGCCGGCGGGACGGACCCGGAGCAGATCGCGGAGTGAGAGCAGCATGATTTGAAATTGGACAAGCGGGCTGGTGAAGGCCATCCTGCCACCCAGTCAATGAGCGCCGACCCCGGCAACATGAATTCCGAACTGGAGACCCTCAAAGCCCAGGTGCAGGCTATGCACGACAACGAGCGCCGGCTCATGGACACAGTGAAAGTCGCCGCCGGCCTGATGCTTGGCCTCGCCGCCATCCTCGTGCTCTTCGGGTGGTTCGCCAGCCACAAGAATTACGAGCAGGACAAGGCCGCCATCCAGAAGGCGCTGGAGACGGCCAACGAGCAGCGCTACGCCGCCTTCAACCGCGAGCTGGACAACACGCTGAATGCACGCCTCACCGCGCGCGAGCAGGCGATGGACCGCAAGATCGCCGAACTATCGCAGTCGCTCC
This sequence comes from uncultured Klebsiella sp., assembly GCA_964478755.1. Taxonomy (GTDB): domain Bacteria; phylum Verrucomicrobiota; class Verrucomicrobiia; order Limisphaerales; family SXTU01; genus SXTU01. Next base: position 16,709 of record CAYZJP010000064.1, read on the forward strand.
GCACGCAACTGTCGTCTGTCGGCGGCGTGTCCAGCAACTCGCTGGCGCAGCTGACCGAGGAGACCAACCAGAAAGTCCGGCTGATGGCAGACCTGATCGAGAGCCGCAACTCCCAGGCCTTCGGACTGCTGTATTTCAACCAGGCCATCGCCTCGGTCAACGCGAAGAACTTCTCCGCCGCCACCGAGTATTTCCTCTCGGCTGGCATCGCCTTCGTGCGGTCGCGCGATGACGTGAATTTGAACACCTGCCTTGCCCGGCTGACGCAGTTCGGCCTGCCGAATCTGAAGGCCGACGACTTCGCCGTGCGACCGCCACTGGAGGAAAAGTTCAACCAGCTCAGCGACGCGCTCGAAAAGAGCAATGTGAACGGGAAATACACCGTGGCCATGGGCGACCTGCGCCGGGAGTTCCTCGAGGCGAAAAAGCGGACGAAGACGAAGTAAGGACTATGCGGCCTGCTGGCGGCGGTGGCCGGCCATCATGCACTCCAGATAGCTGCTGAGGGCGGCCTTGAGTTCCTTGCGCGGCACGATGGCGTCCACCAAGCCGTGATCGAGGAGGAACTCAGCCGTCTGGAAGCCCGGAGGCAGCTCGGCCTGCGTGGTGTCCTTGATGACGCGCGGCCCGGCGAAGCCAATCATCGCGCCCGGCTCGGCGATGATGAGGTCGCCCAAGCTGGCGTAGCTGGCCATCACACCGGCGGTGGTCGGATGCGTGAGGACGCTGATGTAAGGGAGCTTGTTGCGCGCGTGGTAGGCGAGCGCGGCACTGGTCTTGGCCATCTGCATGAGACTAAACATCCCTTCATACATCCGCGCGCCGCCGCTGGTGGAGATGATGATGACGGGCAGGCCTCGGTCCGTGCCCGCCTCGATCATGCGTGTCAGTTTTTCTCCCACGACCGAACCCATCGAACCGCCAAGGAAGCTGAAGTCCATCACGCCCAACGCCACGCGCTGCGTGCCGAGCGTGCCAACGCCGGTGATGACCGCGTCCTTGAGACCCGTGCTTTTCCGGTAGGCTTCGAGCTTCGAGGTGTAGGTGGCGACACCGTTGAACTTGAGGATGTCCACGCTGGTCATGCCGGCGTCCATCTCCTCGAAGGAGCAGGTCTCGACCAGCGAGTGGATGCGTTCGCGGGAGCCGATGGCGAAGTGGTGGTCGCACTTCGCGCAGACCTTGAGGCTGGCGTCCAGCTCCTTGTCGTAGAGCATGGTGGCGCACTTGGGACACTTGGTCCACAGCCCCTCCGGGATCTCGCGTTTGCGGGATTTGCCGGAAGTGAGCTTGGGTTTCTTGAGGAAGGAAGTTTCCGTCGGATGGTCAGGCGGAGTCACGGCGGCGGGAACCGCCTCCACGTCCTGCAATTTGCGCGTCAAAGAAGTGTTGGCCATAAGCACGCGCCCGCTCAATCACAGGCGACAGAAACTGACTGGAGGATAGTGGCAATCACGCCGGAGGCTTCAAAGGAAATTCTCTGCCGGTAATTCACTCCACCGCCGCCAGGGCCGCCTTCGCATCCGTCTTGCGCCCGCACTCGTTGAGCACCTGGCAGAAGGCGGAGAGGAACAGCCGGACGTTCTCGCGCGACGAAGTCTCACCCATCAAACCAACCCGCCAGATTTTGCCCTTCAACGGGCCGAGCCCGGCGCCGACCTCAATGTTGAAGTCGTTCAACAGCCGCTTGCGCACCTCGGCCTCGTCCACGCCCTGCGGCACGCGGACGGCGTTGAGCTGCCAGAGCTGATGGCCTTCCTGCGAGGCGAGTTCGAGGCCGATGGCCGCAAGCGCGGACTTGAGCGCGAGATGGTTCTGCTTGTGCCGGCGCCAGCGGTTTTCAAGGCCCTCCTCCAGCACAAGGCGCAGCGCGGCGTGCAGCGCGTAATTCATCGAGATCGGCGCGGTGTGGTGATAGACGCGCTCCTGGCCCCAGTAGGACGCGAGCAAATTCACATCGAGATACCAGCTCTGCACCTTGGTGCGACGGCGGCGGGCGACTTCCAGCGCGCGGGCGTTGAGCGAAACAGGCGCAAGGCCCGGCGGGCAGCTAAGGCATTTTTGCGTGCCGCTATAGACCGCGTCCACGTTCCACTCGTCAAGCCGCACCGGACAGCCGCCCAGTGAAGTCACCGTGTCCAGCAGGAGCATCGCTCCGGCGTCGTGCACGAGTTTGGAAATCTCCTCCACCGGCGTCAGCGCGCCCGTCGAAGTCTCGGCGTGGACGATGGCGACGAGCTTGGGCTTCGAGACCGTCTTCAGCGCCTCGGCGATCTGCTGCGGGGCGATGATGTTGCCCCAGCCGGACTCGACCTTCGTCACCCGCGCACCGCAGCGTTCCGCGACTTCCACCATGCGCGTGCCGAAGACGCCGTTGACGCCGATGATGACCTCGTCGCCTGGCTCGACGAGATTCACGAAGCAAAACTCCATGCCCGCGCTGCCCGTGCCGCTGATGGGAAAGGTCAGCTCATTGCGGGTGAGGAAGACGGCTCGAAGCATCACCTTCAGCTCCTCCATCATCTTCACGAAGACGGGGTCGAGGTGGCCGACGAGCGGCTGGCTCATGGCCGAGAGAACTTCGGCGGCGGCGTTGCTGGGACCGGGGCCCATCAGCAGACGGGTCGGCGCTTTGAAGGCGGGCACAATTTGCATCGGCGCGAATTTTATCCACGGACGCGGTGCGGAGCAATGAGTTTGGAAAACTTCTGTTCTAAAGCGGCCGCACCTGAATCCGCCGGCGCGTCGCCGCGACCGATGAACGTGCGGCCAGCTCTCCCGCCGGGCGCTGCACACCGGCAGTCGCCGTGGCCAGACCACAGCGCAACCACTCAGCAGGTCCGGCTCCATTGACCATCTCCAATGCCACTGCTGCAAGCAACGCATCCCCTGCCCCGACGGTGTTCCGCACGCGGACGCACGGCACCACGCCGTCGCACGCGAAGCCGATGTTGTCGTTCACCAGCAACCCGCCGCGCGCATCACGCGACAGCAACACCCAGCCGCCCGTCCGTTGGGAAAGTTCCCGCGCAGCCCGCGACATGGCGACCTCAGAACGCAACGACCGCCCAGCCCACTGGAAGAGTTCAAATTCATTTGGTTTCACCAGCAGCGGCTTCGCCTCCACACCCGCCGCGAACGCCGGGCCGTCACAGTCCAGCACCACACGCACTTCCAACCGGTGCGCGAGCCGGACGAGATCTCGATAGATCGTGGACCGTGCGTCGCGACATAACGCACCGGAGAGAATCACCAGCGCACTGTGGCGCATCTCCGCCTCGGCCGCGCGGAAGAAGGCTCGCCATTCGGCCGTAGAGAGTTTCGGGCCGCGCGGGTTGAAGCGGAGCTGCGGTCCGCGCGCCTGCGTGACCATAACGTTGGCGCGCGTCGGCTCGTGAAGCGGCACGACGCGCAACGGGACACCTTCCTCCCGCATTTGCCGGCGCAATTCGGCACCGGTCGTGCCGCCCAAAGGCACCAGCAGTCTCACCCGCGCACCGAGGTGTCGCAGCCAGCGCGCGACGTTGACGGATTTGCCGCCGGCCCAACGGCGCTCGCCGATCACGACGTTTTTCTCATCCCAGTGGACGGACGCGACTCGCCACTCCACATCCACGGCGGGGTTCAGACCGATGACCAGTATCTGCACGGAGGAAGACTGACGGAGCAAAACCGTTTGGCAATCCAAGCCGGTGACTTTCCAGATGAAATGGTTTGGCCGAACTCCGGAAAGCGCACTGCCGGTAGAAAACCGGCGTTCCTGGTCACGGCACGACCTGGATGCGGTAGTAGAGGTTTCGGTTCGAGAGCGCGCCGGAGTGCAGGAAGTTGATGAGGCCGTCCGCCGGCGCGACGATGTTGGTGAGCACGAGCCAGTTGGTGGACGCGAGGTTCGTCACATACTGGACTTGGTATTTCTCGCCAGGCACCACGTCGAGATCGAAGGCGAAATTTGTCCCACTGCTCAACAGGCTGCCACCGGCGTGACGCAGGATTTGGATGGGTGTGCTGCCGAGCAGCACGCCATTCGTCGGCTGCCGCGCCATGACCGTGTAGCCGACGTTCGCGAAGCCGGGGTTCAACACGCCGAAATACCAGTCGCCCGTGAGGCTCGGCAAAGAACTGTTGGTTCGGATGACCACGAACTCCGGCAGCGCGCCGGGCCTCGTGCCGGTTGCATCCACCGCGCCGGCGGCGGGATAAGTGCCGCGGCGCACGACGAGATCGCCCGCGCCCGTGAGGTTTCGCAACTCGAACAGGAGCGCCTTCTGGCCGGCGGGCGCGGTGAGCTTGAACACCGAGTTCGGCGCGTTGCCCGGCGTGGTGACGCCGTTGAAAGCCTGCGCGTCCGGGGCGGTCACGACGGTGTAGGGCGTGCCAGCCTTCGATGTGGCGCGGACGGTGAAGCTCACCGGCGCGTTGTCGGCGTTCTGCACCCCGAGGAACCAGATGCCCGGCGTGAGCGAGTTCGCCGTCCCATTGGTGGCGAGGAAAATTTGCTCCGCAATCGTGCCCGGGTTGGCACTGCGAAAATCAAATTGTGTCGTGCTCGGCAGCGCCGTCGGGCTGTTCGAGCGCAGGAGATAGAGGTTCACGTCCCCGGTGAGATTGAGCAGCTCGAACGTCGCGGCGGAGGAACCCGCCGGCACGCTGAACGCGTAGTTGTTCAACGCGAGCGTTCGCGGAATGAAGCTGTCGAGCGGCGTGCCATCCGCCAGCGAGGGGATCACCGGCGGGATGGAGGAGCGGTCGAAGTTGATGTTCAACGTCACGTTCACCGGGCCAACCGGGTCCAGCGCCTGGATGCCGATGTAATAGTCGCTGCCGGGCCGCAGCCGCGCGACAGCGTTGGTGTTGGTGGACACGAGGAACGATCCGGTGGACGCCCCGCTGAACATCTCGCGCGTGCCGGGCGCTCCGGCCAGCGGCAGCGAGGAAGGATGGAAGGTGACGCGCACCGGCCCGCTGGCCGTCACGAGGTTGGTCGCAATGCCGGCGGCGGAGGGCACGGGCACGCGGAAATACTTCGGCGCGGCGGAGAGCAGGACGATGGGATTGCTCACACCCGGGTTCAGGGTCAGCGCGGTGGTGTTGGTGGCGGCGTAGGAGAAGTTCAAGTTCCACGAGACGACCTGTGACGCGCCGTTGGTGCCGCCCGCGCGCGTGTCCGCGACCTCCAAGCGCCAGGCCTTGTTGACATTCGTGACCGTCAACGGAGCGCCCACCCCGTTGGTCGTGTAGAAGACCACGTTTGTGTTCCACGTCCGCTCGCCGACGAACGCGTCGAGCGACTCCTCCGGCAGATAGAAGTTCTTCGCGCGATAGCGGAAAACTGCGGCCTGCCGGTCGAGGGGCTGGCCCTCGCCGGGGCCTTCCACCGCCACATAGAGGTCCACACCGTCCGTGGCGATGGCCTTGCCGTAGTTGAGGGACAACGAGGCCGGCACGACGTTCGTGATGTTGTTTGTGACGCAGGACACAACCGTGAGACTGGTGAGGTCAATCTCCACAAGTAGCGCGTCCACGCTGCCGTTGGCGTTGATCTGGGAGCCGACGGCGTAGGCGCGGTCGAGGCTCTCAATGGCGACCACCGAGCTGAGGTAGCTGGTGCTGCCCACATTGAAGTTCGTGGTGAGCGTGTTCAACTGCGTGCCGGTGAGGCTCCACTGCTCCAACAGGCAGGAAGTGTTCGACGTGTTCACTCCCGGGTAGGTCAAGCCCACGGCGATGAGCTTGTCGCCATAGACCGCAACGGAATTGTATTGGCCGTTGTTGGTGGAATTCGTGGACCACATCGGCGTGCCGTTGGTTGTCTCGAGACACATGAGGAACGGCAGATTGTTCGTGGTCAGCAGCACCGCGCTGGTGTTGGTGTAGCCGGCGGCAATGACATTCGTGCCGTAGGCCACAGCCAGGCCGTAGCCCGGCATGTTCGGCGTCTGCGGAGGCTCGACATACACGCGCGGCGAGACGAACGGGCCGGCGAGCGGCGTGGCCGGAGCGCTCACCCCGGTCACCGCTCCGCCCGCCACAGTGACGGTGAGCGCGATGACGCGCTTGGCAGGATTTAGATTTAGCGGGTCATGCAGAACGGCCAACGGGACTGCGGTGTAGCCCGAACCGCCAAATGCAACGGGGAACGCGGTGATGTCGCGGGTCAAACCCGGCCCGCCATTGGTCACCACGCCAATGGAGGCGGCCGCCATGTGACCGCGCGTCCAGATCGGCCGGCCGTCGGTGGCGAACTTGGTGAGAAACATGCGGTCGTAATTGATCGCCGCGCCATTGGTCGCGAACTGCGCGTTGCCGACCGCGTAGAGGAAGTTGGTGCCGTTCTCCGCGCTGCTGGCCACACCGCTGAATGAGTCCCGGCTGGCCGCGCCGGAGCCGGAATGCTCCAAGCCGAAAACAGAGTTGGCGAGGCCGCGCGTGGCAAACACCGGCGGCGCGCCCATCAGCGGGCTGTTGGTGGGGCCGTTGAAGGGGAAGAAGACGGCGACGGCGTTCGTTGGCGTGCCCGTCTGATACGGGCCAAGAACCCGCACGCTGTTGTTGCCCGAATCCGCCACGAAGACGCCGCCGAAGCGGTCCGCCGCGAGGCCGAGCGGAGTGTTGAATTTCGCCGCCGTGCCGACATCGTTGTCCACGTTGCCGGAGCCGCTGCCCGCGATTGTCCGCACCGAGCCGAGCGGCGTCACCTGCCGGACGAGGTGCGAGCCGGCATCGCTCACATACAGGTTGCCGTAGCCATCGCGCGTGATGCCGGACGGCAGATTGAACCGGGCGGCGGAATTCGTGTCATCCGTCAGGCCGGCCGTGCCCGACAGTCCCGCGAGATTGAATCCAACCCAAGTGGTCGTGTTCGACTGCAGGAGGGAGACGACGCGGTGATTGAGCGTGTCCGTGATGAAGAGGGTGTTGCTCGAAATGCGGCCGTTGCCCAGCAGCGCCAACTGGCTCAGGTTGGTGCTGAACGGCGTGTTCGTGGCGGCGGCGTCTCCGCTCTGATAAACCGCGATGCCACGCGGACCGTTCAGCGTGATGCCCGCTGGCAGGGTGATGGTGGTGATCGTGCCGTTGCTGCTGATTTGCCGGATCAGACTGTTGCCGGTGTCCGCCACGTAGATGAAGTCGTTGGTGCCCACGGCCACCCCCTCGGGGGCGTTGAACTGGTTGGCCGCGTTGCCGGCATTCGCGGGCGGGGCCACGGAGGTGTCGCCGTAGGTCGCGATCTCCGTGCCGTTGTTGGTGAAGACCCGGATGAGATTGTTGCCGGTGTCCGCCACACAGAAATTCCCGTTCGAGAAAAACGCGATGCCGCCGGGGCTGCTCAAGGAATTGAAGGCGGCGATGCCGAAGGGGGCAAGCGTCAGCGTGAGCGGGCTGTAAACGCCATTGGTGGTTGTCTTGTAGATCGGCACCGCCTGACTGAAACGGAGGAGGCGGTTGTTGCCCGAGTCAGCCACATACACGTTGCCGGTGCTGTCCAAGGCCACGCCGCGCGGCGCGCTGAAGGTGGTGATCAAGGGTGGCACCACCACCGGCGGCGGAGCAGGCATGGTGAACGAGCCCGCGACAAAATTGGTCACGGCATACGTCACCGAGTTGCTGCGGAAGACGGTGAGCTGGTTGGTCCAGTTGCACACGGTCAGCAGCGTCACCGGGTTGACCGTCACGCGCATGAAGTGCGAGGCCCCGTTGAAGGTGATGTTCGTCATGTAATTCGTCGCCCCGGCCATCGGCGCGGGCGTGAAATCCATGAGCGGGAGGCCCTGGTATTCCACCACCACCCGGGCGCGCGGGCTGCTGGTGGTCAGATGCGTCAGCGTGACGGAGCCGTTGGTGCAGCCGAGGTCCACGTCATACGAGAGCCGGTTGGAGTCGCCCGTCCAAGTGAAGCTCGAGGGCGGGAAATAATTCATCGTCGGGCCCACGGCGAAGACACCGTCGGAGTTCGCCGCGACGCCGGTGAAGCCATTGCTGCCGCCGAGGCTGGCCGCGCCGCCGCGATAGCCGCTCTGCGGGCCGGTCCAGAAGTTCGTGATGGCCCAGTTGGTGACGGGATAATTGGCGAAGTTGGTCGAGGCCGCGCCGCCATTGAAGAAGTTGGTGACCAGGAAATTGGTCGAGACGTTCGTCACAATCGGCGTCACGTAGGACACGATGAAGGCGTCGTTGGTGCCGCTGCCGAGGGCGTTCCGGTTGGCGCCGCCCACCATGAAGAGCGACTGGCCGAGCTGCGCCAGACCGCCGGGCGACTCCTTCACGACACCCAATGTGTTCGAGTAACCAAAGGCCAGGTTGGTCGCGTTCGTGAAGAGGCGCGGCGGGGAGATGACGGCGGAGAACGGCGCGGGGACGAACTTGATCGGCAGCAGGTAGCCGAGATCGTAGAAGCCGAGCGGCGCGTAGCCGTTGGTGTCAACGTGCGTGGAGTAGTTCGTGTTCTCGCTGAAGTTCGCGTAGAGGTTCGAGGTGGTCACGCCGTTGGTGCCGAAGCGGTCCTCGAAGAGCAGCACCCGCGTGCCGCTGGGGCTGATGAGGTGGATGACCAAGTCCGAGATGCGCGGATGCTGGATGGCCAGCCCCACGTCCACGCCGGCGACGACGCGGTCCTGCGGCGCGTTGATGAAGAGGTTGGTGGTGTAGTTGTCGAGCAACGCGACGTTGGCATTCGTGTAGGTCAGCTCCGTGTTCGAGGCGGAGAGGTCCAACCCTTCGGTGTAGCGGATGGTCAGCGTGAGCTTGCTGGCGGTGTTGTTGATGATGCGGAAATCCCACCGGCCGGGTGACAGGGACGGAGTGGTGGCCAACGCGTTGGTGTTGTTGGCAAGGTTTGCACCGGCGACGGACGAGATGCGCAGGTGCGGGGAATAGTTGTCCGAATTGTCCAGATCCAGCGTGCCGATGTCGTAGGCAAGCGAGGTCGGCACCCCGCGGCCCGGAGCGTTGGCCAGAATATCCACGCCTTGTCCCGCCGGAACCGGCCCCGGCACGCCCGCGAGGCCGCCAATAATGTCCACGTCCAGATTGGTGCAGTAAGTGGGGATGTCAAGGAAGTCCACGAAGGACTGGCCCGCCGCAAGCGTGATGGTGCGGTAGAAGACACCACGGTTGGTGCTGTAGGCATTCGTGTAGGGCACCAGGTAAATCGCGGCGGAATCCACGCGCCCCGTCAGAAAGGGCGAGTTGTCATACACCTCGAAAATCCACAGGCCGAGGCCGCTCTGACCGATGAGGTCACTCACATCACCGGGGCCGTCCGGCGGATTTCGGAAATCATCATACAAGAGAATGTTCGTCACCATGCCGCCCGCCGCCGGGGTGCCGGGACCGGGCGTGATGGTGTGGTTGTTCAGCGTGATGACCGTGCCGTTGTGAGTGACGGAGCCAACGAGATCGCCGAGATTTTCATGCGCGTAGGTGACCGCAATGTCCGCGCTTCTCAGGGTAAAGTTCGTGGTGCAGATGCCGTAGAGCACGATGCCGCCGGGCGTTTCCGGCGAGCCGTCCGGGATGTCCATCGGTGCGGGGAAGAGGGTGAGGATGACGTTCCCGTTGGTCGAGTTGGTAGCGGAAGGCTGCTGCGTGGCGGAGGCGAGGAAGCCATATTGCCCGCCCTGCTGGTCCTCAGACTTGATGCCGACGTAGAACACCTCGTTGGGTATGGAGTCAGTCACGCTGATCAGTTCATAGCCGCCGCGATTGGTGGAACGGAGCGTGTTGGGGGAGGACATGACCTGCTCATCCAAGTTGGTAAGCCCGCCCGCGCCGTTCACCCCGGGGTAGGCGAGAATGCTGCGCGTCACATACAAATCCACGTCCGCCTCGGTCATGCGCCGGCGCGCGAGGTTGGGCGGGAGGAAGGTCGCCAGCGTGACGAACGGCCCGCCGTTGGTCAGCGGCAACTGGACGATGTTCGTGGTGACGTTGGTGACGCCGCTGACGATGTTCGTGACCATGTTCGTCGCGGTGGAGCTGGCGTAGTTCTGGTTCGTGAAGACGTAGAAGTTCCACTGGTTGGTCACGCCGTTGGTGTTGGCGTTGTTCAGGCCATTGATGCTGAACAGCGCCGAGTTCGCGCCCACGCGCTCGTTGAGATATGGGAGGCCGTTGGTGACGATGTTGACCAGCCGGTTCGTGTAGCCGAAGAAAGCCACAGGAGGAGGTCCACCTGCGACCGGCGTCGGACGCACTGTCACCTTCCGAAGCGGATCGTCGGTCGAGATCACGAGCGAGTAGTCCTGCACAATGTTGGTGATGCTGCCGTTGGTGCTGTTGCCTGAAACAGCGTTGACGTTGACCTTCCGTCCGATGACATAGACGCGGAAGACAGTGGCGGCTGCGGTATTGGTCAGTGGAATGAAGGTGTTCTCGACGTTGTTTACCGAATCGCGCTGGCTCTGGCTGCCGGGCGGGGTGGGTTGGGTGAAGATCGTTCCCGGCGCAAAGTTGTTGCCTTCATACTGAGAGCCAAGGGCAACGATGTTAGTCACGTAGAGGTCAAGGTCGTTGACCAGCTTGGCTGAAGAGATGGGGTTGCCCGCCGGATCGGTCCAAGCCAGCGTGACCTTGAAGAAGTTTGTCAAAGAAACGGCTTGTGGGACTGACACGTCGAAGGAGTGAAACTGACCAGAGGCGAGGTGGTTCGTGATGAAGCAACTTTCATCCACGATGACGATGTTCGCGGTCAGGAGGGGAGCCGTGTTCGTCAGGAAGGCGACGGTTGTCACGGCGGCGGCAGGGACCGTGTTGCTCAAGGAGGGAATGCCCCAGCCCTGGTGCGTGACGGAGTTGTTGACCGAGAAGTCGTAGGCCGGCCCGAGCGAGCGAGCGCGGTTGATGAGCAACGCCTTGTTGAGCGAGGGCTTGTTCGTGTGGTTGAAGGGCGGCGCGGCGAAAAATTCCTGCATCAAGGCCAGCACGCCGGACACATGCGCGGCGGCGAAGCTGCTGCCGGAGTCGTAGCGCCACTGCGAGGAGCCGAGCATATTCTGCGCGTCGGTCTCCTGGATGTTCGTGAAGGTGGAGGCGCGGGCCGACACGATATATGCGCCGGGCGCGACGAGGTCGGGCTTGAAGCGGCCCGCCGGGCCCTCGATGCCCACGCCGACATTGCCACGACTGGAGAAGTCTGCCACTTGGTTCATGCTGTCGGAGTGCGCAACAGCGATCAGATCGTTGGTTCCAAAGTTCGTGCCCAGGAGTGAATTCGGGACGAAGCGCAGCAACTCGGACGCGCCGACGGTGATGACGTTCTTGCCGTTGCCGGGCGAGGCGATGGTGTCCGCCGCACCGCCGGTGCCGCCGGAGTTCGCACCGCCTGAGTTGCCGGCGGCGAAGACGTGCGTGATCGGCTGGTCGTTGGTGCGGAACGGCAGCGCGTCTCGCACCGCGTCGTCGAAACGCGCGGAGGCGATGTCGTAGGTGGAGACGGGGTAGCCCCAACTGTTGTTGACGATGGTGAGCGTGTTGGTGGCCAGCGCGGAGTTGGTGATGACCCATTCGTTGCCGTAGTTCGTGTAGTCCCGGTGGTAGAGCGAGAGGGGGAAGACCTGCGCGCCGGGAGCGATGCCGCGATAGCTCGCACCCGCGATGGAACCGTTCGTCGGCGTCGGCGTGGTGCTGTCTATGCCCGCGATGATGGCGGCGATGAACGTGTCGTGGCCGTCCACGTCCGTCGTGGCGCTGACCGCGTTCGCAAACATCCGGCCGACGAGCGAGGGATGCGCGAGGTCCACGCCCGTGCCAACGTCGCCCACGACCACACCATTGCCGGGGAGGTTGCGCCCGTTTCCCGCCGGAGCCACATCGGTCCGTTTCGTGGACCGCCTGGAGCGCAGCAAACCATTCGTGACCTTCAAGTAC
>CAYZJP010000065.1:0-10949 GCA_964478755.1 uncultured Klebsiella sp.
GCCAAGGAGACGACGATGCCGATCACCAGCACAAGATTGCGTTTGATCCAGAGCATAGGCGTCGCGCTAGAATCGGATCGGATCCTTCAACTGCAGCGTGACGCTGAAGCTGAAGGTGTGGTTGGTCAGCTCCACTTCCTCCACCCGGTTGGTGAGCGTGGTGCCTTCCGCCAAAAAGAGGTTTGTGGCGCTCTGAAAGTTGGTCTGTAACGATTGGATGAACTCCACGTTTGCCGACGGGGAAAAACGCTTCAAATTCAGCGCCCGGCAGGACAAGTTGATGATGTTGATCTGCTTCGGTCCGGCGGCCGCGGCACTCGCCGCGGCTGCTCCAAGCATCTGCATCCCTGCCGGAGGAAGAGCACCTACGGGAGGAATGCCGCCTGCCGGAGGAATGCCGCCTGCCGGGGGCATCCCTTCTTCGCCAGCGGGCATTCCCATGCGCGACCGGCGTCCACCCGAGGACGGCGATGCGGCTTCGGACGCGGCCTCCATTTTCTCAACCCACACTGCGGCGATCACCTCGTTGTTCGTGGCGGTCCCATCACCGCCAGTCTGCTTGATGCCGTGATTTGTGGACGCGTTGATGAGGATGCCCTGCACACCCGCCAACAGTTCCGACCACCGAGAACGCGCGCTGAGCAGCTCAACATACTGCTGGGCCAGAGTTTTGGCCGAGTTCAGTGCCTGATTCGCCCGATCCAGATCCTGCTTGTTCTTCTCGAGCGGCTCCAGGCTCTTCTTGATCTCGACGAGCTGCGCCTGCTTTTTCTCCGCCATCCAGCCGAAGAACCATCCGAAGGCCAGCAGCGTCATCAGCACGCACAGCACGGAGGCCACAAAGTAAAGCCGCTTGGAATTGAACCGCTGCTGCTTGAGATGGCTGGTCGGCAACAGGTTCAGCTCCACCGGGCACTGCGCAAGGTTGCGGATGCCGAGGCCGACGACCTCGCCGAACTGGTGCGCGACCTTCGCCATCTCCTCGATGTTGATCTCGGGATCAATCTGGATGTTGCGGAACGGATTGAAGTAGTCCACCGGCACATTGAGCTTCTCGGCGAAGAATTGCGCGGTGTAGGGCAGCAGCGACGCGCCACCGGCCAGATACAGCTTCGTCGGGGCCGAACCGCCCTGCTGGCCCCGGTAGAACTGGATCGTCTGGTTCATCTGAATGTGCAGGCGGGTCATCACCTGCCGCGCGATCTTCGAGATGAGCGCCTGATGCGGATTGCTCGGCTCCTCATACGCGCCGCCGAGACTGACGAAGCCTTCCTCGATCTTGAGCTTCTCGGCCTCCTCCCACTTCATTTTCACCTCGTTGGCGAAGTCCTGTGTGATGGAATTCGCACCGATGTTGATGGAACGGGAATAGACCCGGCCCGCCTCGAAGAAGAGCAGGTTGCTGCTGCGCGCGCCGATGTCCAGCAGCATGACGCAGCCCTCCGCGTCGCCGTAGTTGAAGCGGTAGGCATTGCACAACGCGGCGGAGGAGACGTCCACCAAGTGCATCTCCAGCCCCGCCTGCTCGCCAATGCGGAAGAGGCTCTCGACCACCTCGTTCTTGATGGCCACCAACAGGACTTCGAGCTCGCCGGTGGGCGTGCTGCCCAGGATTTGGTAATCCCAGACGACTTCCTCCAACGGAAACGGCACGTTTTGCTGCGCCTCGTATTGGATGATCTGCGCGACCTTGCCGGGGTCGGTGGCGGGCAGTTTGACGAATTTGGAGAAGACCTGGAAGCCCGGCGCGCAGACGTTGATCACGTCCGCCTCGAACTCGCCCCGCACGCCCTGCCCCAGAACTTCCTTCAGCGTTTGGAGCACCACCGCCTCACGTTCACCCTCGGGGAAGCCCGCCTGCCCCATGGACCTGAGCGTGTAATTCTTGAGGCGCAGCGAACCCGTCTCGTTCGGCTCGAACTCCGCGACCTTCACGGTCGTCGCCCCGAAATCAATGCAGAGGAACGACTTGGATTTTAGCATTGCCATGGCGCGTTCAGTGGCGGTCCCGCTTCAAATCCGGCTTCGGTGTCATGCGCGTGTGGTGGCTGCTCTGAATGAGCCGGGTTCGTAACGGTTTTCACTGGGTGGGTCAAACATAAAACAGGTTCCGCGCTTCGCCATGCGGCAAATACCGTAGGCGTGCTCAAACCCTTTTCCGAAAGAACTCGATCGTCCGCGCCAGGCCGTCGGCCAACTCCACCTGCGGCTCCCACTTCAGCAGCTTTCGCGCGCGGGTGATGTCCGGCTTGCGCTGCTTCGGATCATCCACCGGCAGCGGTCGGAACACGACTTTGCTCTTGGAACCCGTGGCTTGGATGATCTCGCGCGCGAACTCCAGCATGGTCATCTCGTGCGGGTTGCCGATGTTCACCGGCAACGGACAGTCGCTCATCATCAGCCGGTAAATCCCTTCGATCAAATCCGCGCAGTAGCAAAAACTCCGCGTCTGCTTGCCCTCGCCGAAAACCGTGATCGGCTCGTTCCGCAGCGCCTGGCTCACGAACGCCGGCACCACGCGCCCGTCCTTGAGTCGCATCCGCGGGCCGTAGGTGTTGAAGATGCGCACGATCCGCGTCTCCAGCTTGTGCTGCCGGTGGTAGGCCATCGTGATCGCCTCGGCGAAGCGCTTCGACTCATCGTAGCAGCCGCGCGGGCCGATGGTGTTCACGTTGCCCCAATAATCCTCCGTCTGCGGATGCACCAGCGGATCGCCGTAAATTTCGCTCGTGCTCGTGAGCAGGAAACGCGCGCCCTTTTCCTTCGCGAGGCCCAGCGCCTTGTGCGTGCCGAGCGAGCCGACCTTCAACGTCTGGATCGGCAACTGCGCATAATCAATCGGACTCGCCGGCGACGCGAAGTGCCACACGTAATTCACCGGCCCGTCGAGGAACAGAAACTCCGTCACGTCCTGTTGGATGAAACGAAAGTTCTGGTTCCCCGCGAGATGCTCAATGTTCGCGACCGAGCCGGTGACGAGGTTGTCAATGCCCACAACCTTGTGGCCTTTCGCCAGCAGCAGGTCGGTGAGATGCGAGCCGAGGAAGCCCGCCGCACCGGTGACGACGGACGTGGGCTGAAGAACGGCGACGCGTTTCGTTTTCAATTTGGTTTTGGTGGCCATGATTCGAGTTTGGGTGGTGTCGGCGGTTTGGGAGCAGACGGCTTTCGCAACACTCGCAGCGCGAAACACACGAGCGCGAGCATTGCCTCAACCCCGGCGATCCACATCACGCCCATGACGATTATCACGCGGCGCAAGAGCCGCTCCCACACGACCAGCTCGTCGAACACCTTCGGCCAGAGTGTCGCGGCCAGGTCATTGATGGCAAGCACGCCATCTTTCGCCTGCGCGTCGAGCAGCGCTTTCGCGTCTCCGATCATCTTAGCCCGGCTCAATTCCAATTGCGGACGCAACTTTTCAAACGGCAGGGCCAGCGGAGGAATTTCGGCCTTGCCCGCTTGCTCAATCAGCTCACGCACGCGTTTTACGTCCAGGTTTGAAAAGTTTGTCACGCCCGCCGCGCGCAATGATTGCTCGGCGGTTTCCTGCAGCACTTTGGGCCCGGCGTCTTTTGCCAACGCCAACGCCACCCGGGCGCTGCCAACCCCCAACCCCGCCAACGCGCCGATTGCGCCACCTAAAAAAATCGCCAACAGCGCGAGCCACCAGGAAAATTTTTTCTCCGCGCCGGCTCGCGTTCGCAGCAAGCCCAGCGCGTGCAACGGCAAGTGCGACGTCAGCGCGAGAAGCAGCCCGAGGAAAAAACCCAGCAGCGTCGATCCCACCTGATGACCCAAAAGTTGGCCCACAGAAAATTGGGAAACCGGGTCGAAATTCATCTCCACCAAGTAGGACAGTCCCCCCGCCCGTCTTCAAGCCCGCAACTTCACGGACCTGTTTCAGGACACATTTCTACTTCGCTCCCGCGCCCGTCAGCACCACCGGAATTGTCTTGAGCAAGATTTTCAAGTCTAGCCACAGCGACCAGTTGTCAATGTATTCGAGGTCCAGCCGCACCCACTCCTTGAAGCTCGTCACGTCGTTGCGGCCGCTGATCTGCCACAGGCATGTCAGGCCCGGCTTCACGCTTAGGCGACGGCGGTGCGCGGGGTCGTGGATGCGGCGAATCTCGTCCACCGGCAGCGGGCGCGGACCGACGAGGCTCATCTCGAACCGCAGCACGTTCCAAAGCTGCGGCAGCTCGTCAATGCTCCACTTGCGCAGCAAGCGCCCCAGCGGTGTCACGCGCGGGTCGTTTGTCACCTTGAACACCGGGCCGTCCATCTCGTTGAAGGAGGCCAGCTCCGCTTTCCGCTGCTCCGCATTGGTCGCCATCGTGCGGAACTTCAGCATCGTGAAGGGCCGGCCATTCAGCCCGCTGCGCTGCTGGCGGAAAAATATCGGTCCTCGCGAAGTCAGCTTCACCAACAGCGCCGTGAGCAGCAGCGGAAGCGCAAACAGGACCAGCAGCGCCAGCGCACCGACAAAATCCAGCGTCTGCTTCGCCACGCCCTGCCAGCTCGCCTCCGGCGCGGAGCGGAACACGACGGTGGGCCGCCCGAGGAAATCATCCACGCTCGTCTGCGAGATGCGTGTCTTGAAGAAGTCTGCCAGCAGCCAAACCTCCACGCCCTCCAACTCGCACAGCTCAATGACCTTCTCCACCTGCTCGAAATACGTGTGGCGCGCGCTGAGGATGACGCTGTTGGCCGCGCGCTCGTGCAACAGTTCCACGAGCCGTTCCCAGGGCGTCTGGTTCAAGTCCAGCCGCGCCAAAATCTCCACTGTGCCGCGCGCCTTCGCGTCGAGGTCGCGCTCAATCTGAGCCGTGTCCTCCGCGATGCCGACGAGCACGACACGTCGTTTCATCTGCTCCTGGCCGAGCTTGGATTGCAGCCAGCTCAACAGCAGCTCCTCCTTCACCATCACGAGCAAAAAGCTGAAGCCGCCGAAGAGAAAGATGACGGAACGCGCCAGTTCTTGTTTACGAAGGAACAGCACGCTCACCACGCCCAGCACTTCGATTGTCGCCGCGTGCGACAGCACCCACGCTGTCTCGCGCCGCGAGAAGATCAGGGGGCGGTTGTAGAAGCCCAACGCCTTCAAGAGCAGCATCGTGCCGGGGATGATGAGCAGGTAGAGCCAGAGGTATTGGTCGAAGGGCTGAATCTCCGGCAAGGCAGGCCGGTAGTTCACTGCCAGCGCACGCACCGTGTGCGCCAGCCAGAACGCGAACGCGAAGATGCCCGCGTCCACCCACTGCTGGACCTGCGCCCGGATTTGCCGCTGGCGGCGTAACATGGTGTCTTACTTGTGCCATCCCCCGCCCATCCCGTAAATACAATGTTCCCCGGACGCAACGGCGACCAGGCGGCCGCCGGCGCGACCCGACTACGCCGGACTGCGCTCCCGCGCCGCTTGCAACTCCGCCTCCCGCTGTCGCAGCAACGCCTCCAGCTCGCGCTGGCGATCCACAGTCTCGCGCGTCTTCGCGATGGAGATCGCGTTGATGAGGAAGCAGCCGATGTGGATGCCCGTGTTCCAATAAAAGACGAAGTCCGACGAATAGGTCTGGCCCGCGCTGCGATCCGCCGCCCACCACGTCAGCGCCGAGGCCACCGACATCACCACGCCCGGCCACAGGCCCAGATACCACGACGCGATGCCGACCGGCAGCGAGTAGAAGATGAACAGGTTCAACTCGTAGCCGGTGCGGTAATCCAACCAGCCGAGCACGACCAGCATCAGCAGGCAGAGGCATAAGGTCAGAAACTTGTTCGTCGGCGACATTTTCAAACGGTGCTGATTGCATCACGCGGCGTGAATCGGGTCAAATGCCGAGCAAGGAGAATTTGGTAAGGAACGCGGGAAGCCAGCGACCGGGGCAAACAGTTGCGGACGCGAAGCCTTTCCTTCCAGCCTGCCTGTTCTCCTTATGAAAAAGTGACGCTCGGAAACTTCTTCTGCACCGCCGCCTTCAGCTTCGGCCACTCGTTGATCTTCCAATGCGGCCAGTCACAGGTGCCCGCCAGCCGCTTCCCGTCCGGTGTGCAGAGCCAAAGCTTCACCGGCACCGAGCCCTCGCAGACGAGCGGATGAAACTCCAGCTTGAAGCACTCCTGCAATTTCACCTGCGCCTCCGGCGACAGCGCGGTGCGCCCGCCGCCCTCGGCCTCCTCCGAGTAAACCAGCTTCACCGGCTTGCCCGTCGGCCACGGAATTTGCGTCGGCGTCAACTCATCGAGCCAGCCGACTTGTTCCGGAGCGAGGTGCGCGAGGAAGCCTTCCTTCAGCGACACACTTTGCGCCTCTTTCTGCAAGGTCAGCCCCTTGAAAGCCTGCGCCAGTGCCGCTGTCATCGCCGCGTCGTCGAAGGGTTTGTATTCCAAATCCGGCAGCGCGGCGGCGACCAGATTCACGCGCGCGATGAACTGCTTCACGTCGTGCGACAAGTTCGTGAGGTCAAACCACCCGCGCAGCGCCGCCTCCGCGAGACAGCGGCCCGCCGCCACCGGATCCGTCTCGCGCTGGTGCTCGTGGCCGACGACCAGGCCCGCGAACCGCGCGAGCTTGATCGCCGCGACGCGCTTGTGCGCGCGGTCGAAGACGTGCTCGACCGTCGCGCTCAAGTGCTGCGGGTAAAGCTCCTTCAACCACTCCGGCTTCACCGCCGTCGCGAGGCCGAGCAACGTCAACGGACGCCACAGGCCATCCGTCTCGCGAATCGCCGCCGCGACGAACAGCGGCGCTTTCTGCACCACGCTCTCACGCATCAACGTCCCCTGCCGCCCCTCCGTCAGCTCGCACTCCAGCGTTCCCTGATCCCGCCGGATGGCGAGCTGGTCAATGAAGCCGGCCGTGAGGCACTTCAACAAACCGTCCTTATCCGGCTCGCTTTTGCCTTCCTCCTCCCCCAGCCGCTCGCGTTCGGCAATCGCCAATACCTGCTGGCAGGTCATCTCCACCTCACGCGCGACCTTTGCGTTGATGCCGCGGCTGCGACACGCGTCGAGATTGAACCGGCTCTGCTTTGCGAACTCGAAGGCGCGCATCAGCGTGCAAAAATCCGACGCCTCGCTCGCCTCGAACTCCTCTCGCGTCTCCGCCGCGCGCGTATTGCCTCGCTGCACGCGCTGGAGCAAATCCCGCCCGCTCACCAGCGCCGCGCACAACGCCGCCGCCGGCACGCACCCGCGCCGCCCGGCCTCCACGAGCATCCGCGAATAGCGCGGATGCATCGGCAGGCGGAGCATTTGACGGCCGATGTCCGTCAGGTCGGTGTTCCGGGTTTCGGGTTCGGCGTTTTGAGTTGAAACCGCCGCGTCCGTAGCCGCCGACTCCGAACTCGAAACTCCAAACCCGGAACTTCGGAGCGCGCCGAGCATCACGAGCAGCCGCTCCGCGCGCTCCACCGCCGCCGTGTCCGGCTGGTCGAGCCAGTCGAACGTCACCGCGCTCTTGATGCCGAGCGAGTGCAACAGCAAAACCACTTCCGCCAAGTCTGCGCGCTGAATCTCCGGCGTGTTGCGCTCCGGCCGGTTCAAGTGACCGCTCTCCGTCCACAGCCGCCAGCACGTGCCCGGCGCGGTGCGACCCGCGCGGCCCTTTCGTTGGTCTGCACTGGCCCGGGAAATCTCCTCGATGAACAATGTTTGAATCCCGCGCTCCGAATCATAACGCGCCACGCGCGCCTCGCCGCCGTCCACCACGTGGCGAATGCCGTCAATCGTCACACTCGTCTCCGCGACGTTCGTGGACACAACGATCTTTCGCCGCGAACTCGGCGAGAACGCGCGATCCTGATCGTCGGGCGAAAGATCACCATGCAACGGGATGAAATCGCAATCCTCCGCGAGCCGTGCGGCGCGCAGCGCGTTGATCGTCGCATTGATCTCGCCCATGCCGGGCATGAATATGAGCACGTCGCCCGGCCCGCCGTGGTTCACGATGCGCTCGACCGCGTCCGCCGCCTGCTCCGGCGCGGGCCGCCGGTCCAGATGCTCGGCGTAGCGGACTTCTACCGGGAAGCTGATGCCGTCGCTAACGAGGATGGGGGCGCGTGTGAGAGTGTGAGCGTGCAAGCTTGTGAGCGAAGCCGTCTCTCTCACCCTCTCACGCTCACACTCTCCCACATTCCCGAGATACTTTGCCACCGGCTCCGCATCCAGGGTCGCCGACATCACGACGATCTTCATGTCAGGCCGCGCCGTCTGCTGCAGCCGCTTCACCAACGCGAGCGCGACATCGGAGAGCAAATTGCGCTCGTGGAATTCGTCGAACAGCACCGCCGCCACATCGGAGAGTTGCGGATCATCCTGTAACCAGCGGAGCAACACGCCTTCCGTGATGAAGCAGATGCGCGTTTTGTCACCAAGCCGGTCATCGAAACGAATCTGATAACCGACCTCCTGGCCGAGCTTGCACCCGCGCTTCCACGCGACGCGCGCCGCGACCGTCCGCGCGGCGACCCGGCGCGGCTGGAGCACGACGATGCGGAAGGGTTTTGAGTTTTGAGTTCTGAGTTCTGAGTTGTCAGCGGCGGACGCGGCGCTTGAACTCGGAACTCCAAACTCCAAACCCGGAACTTTTGCATCTGCGAGCATCTGCGGCACCTGCGTGGTCTTGCCGGAGCCGGTGGGCGCGACGAGCACGAGGCGGTTGCCGGTGCGGAGCGTCGCCACGATTTGCCCGTGGAGCTGCCAGATGGGAAGCTGGTTTTGCATCACTGGCACTGACTGGAACCGACGGTGCGGTCAACGCAGCACCGAGCGGAGGAGGAGCGCGGCGAGGGAGAGCACCGCCATCATCCCCATGGGCATGAACTTCTTGGTCTTGAGGAAGCGCAAGCCGAAGACGATGGCGAGCACGCCGAGCAGGGCTGCGACGGTTCCGTTCGGCCAGCCCAGCAGCAGCGCGAGCACCAGCGGGACAGCACAACCGACGCTCGCAATGAGCGATGCCTTGCTGCCAGCCTTCAAAAAACCGACGAGGCCGCCTGCGACCAGCAGCACAATGTAAATCCACAGAACGATGTTCGGAGCAGTCATGGCGCGGAGGTTGTAGCGGCGACGGGCGCGGATGCAATGCGGCAGTTCGCGGGGAGGCTCGCTTCAAATCCGCTTCTCGTCCGCGTCAATGTAGTCCACGAAGCACTGGATGTCGTCGCGCTGGCCGAGGCCGGACTGCTCCTTGCGCATCTGGAGCCGGGCCTTCAGCGCGGGATCGTCGCCGCGGCCGTAGTTCAGGACGGCGGTGTTGAAGGCGGCCTTTTCCTCGGCGGACTTCTTCACGTTCTTCGCGACCCAGTCGCAGACCTGGCCGTCGGTGATGGTGCTCTTCACCAGGGCGATGAACGAATCGGCGGTGAGGCCGGCGGCCTCAAGCCATTTCGCATCAAAGCCCTTGTGGGCGAAGTTTTCCTGGTAGTCGGCGCGCAACTTGCCGGCGAGGTGCAGGCGGATTTTGTCCACGAAACGCGGCAGGTAAGCCCAGCCGGCCATCGTCTCACGGGCGCTGCGGGGATAGACGAGATCGTTGCTCATGCGCGAGATTGTCGGCGACGGCGCGCCGGTGTCAACCGCGCGGCGCGGCCTCGAAGAGCCGCCGGAAGTTCTCCTTAACCTGCGCGGCCAGTTCCGCGAGCGGCACGCCGCGCAGGTTCGCCATGAAGCGATAGACCGCCGGAAGATTCGCGGGATGGTTCAGCGGCTTGCCGGTGCGAGTGTCCGCGAGCGGATGGGCATTCGCTTCGTCGGGCGGCAACTGGTCCGGCGCGTCCGTCTCGATGAGCAGGCGGTCGGCGGGAACGAGCTTGAACGTCTCGCGCTGGCGGGCCTTGCGCTTGTGCATGAAGTAGCCGGGAAAGCTGAAGTGCGCGCCGAGTTTCGCCAGCGATGCGACCATCTCCGCCGGCCCGCCGTAGCTGTGCAGCAGGAAGCCGCGCGCGGGGCGAGGGTTCTGACGAAGCAAGTCGTGAAGCCGGCCCCAAGTTTGCAAGCAGTGGATGCTCGCCGCGAGGTTGCGTTCCGCCGCGAGACGAAGTTGCGCGACGAAGACTTCCTCCTGTCCGTCGTAGGCAAGGCCCGGCTTCCAACGGTCGAGGCCGATTTCTCCAACCTCTGCGCCGGGCGTGCGGTCGAGGCACTCAACCAAGGTTTCCCGCCAGCGCGGCGTGCGCTCGCCGACATACCACGGGTGATAGCCGAAGCTCGGCACGACGAGATCCGGGAACTCCCGCGCCAGCGCCGCGACCTGCGGCCAATCTGCTTCGCACGAGCCGTTCACCACCATGCGCGCGACGCCCGACGCCCGGCTTGCGGCGATGAGTTCCGCCTGACGCCCGCCAAAGCGGTCATCCTGAAGATGATTGTGGGCGTCGAAGAAATTCATGCCTGCGTTGCAGCGCTCTGCGTGAACGAGCGTATCCGCTCCCACACGCGCGAGAGGACGTTGCGCCGGTTCGCCGTGAGGTGCTGGTTGATGCCGACCTGTTCCAGAAAATCAGGTGGCAGCGCGAGGATTTCCGCCGGAGCCGCGTCGCTGTAAAAGTCGCAGAGCAAGCCCGCCACCGCGCGGACGATCTGCGAATCGGAGTCGCACTTGAAGAAGCAGCGGCCTTCGCGCGCCTCGGCGATGAGCCACAAATTCGCCAGACAGCCGGGAACGCGGTGTGCGTCGGACTTCAACTCGGCGGGCAGCGGCGCGCGGACGCGCGCCCGTTCCACCAACCATTGCAGCCTTTCCTGCGGATGACGGAAGCCGCCGAGCTGCACGAGCAGGGCGTCGCGCTTCGCGTTGAGCAGGCTGGAAACCGGTTCGACGGACACGGCAGCACGGTAATCTTCGTTGCGGCATGCGGCGAGCCTGCACTCGACGCGACCACGCCATCACAGGCCTTGAATGAGCTTCCTTTCCACCAGTCCAATCGCGCCAACGTAATGAAACA
>CAYZJP010000065.1:10959-27687 GCA_964478755.1 uncultured Klebsiella sp.
CCCACCCCTTCCTCTCGCCTCCCAGTCTTCTTCTCCCACCGTTGCCCAAACCCCGTCCCGAATGGCCGCAGTTTCGCGGTCCCGATGGGGACGGTCACTCGCCCGCGAAGAATCTGCCGCTGACTTGGGACACCACCAATCACGTCGCGTGGAAAATCGAAGTTCCCGGCAAAGGGTGGTCCTCCCCGGCCCTGCATCGCGGCCGTCTCTACCTCACTGCCGCTGAAGAAAACGGCGGCGCGCTGTCGTTGCGGGTGCTGTGCTTGGAAGCGGCCAGCGGCAAGGAACTCTGGACCACCGAGGCCATCAGCACGCCGCCGGTGCGGCACCACAACAAGAACAGCCAGGCCAGCCCCACACCCATCGCGGACGGCGACCGGCTCTACGTCCACTTCGGCCACTACGGCACCGCGTGCCTCGACCTCGCGGGCAAAGTTCTCTGGAAACAAACCGATTTGAAATACTCGCCCGTCCACGGCAACGGCGGCTCACCCATCCTCGTCGGCAACGCGCTCATCTTCAGCGCCGATGGCGGGAGCGACCCGTCGGTCATCGCACTCGACAAGACGAGCGGCAAGGTGCTGTGGAAAGTGAAGCGTGAGACGACCGCAAAAAAACTTTTCTCATTCAGCACGCCCACGCTCATCACAGTGAAGGGCCAGCCGCAGCTCATCACACCCGGCAGCGGCGTCGTGTGCGCGCTCGACCCCAAGACCGGCGCGGAACTCTGGCGCTGCCGCTACGGCGAGGGCTACTCCGTCATTCCGAAAGCCGTCTTCGGCCACGGGATGATTTTTCTCAGCAGCGGCTACGACAAACCCGTCCTGCTCGCCATCCGCGCCGACGGCAAAGGCGACGTGACCGACACGCACATTGCGTGGAGACTCGAGAAAGGCGCACCGCACACGCCCTCGCCGTTGCTCGTGGGCAACGAACTCTACGTCGTCTCGGACGGCGGGATCGCGAGCTGCCTCGATGCGAAAACCGGGCGAGTCCATTGGTCCGAGCGCGTTCCCGGCAACTACTCCGCCTCGCCGCTGCTCGCCGACGGAAAGATTTACCTTCAGAACGAAACCGGCACGGGCGTGGTGCTCAAGCCGGGCAAGACCTTCGAGAAGCTCGCGGAGAACGCGCTGGGTGAAAAGACCCTCGCCTCCTACGCCGTGACCGACGGCACGTTCTTCATCCGCACGGAGAAGCAGCTCTACCGCATCGGCGCGAAGTAGGAGCGCGGCATTCATGCCGCAGAAAGTGCGGCCAACCAAGCGCTCGACCATTTCCACATCACGGTCCTACGCTGCCGTCTGCGGCTTGAAAGCCGCGCCCGGCCACCTACTTCTTCTTCAGAAACGGATTCAGCAGGTCGAGCGGGTTGAGCTTCTTCGCGGGCGGGGCGGCCTGGTTCGGCGCGGTGTTGGTCGTCGTGTTCGCCGGAGCCTTGGGCTGAGGTTGGCCTCCACCGAACACGTTGTTCAACACGCCGCCGGCACCCTTGATCGTGTCGCCTGCCTTGCCACCGATCAGGCCGCCAAACGCCCCGACGTTGCCGAGGACCGCGCTGCCAATAAGCTTCGTCTTGTCCACCTTCACGTCGGGCGACCCGATCGTGCCGCGCACGTCCACGAAGTGCGGAAGACGACCGTAAGCCGAGCCGGGCGGGAACTGCGCGCCGGTGAACTTCTTCGCGAAATCGTTGGGCAGCCAGACTTCAATCGGGATGCTCATCGTCGAGTTCGTCGTGACCGGCGCGAGCTGGATGCTGCCGCGTGCATCCACGATGACCACCGGGCTGTGCGCCGCGAAGCGGGAGAGATTCACCACGCCGTTGCCGATGGTCGAGTCCATCACCACGTAATCCACCGGCGGACGCATGATGTCCGGAATCCCGACATGAGGGCCGATGAAACCAAGAACGCCAGTCGTGAGGGTCTTGGCTATCTTGCCAATCCATGTCTTCGGTTCGCTGCCCATCTGGCTGAGTTGAATCACCCCGTTCGTCACGCTGAAGTTCACATTGCCCGCGAGATTCTTCTGCAAGCTCTCGCCCGTAATGCCCGCGCCGCGAAGCGCCACCTTTGCCTGCGACTCGCCCTTGATCGCCCCCTGCGGGATTGTCGCGGCGAACGTCGTCACCAGCGGCTCCAACTGGATGCGATCGGTGGCCAGCGCCACGTCATACTGATAGCCCTTCACGCCGAGGTTCGCGTCCACGCTGGCGTTCAGACCCGCCCCGTTCATCACGAGCGAGAGCGGCTTCACGGTCACGCGGTTGTTGT
Organism: uncultured Klebsiella sp.; assembly: GCA_964478755.1. Taxonomy (GTDB): domain Bacteria; phylum Verrucomicrobiota; class Verrucomicrobiia; order Limisphaerales; family SXTU01; genus SXTU01. The sequence goes on from CAYZJP010000065.1 coordinate 13,236, forward strand.
CCACTTTGGCCGCGACGACGAAGTTTGAGATCATGATGTCCCGCAGGAAGAATTTCCCGATGCTCACGTCCAGCGAAGTCGCACGGAGCGGCAGTTTCATCGGCTCCGGCTCGACGTTCGATGCGGGCTGCGGCGCGGGCGCGGGCTTCGCAGCAGCAGCCTTCTTCTGCGCGCTGTCGAACAGGTCGTAGAACGGCGTCATGTCCAGCGACTCGGCGGTGGCTTTCAGATTCGCCTGATACGCATTGGTGTTGGAAAGATCAGCGCGGCCTGAGACGACGAGCTGGTTCTTCCCGCGCGGCGTGGGCGAGAGCGAGAGCATGAGCTGCCGCACGTCCACGACCTGCTTCGCCATGCCGCCATCGAGCACGACCTGGAGAAACAGCGGCGACTCGGGCAGCCCGCCTTTCGGGTCGCGCACAAGCAGCTTGTCCACCGTGAAGTCGCCCTTCACCGACGCGTCACCGGACGGGTCGAAGCGCCCGCTCGCGTTCGCGTTGATGGAGACGGTTTGTAGCTGCTTGTCACCCAGCGCCGCACCGACGAACGGCTTGAGCGCATTCTGGTTCAAGTCCGCCAGCTTGAGCGTGAACTGCCCGCCCTTCTTGGTGTCGAAGTTTCCGGTCACGTCGAAGTTGCCGCCGGTCGCCGCGCCTTGCGCGATGTTGCCCGTGAGCTTGCGCACTGTGATCTGCGTCTGGTTCGTCGCCGGCTGCGCGAACGAGCCGTCCACCGCCACGCGCACGTCCATCGGCACAGTCGGCAGCGAGTTCTGCGGGTCGGTCATGAGGAAGCGCGCGACGGACAGGTCGGCGGTCAACGCGCTCTCGCCCTTCGCGGCGAACTTCGCGTTCGCGTTCGCGTTGATCGTGACGGAAACCAACTTCTTGTCGCCGAGCGCGCTGGCGAGCACGGGGCCAAGGAGCGCTTCGTTGAAGTCCGTGAGCTTCACGGCCGCGGTGCCGGCGAGTGCCTTGGAGTCGAAGTTGCCCGTGATGTCAAAGCTGCCGCCGGGCTTGCTGTTGGCGGTGACGGAACCGGCGAGCTGCTTGAGCGTGACGAGCATCTGATTGGTCGCGGGCTGGCGGAGCGTCGCATCGGCAAAGAGACGGAGATCGAGCGGGACGTTCGGCACCTTGCCCGCCGGGTCAACGACGTGCAGGCGCGCGACCTGAATGTCCGCCTTCACTGGCGACTCGGCGGCGGGGTTGTAGTCCGCGTCGAGCGTCAGGCTGATGTTCGCCGACTGGAGCTTCATCTCGCCGAGCGACGGCGCGAGCGCGGGCCGGAGCAACTGCTCGTTGAGGTTCGCGACCTTCACCGAGGCGGTGCCGGCGGACTTCTTCAAGTCGTAGTTCGCCGCGACCTCGACGTTGCCCGCCGGTTGACCTGCGTGCGACAGCGTGGCGACGAGCTTGCGCACGACAGCCTGCGCGCCGTTGGCGAGGTCAGCGTCCACGTCCACGGCGGTGGTGAGGCGGTCGAAGGCATATTTCTCGTAGCCGCCGGTGAAGTCGGTGAGGTTCAGTTTGCCAGTCACGGTCTGCGTCGTGTTGGTCTGCTTGTTCGCGATGGACACTTTCTGCGCCACCCGACCCGCGAAGTTGACCTGACCACCTGCAACCTTCACGCCGGGCGTCGGTGCGAGCATCGCTGCGCGCGTGAGCGAGGCGGCAAGGGACACGCCGAGGTCCGCGCTCATCGTGCGGAGGTCCACGTTGCCGGCGGCGGCGACATTCGCGAGCGGCTGGCCGGCCTGCGTGGTCTTGGCGTCGAGCAGTTCGAGCTTCACGGCCTTGAAATCATCCACCGTGGCTTTGGCCGTCACGCTCGCGCCGAGTTGGGCAAACTTGTTCGTGCCGGCGATGACGTTGAGGCCGGCGACATTCGCTGTGAGATTCACGCCGAGCTTCTTGCCCATGTTCTGCGCGGCGACCTGCAACCCCACGTCCACGCGACCTTCCGGCGCGAACTTTCCCGCGAAGGGCCGCCAGTCGGCGAGATTCAGGCCGGTGACGTTCAGCGCGAACTCGGAGTCGCCGACGTTGCTCGCGGCGTTCGTGCTCCACGAAACGGCGAGCGGCTTGGAGAGCGTCGCGGAGAGCAGCGGCTGCTGCTGGCGCGTGCCGGTAAAGTTGAACGCGCTGACGGTCGCGGCCTGTGCGGGAAGGTCCACGGCGACTTGATAGGCGAGCTTCAAGTCCAACGGCGGCGTGGTCGTGCCCTGCTGCGTGACGCCGAAGTTGTTTGCAGCGAACTGGCCGGTGGCCGCGATGGTCTTGCCGGACTTCGAGACAGTGACTTCATTTGCGAGGCTGATGGTGGTGCCCCCGAAGTCCATGCCGAGCTTCGCGCCGACGAGGTTCAGCACATTCTTGTCGAGGCCGGCGATGTCAAGACGCAGCTTGCCCTCCTGCTTCATCGCGTCGAACGGCCCGCTGACCGAGATGGTCGCGAGCTGCTGCTGGCCGCGTGCGACGCGCAGCGCGAATTGCTTGATGTCGGTCATCGTGAGATCGAGGTCGAGTGTGGTAGCGAGGCCGCTGGCGTCCGCGAAGCCGCCGCGCGCCTGCGTCGCGTCGAGGCGGAGGCCACCCTTGAAGCCTTGCGGCAGGAGGTCGGGCTTCAACGTGAAATCGAAAGCGGAACTGAACTTCGCCGCGAGCGCGTCCACCGTGTTCGTGCCGCCGGCGGTCTGCTCGAACTTGACATCGGTGCCGATGGTGAGTTTGCCGGTCTGGCCGGTCTGGATGTTTGAGACGGTCACGTTCACGCCCGCGAGTTCGGCGAGCAGCTTCGCGCCGGACTTCTCGGACTTGGCGAAGCGGATGGTGGAGTCCTTCACCACGATGGACTTGATGTTGAGCCTCGGCGGCGCGGACGCAGCCGGTGCGGCGGGCCTGGCTGGCTTCGGTTCCTTCGACTCCGTGGCCTTGACGATGGGTGTGAAGTTGAACGTGCCGTCGGGATGCTGCACGACGTTGATGGTCGCGCCGCTGACCGCGGCCTCCTCGACGGTGATGTTGCCACGGATGATGGCCATGAGATCGTAGCGGGCGCGGATTTCCTGCGCGGTGAAGATGGGTTCGCCGCCGGGCATCTGGAGCTTCACGCCATGCAAGACGACGCGCGAAAACGGACTGATCTCCGTGTCCTCGACGGTCAACTCCGCGCCGATGGCCTTCGCGACGCGCGGCAGCACGACGCCCTTGTGAAACATCGCGCTGGTGACGACGAAGTAACCGACGACCATCAGCACGAGCAGGGCGGCAGCAGCGAGGCCGAGCTTCCTCAGCCAGCCGGACTTCTTCGGCGCAACGGCGGTGGACGACGGAGCGGACATTTCTTCACTCATAAATCTGGGAACGGCTGGATATGCCGCGCGGGGAACATACGACGAGTTCGCGCGGGGGAAAGTTCAAATCCTCCTGACCGGCCCACGGCGGCGAGCGGGACGCGCACCGCCATCTCACGCCTCCACCACGAGCGAAGCCTTCGGAATCGCGTTGCGCCCAGATTTGGCGAAGGGGCGCGGCATGGGCTGACCGTGGCCCGCTAGGTCCACCGTGCGGCAGCGGAGGTCATACTTGCCCGGCTTCACGTCGCGCAGCAGCGCAGCCCAGTGGCAGAGCGTGTAACGCATCGGCCACTCGCGCGGCAGGCGCGTGGCAGGATCAAACTGCACGGGATGAAGTTTGCTGGTGTCCATGGTGCCGGCCCAGTCCTTGGGCAGCGGGAGGATGCGCGCGTCCTGCCACGGCGCGGTTTCAAAATACGGATCGTCCTTCGGCAGCGGTGCATCTTGAGGGTGAAGCCAGTATTGCGCCTTCGCCAAGCCCGACACGCCGACCTGCGCCTGACCGGTGATGGCGAATGGCTGGCCCGCCTTGACCTTCTCCGGCGTGGAGACGAAGCGCGCGAACGTCTTGAGCCAACTGTGCGTGTCGTTGTTGCCGTTCGCGTAGGTGTCGTCGGACTGGTGCTTGTTCGTGAGGAAGACCTGCGTGATCCACTTGACCGACTTGAAGCCATAGGACTCCGGCACGACCATGCGCACGGGACCGCCGCGCTTGCCGGTGAGCCACTCGCCATTGAGCTTGTAGCAAAGCATCACGGGCAGCTCGCCGGGCGGGTCTTCGAGCACGCGATTGATGGGCAGCCAGCACTGGAAAATCTGCTTCGGGTCGTCGTTGTGGTAGCCGTGGTAATACACGTGCCGGATGTTTTCCTTCGGCTGCGTGAGCCAGAGCACGTCGCGCAACGGCACGCCTTCCCACATGCCGAAGCCCAGCGGTGCGAAGATGTTGTTGCAGGAAACGACCTTGAGGTAGCGCACGGCTTTCGTCTCCGCGAGCTTGAGCAAGGCATCGAAAGTGAAGGCATTTCCCGCCGCCTTGGACAGCGGATTCTCCAGCTTGGAATTGCTCTGCGGGTCGGCGAGGACTTCGAGCTGCCACGTCTCACGAACCAGGCCGACCTCGCGAAGCTTCTCCGGCGGCAGCGTGTAAGGCAGCGGCTTGCCACGCTCGACGGTGTAAAAGTCCGCGTGGTCCGTCAGGCAGCGCGAGCCGATTGAGGCGATTGCCTTTGCGAGAACTGCGTCGTCTGCAGAAGCCGCCTGCGCGAGCGAGGCACCCTGCGCCACGGCGACACCCGCCGCGCCGAGTCGCAGGAAGTCGCGGCGAGTCAGTGGGTCTGGCTGGTCAGGCATACGGTGACAGAGGCGTTGACACGGAGCATCGCGCTGCCACGCGTTGGGCGTCAAGTGTGGTGCATGACGGCTTCCCATTACTATGCGTTGCCTCATACTCCGCCCGTGCGCGTCTCCATCGTCCTGCCCGCTTTCAACGAGGAGAAGCTGCTCCCCGCCTCGCTCGCGGCGGTGAACGCGGCGCGCGAGGCCTTCACCACGCTGGGCTGGACGAGCGAAGTCATCGTTTGCAACAACAACTCGACCGACCGCACCGGCGAGGTCGCCCGCGCGGCGGGCGCAACGGTCGTCTTCGAGCCGGTGAACCAGATCGCCCGCGCCCGCAACTCCGGTGCGGCGGCGGCCACCGGCGACTGGCTCGTCTTCGTGGATGCGGACTCGCATGTGAACCGCGAGTTGTTCGCCGACGTGGCGGAAGTGATTCGTGACGGCGCGCATCTGGCAGGCGGCTGCACGATACGACTCGATTACGCGCCTTGGTGGACTCAGTTCTTCGTCCACGGCTGGACGACGGTGAGCCGCGTCGCACGCTGGGCCGCAGGCTCGTTCATCTTCGTTGAGGCCGGGGCGTTCCGCGCCGTCGGCGGCTTCAACCAGGCGCTCTACGCAACTGAGGAAATTGACCTGAGCCAGCGGCTCAACCGTCTGGCCCGTCAGCGCGGCCGCAAGCCGATGCGCATCCTCACCGCGCACCCGTTGGTCACGTCCGGCCGCAAGGCCCGCCTCTACACGCCGTGGGAACACGTGCGCTTCATGGCCAAGGCCGTCCTCACGCTCGGTCGCGCGCTGAACCGCCGCGACGCCTGCCCCATCTGGTATGATGGCCGGCGCTAAGTATTCTCCCGCGCCGCAAAATAACTGTTGCGTCCCATGCGGGAAGCGGTATTTACTCCGCGCGTCGCAACCAACCAGCGCCAAACTTCGGCATTCATGTCGGGCGCGGTTTTCCTGAGAGCAGACTAAAAAGTCCCCGGTTCACCGGAGCCAAGGTCTAGGCATAACTGTAGTTGCCCGCCTTCGAGAGTTGGATTGCCGCCAGACATCTTATGAGCAGATCAGAGCATCAGCCGCAACAGCAGCCGCAGCACCAGCACAAGACCCCGGAGATCGGCTCCGGCTTCCTTGAGATCGCCGAGAAGGGCTTCGGCTTTCTCCGTTCCATTGAGAACAAGTTCCAGCCCAAGCCCACCGACGTCTTCGTCACGCCGGACTGCATCAAGAAGAACTTCCTCCGCGAGGGCGTCCTCGTCGAGGGCAGGCTCCAGCCGCCCCATCGCGGCTCCAGCCCGCAGCTCCGCGAGGTCATCAACGTCAACGGACTGCCCTTCAACGACTACACCAAGCAGTCCCGCTTCGAGAACCTCACGTCCATTGACCCCGTGGACAAGTTCAAGCTCGAGACCACCTCCGACCTGCTCGAGACGCGCGTCATTGACCTCGTCACGCCCATCGGCCGCGGCACGCGCGGCATCATCGTCGCCCCGCCCCGCACCGGCAAGACGACCGTGATGAAGCAGATCGCCAACGCCATCACCACGAACCACCCCGAAGTCTATGTCATGGTGCTGCTCATTGACGAGCGGCCCGAGGAAGTCACCGACTTCCAGCGCTCCGTCAAGGCCGAGGTCGTCGCCAGCTCCAACGACCAGGACCTCGAAACCCACGTGCGCCTCAGCCGCTTCATGATCGAGCGCTGCCGCCGCATGGTTGAATGCGGCAAGGACGTCTTCGTCCTCCTTGACTCCCTCACCCGCGTCGCCCGCGCCTACAACTCCGTCCACGGCGGCTCCGGCCGCACCATGACTGGCGGCGTGGATGCCCGCGCCCTCGAAATCCCGCGCAAGATGTTCGCCTCGGCGCGCAAGATCGAGAGCGGCGGCTCCCTCACCATCATCGCCACCGCGCTCGTGGACACCGGGAGCCGCATGGACGAGCTGATCTTCCAGGAGTTCAAAGGCACCGGCAACATGGAGCTGGTCCTCGACCGCAAACTCTCCGACCGCCGCCTCTTCCCCGCCATTGACATCCCAAAGTCCGGCACGCGCAAGGAGGAGAAGCTCTTCCCCGTGAAGCACCTCGACGCCATCCGCAAACTCCGCCGCATGATGGTGGACCTGAACCCCATCGAGGCGATGGAGACGCTCACCAACGCCTTGAAGAAGTTCAAGACGAACGAGGAGCTGCTCTCGCAGATGAAGTAAGCCCAAGCCCGGCTCAACACCGGCGACAGACGCACCCCGCCTCTCACCGAGTAATATCGATTACGGGTGACGTCCCGTAGAACAAGGCCAGGGAAGCCACTCCTTCCTTCTCCCTTCGCGGAGCGAGGGGAGAAGGTGGCCGCAGGCCGGATGAGGGGTGCGGCCACTTGCGGCGACGCGGCATACCCCTCACCCCAACCCTCTCACCTTGCTCCGCAAAGGGAGAGGGAGAAGCCCACTGGCCCTCGGCTGGGTTCCACCGGTCTTCACCAGTAGCCGGTATGACTTCACCGCCTCGCTCCCTCACGCCGGCGGTGTGCCGCCCGTCTTCTTCGGGCTGGCGGCGGTGCCAATGACCACTTTGAAGCCGAACGGCTCCAGCGCGTTCTCGTTGCCGGAGTATTCCGTCAGCAGCGAGTCGCGCACGAGGCCCACGAGGTTAAAGCCCGTGCCCTCGCTGCGGCTGGTCTGCCCGGCGCCCAGCCCGAGCGTTTTCGCGCTCTTCTCGAACAACTGCTGTGACTGCGCGGCCAGGTTCTTGGCGTCCCCGCGGTCTTTCTTCGCGCTGGCCAGCAGCGCCCGCAGCGGCGTGATGTATTTGCCGGGGATCGGGCTGCTGCCCGGCGTCGCCGCCTCGCGTTTGTCGTGCTCCGCGAGGATGTCCTCGATGAGCTTCACGAAGTCGTCGGGCTTGCCGGCCGGCAGCTCGACCTTGATGGTGGTTCTGGCCATGGTTTTGTTGAGTTTAAGGTTGAACTTGGCGGAACCAGACGCGGTCCCGCCGTCTTGCTTGAACCACTCGCCCAGGAGCACGCGCAAGTCAACCGGAAGCTGGAGCAACTCGCCGGCTGGACGAGCGGGCCCGTCAACTGGCACGAGCCAGCCACCGGGAAGCTGGCCGGACCCGGTGAGTCGGTTGTCAAACCAGCGTAGTTTGATCTCAGACCAGTGAGGGAGCCGGACAAACTTGGCGAGTCTGGCGTCAAACTCGGCAACTTTGACATCAAACTCGGTGAGTCTGGCGTTAGAGCGGTTTCAATCAATCTGCAGCCGTTTATGAGTATGGATGGCTCTCCCTCACCCCGGCCCTCTCCCGCTGGGAGAGGGAGAAACGCTCGCCGGCGTTTTGACCAGAATCAGGGCTGACTGCAGCTCAATGACGGTCGAATTGTTAGAAATGGTCCGACGGCTGTTCCCTCTCCCAGCGGGAGAGGGTTAGGGTGAGGGAGAACGATTTATTTGCGCCAGGCAGCCACAGTTTTGATTAAAAACCGCCCTAAACTCGCAGAGTTTGATGCCGAAGTTGCAGGGCTCCTCGCTGTTTTCGGTGGAATAGCGGACTGCGTTCGCGCCGGAGGCGCGGCTGAAGGTAGCCGGTGGGAAGCGGAGCACACCCACCGGATAGAGGCCGCACCGGGCCGCGCCCCGGAGGGAGCGCTTGAGGTTGGCCCCAGAATTCATGCGCCCCGCCGGGGCGCGGCGCGTTGGTGGACGCCTACCGGTGGGTGCGGTTCTCCCGCAGGTCGAACCTTCCCACCGGCTACCTTCACAAGCCCCTCCGGGGCAGAGACGCGCTAGACGGCAGCTTTCATTCCACCGGAAACAGCGGAGAGCCAGTTGCAGTATTGCATCAGCTTGGCGGGCCGGGACTTCGCAGCCTGGCATAATAGCAGTTCCAAATGACCACCCGCGCCCTGCCGACACACCCCTCACCCGGCCTGCGGCCACCCTCTCCCCTCCTCCGAGGAGGGGAGAGGGCAGGGTGAGGGGTGTGTGTCGTCCAGCCTGGCGCCTTCTACATTGAGAACTGGGATAAGTTGGTTTCGCAGACCAGTCCCACCCGCTTCCTTGTGGTGAGGCTGGCTTCAGTCCGCCAGTTGCTTCGCCGCCTCGCAGATGCCGCGGACCTTCTCAATGAGGTGCGCCATCTCGAAGGGCTTTTGCAGGAATCCGGCGAGGCCCTTGCCGGCGAAGGTGACGGTGGCGTCGGCTTCGCTGAAGCCGCTCATCAGCACCACGCGCACGGCCGGATTCGCCAGGCGCATCCGCGCGAAGGCTTCCGCGCCATCGAGGTGCGGCATGGTCAGGTCCATCACGACGAGGGTGAACGCGTGCGGCTCCGCCTCGAAAAGCTGCGCCGCCTCGCGCCCGTCGGCGGCCACGGTGACGGTGAAGCCGAGATTCTCGAGCAGGCGCGCGACGACGGCGCGCACGGTTTCCTCGTCGTCGGCGAGCAGCACCCTGCCGCTGCCGCGCCAGCCGTCCGCCAGCGGGCCGTGAGCCGGTGGGTCCGTCACTTCGTCGGTGGCGATGGGCAGGAGGAGCTTGAAGGTGCTGCCCTTGCCCGGCTCGGTATAGACTTTCAGCGCGCCCCGGTGGCCGCGCACGATGCCCAGCACGGCGGACAGGCCGATCCCGCGCCCCATGAACTTGGTGGTGAAGAACGGCTCGAAGATGCGGGCCTTCAGCTCCGGCGTCATGCCGCAGCCGGTGTCGCTGACCTCGAGGAAGACGTAGTCGCCCTCGGGCAGGCTGTGCGCGAGCCGGGCGTCCGCGAGATAGCGGCGGTCGGCGCGCACCAGGCCGGTGTGGACGGCGATGATGCCGCTGCGGTCGCCGATGGCCTCGGAGGCGTTCATGACCAGGTTCACCAAAACCTGCCGGAGCTGGGAGGCATCGGCCAGGACGGGCGGCAGACCGGCGCCGAGGTCGAACCTCAGCACGGCCTTCTTGCTGACAGAGACTTGCAGCAGATGCGTGGTGTCCTGCACGAGCCGGGCAAGGTCAACGGCCTGGACGACCAGGCGGCCCTTGCCGGCGTAGGCGAGCATCTGCTTGCACAGCTCTGCGGCGCGCAGGGAGGTTTGCTCAATCTGCCCGAGCGAGTGCTCCACGGGCGAATGCGGCGGCAGGTCGAGCCGCGCGAGGCTGGCGTTGCCGAGGATGCTGGTGAGGAGGTTGTTGAAGTCGTGCGCGATGCCGCCGGCCAGCACGCCGAGGCTTTCGAGCTTCTGCGTCTCCTGCAAGCGCGCCTCGATGCGCACGCGCTCCGTCTCGGCGGCGGCGCGCGCGATGGCGGCGCCGAGGACCTCGGCGGCGGCGGTCAACGCCTCCAATTCAGGGGCCGACCAGTCGCGCTCCCTGTCCGCCTGGCCCAGCGCGAGGAAGCCCCACCAGTCCGCGCCCGCGAAGATCGGTGTCAGCGCGATGGACTTCATGCCCTTGCGCGCGGGGACGTGCCGTTCGGAGACGGGCAGGGCGCTCACGTGCCCGTGGACCGTCTCGCCGCGCGCGAGCAGCTCGCGCCAGCGCGCGCAACCACCGGCGGAATAGCCCGTCACCGGGGCTTCGTTCGCCGGCTCCGGCGGCGGCCACTGGCAGACGGAGCGGAAACCGATTTCCCCGGCGCAAGGCTCGTTGGCAAACAGGCACACAGCGGTGGACGCAGTGGCCGTGCCCAGTTCCGCGAACACCTCGACGGCGACGGACTGCCACGAGGGCGCGTGCAAAAGCGTCTGCGCCGTGCGCGCGACGGCATGGAGAATCCGGTCGCGCCGTTCGAGCGCCGCCTGGTTCCGCCGGCGCTCCGAGATGTCGCGCGCATGAATCAGAGTGGCGACCTGACCACCGTATTCGCAGCGGCACGCGGCGAGTTCGATGGGAATCACGCGCCCGTCCTTGGCGAGGCTTTCGCTCTCCCGAATCGAAGTCTCCGGGGAAAACAGGCTGGCGAAATTGTTGCTGACCGCCGCGCGGCGCTCCGGCGGGACCAGCTCGGTGACGTGCCGACCCAGCAGCTCCCCGCGCGCCATGCCATGGAGCCGGCAGGCGGCGGGGTTCGCGTCGAGCACGAGGCCGTCGCTGCTCTCGACGAAGATCGCGTCGGGCGAGCTTTCAAAGAGCGCACGGAAACGCGCCTCGCTTTCGGCGAGCGCCTGCTGCTCCCGCCGGCGGGCCGCGACCTCGGCGGACAACTGCGCGTTGGCGCGGGACAGCTCGGCTGTGCGCGCGGCAACCTCCGCCTCCACGCGCGCCGCCCGGCGGGACATGCCACGCAGATAAAACGCGCCACCCACCGTCAGCAACAGGCCGCTCAGCAACGCGCCATAAGGATTCCATGTCCACAGCGCCGCGACTGCGCCCGGCGTGGACCGGAACAGCAGCGCAAACTGTCGCCCGCCCCATTTCACCGGCAGCTCCGAATGCCACCTGGCGCGCATCTGCGCCTCGGTCGGCACTGGCGCGAGCGCCGATTCTTGCGCGGGCAGAAAATGGACGACGCGCTGCGGGCTGTCAGAGGTCAAATCCAACGCCATCATTTCCAGTGACCCGGACGGTGCGTTCCGCAGCGCGGAGCGGAGGAAATCACCAACGCGCAGCACGCCCTGCGCAAAGCCCGTCAGCCGCGCCTGACGTTCCGCCACTGTTCTTGGAACCCCGCCGCCGCGATACACCGGCATCATGGCCACATAGCCAAGTTGATGCCCCGTTTCCTGCACGAGGCGAATCGGCCGGGACAACACGAGGTCCGCCTCGTCGCGGGCTAAACCTAACGCTGTGCGGTTCTGCTCGACCGCCAAATCGAGACCCAGCGCCACCTCGTTGCCCGTCAGCGGCTCGACGTAAAGAATGGGCCAGTGCAACGCCCGCTCACCGGCGCGCTGCAGCCTCCCGGCGGCGTTGCTCTGCATGAACTCGAACGGTCGCCCCAGTTCGCGTCGTGCCTGTTCCTCCGTCCCCGCACGTTCCGTCTGCGGCACCACCGGCACCCACTCCAGCGCAAGCAACTCAGGATGCCGCAGCAGCAGCGGGCGCGCGACCTCCGCGAATTCCGCCCGCGACAAATCCCCGCGCCGGCCCAGCAGCTCCGCGAGATCGCGCAGCATCAAGTCGCACCGGTCCACCGCCGCGCGCACCGCGCTGGCAGACACCTGTGCCTGCAATGACAGGTTCAGTTCAGCGCGCTCCTGGTCCCACTGGCGCACCAATTGAAACGCGCCGAGTGAGAACACCGCTCCCAACACCACGACAGCAATCCAGAATTGATCACGGATCGCTCCGGTTCGTTCCGGCGGCGGCGTGGAATCAGACGCGCTTGCCATGCGGCGCGATGTTGGGCAGTCGGCCGCAGCGTCACAACTTTATTGCGCAAGCGTGATTGGGCGTGAACGGAACCGATGAAATCTCCACTTGCAATGAGAGCGCCCTTGCCTACTCTTGCCGTGCTCTTCTAACGGAAGCGAGCGTAGCTCAGTCTGGTAGAGCGTCACCTTGCCAAGGTGAATGTCGAGGGTTCGAATCCCTTCGCTCGCTCCACTTCCTTTTCCAGCTTCGCCATCCGCTTCTTAATCTCCGCGTCCCCGTGCTTTTCCAGCAGTTCGTTCAGAATGTCGGAAACGCTGAGACCCAGCGTTTTCACCATTAGAACGCGGTTTTGATTCTTCCCGGAGGCGCGGAAGTTGACGAGATTTGAGGCTTTGGTGTTTGTCATACGTGAGGAGGCTAGCACGCGGCACAGAAATATCAAGATTTTGCTTGTGCTGATCAAATGAGAACTGTAATATAGTTCTCATATGAACGAACCCACCCGCTACAGCTCGCGCGCGCCGAGGTCGGCGAGGAAGGCGCGGCCCTTGGTGGAGAGCGTCAGCACGTTGGGGGTGAGGTCCACGCCCATGACCTCCATTGAACCGCCGGGCTTATGCACGGTGAGATACTCCGCTTCGAGCAGCCGCTTGAGCAGGATCATCATCTGCGGGAGCCAGGAGACGCCCTGCCCGGCGGGCAGCGGCGCGACGGCAAAGAGGATGTCCATTTCCAACTGGGAGAACTAACCGCAAGTTGAGCTTATAAAGCCGCAGGGCCTTACGATCAATTTCCCCACGGTCGGCGCGCCGGTGACAGTTCGGACAGAGCGCGAGGAGGTTGAGGTAGTCGTGCGTTTCACAATCCGCCCACGGGACAATGTGGTGAACGTCCACGTCGAGGTGGCGGCAGGCGGGGATGGCGCAGCGGTGGCCGGCTTCAACGAGCACGCGGCGACGGAGTTCAGCGGGGATGGGAGGGCGTTCATTCATGGGTGTCCCATTGTTACCGTGCGGCGGATCCCCGCTCAATCTTGATTTTTATGGGCACACCCATCCTTAAACCACAACGGCGGCTGACCTCACTGGAATTGTCAGCCCCGGCGCGCGGCGCGCTTCGCCGCCTCAAATCCCGCCTGGGCATGAGCTACACGCACTCAGTTGAGCGCGCCGTCCTCCTCTTCGCCGAGGCGCACCTCCCCGAGCCGATGCTCCCCGGCGAGCGCGCCGAGCTGGGCCTCGCGCCCAACCCGCCCGCGAACCGCCGCCGCGCGCACACCATCGGCGACGTGACCATCGAAACCGCCGCCGGCTGTCAAGGATGCCGGCGCGTCGCCGCCGGGGGCGTCGGGGTGGCCGACAAGCGGAACGGAAAGCGGGGTGCGCGATGAAACAGGATCTGCCACCGCTGCTAGAGGATCGGCCAGTGGTCGTGAAAATTGAGATCGACCGCGAATTGGTCCATGCGCTGATCGAATACGCCCGCCGTCAGCAGGAGGAAAAGTCAGGGCGTGTCGGGACCTGTTCCCCCGATCCAACGGACCCAAACATTTCCGGCGGAGGTGCGAAGTGAAAGTCTCCTACGTCGTCACGCTGGACGCGCCGGACGTGCCGGACAACGAGGTCAGACCCTCGCAGCCCGAGAACGCCCGGAAACTGATTCACGAAATTCTGTGCCGCGAGTTCGGAAGGGAAACACACGTCACCGTGAGCGTGCAAAAGGGTTTGCCGCTCCATCCCTTCCCCGCGTCATGAAGTGCGCTGATTGCCAAAAAAAAATTGGCCCCGATGGCGTGCCGGCGGATCACGACGTGGGCGTGCGTGTGGTGGAGGTGACGCCATGAGCCTCTGGGATGTGGTGTTTCTGATGGCGCTGCCGGCGGTCTGGGGCGGCGTGGTGGGCTACGCGCTGGGCCGCGAGGCCGAGCTGTCCCGCCGGACGGGAGGGGACCAATGACTGGCGACTGCGCGTTGTGCCCGGCGGTGGGCGTTGAGCTGGCGAGCTGCTACAAGGAGACCGACCTGGGCGCGCAGCTTTGCACCTGCTGCCAGATCAAGGTGTTCAATCTGCTTTGCAAGTCGCTGTGCCCGCCGGAGCACGTGGATATAGCGCTGGCGTTCGCGCGGTTCAATGCCAACAATGGGTGGGGACACCCCGCCGGACGCCTCGCGACCGAGGACGCCATAGAGCGTGCCCGGGATCTGGGCGTCGCCATCTCCCTCGTGCGCAACACCAACCACTATGGGATCGCCGGCTGGTATGCCATGCAGGTCGCGCAGGAGGGGATGATCGGCGTCTCGCTCACCAACTCCACGCCCAATGTCGCCCCGACCCGCTCCCGCATCGGAATGGTCGGCACCAACCCGATTGCGGTCGCCGCCCCTGCAGGCCGCTTCGGGATGCTCGTCCTCGACATGGCCACCCCCACCGTCCCACGCGGGCGGTCTGCGGGTGC
>CAYZJP010000066.1:0-27498 GCA_964478755.1 uncultured Klebsiella sp.
CGACGCGCGCCTGCTCATCCAGCGTCTGGTTGGGGATGCGCTCCAGCAGGCCCTCGATGGTAGTGAGCGCCGCATCGAGCGAGGTCAGCTCGGCGGCGGTGTAGGTTATGTTGATGCGGTCTTGTAGCATGGGGGCTCAGGGGGTTGGGGTTATAGGAGATGGGTAATGGGAGAATGGGGAGAGTGGCCCGCGATTCACGCGGATGGATGCGAATAACGTAGGAGACGAGGTGGCGAGGCTCTGATTGAACTCCGCGTTCCGGGTTGAGCGATGCGCGTTGTGACATTGTCGCCGTTCTCCCTCACCCCGACCCTCTCCCGCTGGGAGAGGGAGGATGGCTGGCCGCGCTGAGGCGCAAGAACGCGGTGTATGACACGAGGGCCGGCGAGGGGATGCCCTCTCCCAGCGGGAGAGGGGAAGGGTGAGGGGGAAACTGAACTGGAAAGGCCGCGTCTCATACTCAAAAGTAGTTAACTATTCGGTGCGATTGCAGTTATTTGGTTGGTTTACGAGCCAATAATTTGCTACTTATTATATTCGCAATAGTCGGAACAATTACGCTGGATATGACTACTGTCCTTGTTTCGATAACATCATTCACGGCTAGAGCCGTCAACGCTAACATGGTCAGAAGAAGTATTACAGCTGTCTTCACGCGGAAAATCTCATTCGATTAGATCTGCGAGGTAACCGCCATAGCTCTCAATCGAACCCGCAGTAAGTTCGTTTTTACTTTTGTAATCCGGTTTTTGGGCACCCCAAGGATCGATCGCATCGCCTACCGTTTCGCCAAGAATTTGTGGAATCTCAACCGAAAGATCCCCAGCTAATGCCCCTAGAGCGGCTGCATCATAACCTGCTACCGTGACATTGGCGCTGTATAGGAGACCCGCGAGTGCCTCTGCGGTGAGAGTCCCCCCCAGAAGGCCCGCACCTGCGCCCGCTGCCAATCCAATCATCAATCCTTCATAGGCCGCTGATGTAAGTGCATCCGTATCGAATTCTTTTTGTTTTCCCAATGCCATGTTGCGAACTTGATCGGTCGCATTACAAAATCCGAATGTCATGGAACTAAGCACTCCAGTTAACGCAGATGTTATACATACGTCGCCAAAATCGGTTCCCATCGGATCAGTTGTCAAATGAGGACGATTCCCACAATACCTATAAATATTCACATCCTTTGCATCGAACCGGATGGGGTCCGTCTGAATAAAGCGCCCCCAGCTTTCGAGATACACCCGGTTCCTATAGTCATGCAGGCCGAAGTCGGCGAGGTATTCCCGGCCCGTGAACTGGAAGCGGTTCCCATAGGCCGTGGCCGTCAGGGTGTTGCCGCCGCCGTCCTTGATGGTGGCCTTGCCGTAGATGTCATAGCGGTAGCGCTCCACCACCCGGCTGTAGCTGTCCGTCAGGTGCGTCACGTTGCCCAGCGCGTCGTAGTGGTAATACACCAAGTTGCTGCCATCCGTCTTGAAGATCATCTCGTCCAGCCTCGGCCCATGCACGTAGGTCTGGAGCACGGCCGCCGCCGCGCTCACTTCCTGCACGAGACTCCAATCATCGTAGAAGTAGTAGTTGGTCGTGCCATTGACGATCCGGCTCACCACGCGGTTCTTCGCGTCGTAGGTGAAGGTGCCAGAAGTGTTGGTGTTCGCCGCGCCCCAGAGGCGGTTCTGGGCGTCGTAGGCATAGCCCCAGCCGAGGTAGTTGGTGAGGTTGCCGTTGGCGTCATAGGTGGGGCTGGCCGCGCCCACGGCCGTGTATTGGTTGAGATTGTTGGCGGTGTAGCTGGTGCCCGCGCCGTTGTCCGTGACGTTGGTGCGGTTGCCCACCGGGTCAAAGCCGTAGCTCACGGTGCGGGCGGGGCTGGACGGGGTGGTGTCCGGGTTGGTGGCGTCATACTGGACGCCGGTCACCTGGTCGGTGTCATCGTAGGCAAACACGTCGCCCAGCGCGGCATCCACCTGCATGAAGGCAGTCAAGACTATGAGCCATGCGAAACAATACGTCATGCGGCGAAAAGCGGCTAAGTGAGACTCCTCATATCGTTTCCTATGGTAAAAGGAGATTGAACTGGGCGACGAGGGCGTAACACATAAATCAATGTGCTCTCTGAGTTGATGTTGGTGCTGGGCACAGGGACTAATTTCCGGTTTCTGCAAGCTCATTTAGATCAGGTGATTGTTAGAGGCTATCCCAAAACCCGAATTTGCGCTCCATGTTCACCATGCTGGTAACAACAAATTTCAGAAAAACATCGAATTTTGCGGAGGCTTTCAATTCAGTTTTTGCGCGGAACATTTCTCGAAAACAGTTTTGGGATAGCCTCTAGTGTCGCGTGAAGGACACGAGGTCAAAAATTCTGAGTTTAGCAATTGCAATTGTCCCGTTCAGAAACGCAAGGTGTATTGTAGCTAAGAACTATGCTGTATCTAGATTGAGCGATCCGTGCAGAGCAAGCCATCAAGGTGTTGTGAGCATAAACCAGCGCGACGTGGTTACTCCGTGCATTAGCCCAGCCGGATAACTTGTTCAAAAAAAATACGAGCCTGGTCGAAACAATCTGATTCTCATCTAACAGATTAGTTGGCATTGTTAGAAGTAAGTTTATCAATAGAGCCAATTCCTGAATACTAGCGCATTTATCCATTCTTCCAACAGCGAACAATATCCATTCATTCTCCCGTCCGAAAGTGATTGTTTTCAACCGCCAAAACAATGTTCTCCCAAAACTTGTGTGGAGAATTGATGGCTCCCTTAACAAAAGGATAATTAAATACAACTTTAGTTCAAAGATCCTGTGTTTCATTCGGCAATAGAATCCCATATCGCATAGGTAAGAAACATATCTCCACTCATCGTTTGGACATCAATTGCGATGTCGATTGCATCCAATTCAGCCATCGCAAAATCTCCACCTTGTCTGTGGCCATTCCATTCTTGCACATCGCTTATTAGTTCATCCGATTGGGAATCCATCTCAGATGCTTGTGCACTCAAGGAAGCGATGCTCAAGGCCGCTCCCAGGAGGCCAAGCCCGCGCATTGTCTTGCGATACGTATCAGCCTCACGAGCATATTTGCCTCCAGCCTTCTCCATATTGGCAATGTGGTCGAGTGTGCTTTGCTGAATGTCCATGTATCCAGCCTTAAGTTCACCGGCTGTCGCCAGTGCCTCTACTGTGCCGCGTCTCATCAAGTCATTGATTTGATCGTTTAGGGACGACATGGCACCAATTCCTTTCGTAATTTCTGCCTTGTCGAATAGTGGAAACAGTGACATTAGGCCATTCGGGTCACTACCCAAATTCGGAGCATTGCCTATGTAGCGGTAAACATTCACATCCTTCGCATCAAAGCGGATCGGGTCCGTCTGAATAAAGCGCCCCCAGGTTTGGAGATACACCCGGTTCCTATAGTCATGCAGGCCGAAGTCGGCGAGGTATTCCCGGCCCGTGAACTGGAAGCGGTTCCCATAGGCCGTGGCCGTCAGGGTGTTGCCGCCGCCGTCCTTGATGGTGGCCTTGCCGTAGATGTCATAGCGGTAGCGCTCCACCACCCGGCTGTAGCTGTCCGTCAGGTGCGTCACGTTGCCCAGCGCGTCGTAGTGGTAATACACCAAGTTGCTGCCATCCGTCTTGAAGATCATCTCGTCCAGCCTCGGCCCATGCACGTAGGTCTGGAGCACGGCCGCCGCCGCGCTCACTTCCTGCACGAGACTCCAATCATCGTAGAAGTAGTAGTTGGTCGTGCCATTGACGATCCGGCTCACCACGCGGTTCTTCGCGTCGTAGGTGAAGGTGCCAGAAGTGTTGGTGTTCGCCGCGCCCCAGAGGCGGTTCTGGGCGTCGTAGGCATAGCCCCAGCCGAGGTAGTTGGTGAGGTTGCCGTTGGCGTCATAGGTGGGGCTGGCCGCGCCCACGGCCGTGTATTGGTTGAGATTGTTGGCGGTGTAGCTGGTGCCCGCGCCGTTGTCCGTGACGTTGGTGCGGTTGCCCACCGGGTCAAAGCCGTAGCTCACGGTGCGGGCGGGGCTGGACGGGGTGGTGTCCGGGTTGGTGGCGTCATACTGGACGCCGGTCACCTGATCCTCGTTGTCATAGGCAAACACGTCGCCAAGGTTTGCATCCACCTGCATATAGGTGGGCCGGTGGACGCTATCGTAGCCGTAACGGAAGCTGCCGAGCGTGCCGTTGGTGCCCAGATGGGTGGAGTTGGTCAGCCGGTTGAGCACATCGTAGGCAAGCAGGTTGGTGGTGCTGTTTTCAAGGATTTTCGCCGTGCGGTTGCCGGCCCGGTCGTAAGTGAAGCTGGCCGTGGGACTGGCGTAGCCCGTGTAGAGATTTTCCAACTGGTTGCGCGGCGTGTAGGTGTTGGTGACGTTCAGCCCGCCGGGGTAGCCCACGGTCACGCGGCGGCCATCGGCATCATAGCCATAGGCAATGGTCCAGTAGGAGTTGAGCGCGAGGGGAAGCTGGGTCTCGGAGGTCAACTGCCCGGCGGCGTCGAAGACGTTGGTGATGACGCTGATGCTGTTGCTCTGCACCAGCAACCGGCCCACGGCATCGAAGATGCGCGTCACTCCCGGCGAGCCATCGCTCCACGAGCAGGAGGTTTCGCGATTGCGGCTGTCGAAGACGGCGGTCTTCACCTGACTCGCGCGGGTGGCATAGTTGGTCACGTTGCCGACGGCGTCGTAGGTCCACGTCTCCTGCGAGCTGTTGGGATAGGTCATCGCTGTCTTGCGGTTCAGCACGTCGTAGGTGAACGAGTAAACATTGCTGCGGGCGTCGGTGAGGGAGGCGAGGTTGCCGCCGCTGTCATAGGAATACTGCGTGATGTGGCCGAGGGCGTTGGTCTGGGCGAGGAGGCGGTTGCGGCTGTCATAGCCGAAGAAGTTGGTGGTGCTGTTGGCGCGGATTTCCTTCACCTTGCGTCCGGCGGCGTCATAGACCCACGAAGTGGTGTTGCCGAGGCTGTCCGAAGTGGAAAGCCGCCGGTTCCGGTCATCGAAGGTGTTGGTGGTGGAGTTGCCGAGCGGGTTGACGGTGAGCGTGACGTTGCCGGCGTCATCGTAGTAAAGCTGGTTGGTGGCGGCGTAGGCAGTGCCCCAGGCAGAGACGGTGCTGATCTTCCGCCCCGCGAGATCGAATCCATTGACGGTGATGTTGGTGAGCGGCGAGGTGATGACCGCCGGCTCGCTGTCAATTCGCCGGGAGCCGCAGCAGCCACCAAACTCGGCATACTCAAAGGTGGTGGTGCGGCTCAACGGGTCGGTCTGGCTGACCAGCCGGCGGAAGTTGTCATAGGTGTAGAGGGTGACATTGCCCAGCTCGTTGGTCTCGGCAACCTTGTTTCCGTTCGTGTCATAGCCAAAGGTCTTGTAGGTGGCGTCGGGATTGACGGTGGCAACGATCTGGCCGCGCCAGTTGTAGAAGTTGGAGGTGGTGTTGCCGCGCGCGTCCGTCATGGAGACGAGCCGGTCGCAGGCGTCATAGGTGAAGGTGGTGACCTGGCCGAGAGCGTTGGTGGCGGAAGTCTTCAGCCCATTGGTGGAGTAGCCGTAGGTGTTGGTGCCGCCGGTGGTCAGCCGTTGGGAAAGGAGCTGGCTGTTGGTGTTGTAGGTGTAAGTTTCATAGGTGCCGTCCGGGTAGTCAACGCGGGTGGTGCGGTGGCGGCTGTCGCGCGTGTAGCTGGTCACCTGGCCGAGCGCGTTGGTGTAGCCCAGCGGCTGGTCAATCTCATCGAGGGTCCATTGCTCGACGGTGTTGTCGGGATAGGTGACCGCCGTGTGGTTGCCCAAGACGGAGTTGGTATAATAGGTCGTGCGACCCAGGGGATCGGTCTTGGAAATCAGAAAGCCATTGCCATTCTCGTAGGCATAGCTGGTGGCCCCGCCCCCGCCGTTGGTCCGCGAAGTGAGCAGCCCTTGAGAATAGACAACCGGCTCCACGGTGCCGCCTGCGCTGACAATCACACGGGTGCCGGTTGCGTCGTCCGCACCCGTCCCACGGGTGGCGATGCCCGTGTCGGGATTGATCTCCGCCCGGAACAGCGCCCAAGCCGTCCAATAGATTAACTGGGCATGAACTGGCCCGCTGATGGAGCGTGGCTCGTAGGAGTTGGTGAGGAGGGGCCACGAACCATCCGCGTGCTGCAGGAGTGCGGAGGTGCCGTCCCCATACGAGACGGAAGACAGCACCGTGACGGGCGTTCCCGAGTTGGTGTAGTTGGTGTAACTGTAGGTGACGTAACGCCCGTCGCTGCCATCCACACGGGCAATGTTGTCGCTGCCAAACAATCCCGGAAACTCATTGGTGCCATAGGTGATGTTCAGATACCGTCCCGCAGGTTCCGTGACCCGGCTGACCTGCCCGTTCGTGTTGTAGTCGTAGGTGGTGTAATTCTCCTGGGAGTCCCAGAGGCCCACCACGAGGTAGCCGAAATTCGTGTCATTCACCACCCGGTAGCGCCAGCCATTCTGACGGAGCAGGACCAGCTCATCGCCGGAGATGAGCACCTTGTCCGGGATGGCGGCGGCGGCCTCCATGTAGCCGTTGGCTCCCATGGTGAAGTCATTCCGGGTGCCATCAGGGTAGTAGATGCGCAGGGAATTGGTGTCCCCGGAGACGCTCCAATGATAGCTGTGCCGCCAACTGGCCGCGCCGCCAAAGAACTCCGCGAGGCCGCCCGGACGACTGTTGAAATAGCGTTTCCAAACGAGCGGTTGCTCACCGACTCCGCCCCAGACTTCGAGGTCCAGCACCTCCCGGCGATAATTGCCGGAGTCCGCGCGAATGTTGTTGCATCCAGCGCCGGCACCAACTGAAAAACGCAACAGATCCCGCACCTTGAGCCACGGATACCTTCCCACATGAGGCAGGGTTATGATTCCGGGAAACCCGCCGACCTCCGGGTCTCTTGACAACCACGGGAACGGGCAAACCCCGGGTCCAGAAACGAAGCTCGGCCCGTTGTTGCCGCAGTAGGGCTGCTGCATGGCGTAGCTCAACACAAAGTCGGCGGCCGATGCGGTCGGCCCGAGAAGAAGGCCCACCAAGCCTGTGATTAGGCAAGCGACAGAGCGGAACACAATTGGTAGTCTCATAGGTTTGTCCTTGTTTGAAAAGAGTTACTTGGCTTTGTCGGTCGGCAGCCTGTCTCCCACCCAAAACTCCAATACGAAGCGTTCCTTGCCGCGATGCACGAAGACGCGATACACGCCCTCGCCCGCGTCCGCCTCGAAAACGAATTGCACCTGACGTTGGGCGTCCGGCGTCAATTTTTGGCCGCGCTTGGTCGGAATGAGTTCACCCTGCCCCGTGTCCTGCAGGATGCGGCCTCCGTCCATCACGCCAACCGATGCGGGCGTATCGGTTTCGGCCGCCGGCAGCTTCATGCGCACCGGGATGCGGCTCTTCGGCGCGATCAGCAGTGTCTGAAACTCGCCCAGTTGGTTGGAAGAGAGCGTCTGTTCATGCCGGCCCAAAGTGATGCGCGCCTCGGCCACAGGTGATCGTGGCCTGACCGGTTGGGGAGTGACCGCTGGACTGGTTCCGGGCTTGCCCGCCGATTCGGCGGCGCGGGCCGGGATGGAAACGACGGCGAGGGTGACACTGAGGATGACACTAAGGCGTGAGTTCATACGCTGCTAGTTTTGATTGGGGCCAGCACACGCCCAGTCCGATGCTGCCAAGGAGTCGTTTGCTGGCTGACGGGGCAGAGTCTCAATCATAACATGGGGGGGGGGGCAAGAACTATTTTCAAAAATCGTCAAAAAGTTAGGCACAGACTGCTCGTAGCGTGATGTGGCGTGCAGTTTCCACCACGAAGGCAGGTCAAAATGGCGGGCTTGCCGTCTTCGTTCTGGTGGGAAAGCATCCGCGAAGAAGATGGAAGCCAGAAGCCAGAAGCCAGAAGTCAGAAACCGGACAAGGCTCGTGGTCGTCGCCGGGACGGACACGGGTGTCGGTAAAACGGTGCTCACGGAGTTGTTGACGCGGCGGCTGCGCGCGGAGGGAATCAACGCGGTGGCGCTCAAGCCGCTCTGCTCGGGCGGGCGTGAGGATGCTGTCGCGCTGCACTCGGCGAACGGCGGCGTGCTCACGCTGGACGAGGTGAACCCGTGGCATTTCCAAGCCGCTCTCGCGCCCGTGCTCGCGGCGAGGCGCGAATCGAAACGGGTGAAACTGGCGGAGGTCGTGGCTCACGTGCGAGGGGTGGCGCGGCGTTTTGAGACCGTCTTGATCGAGGGCGCGGGTGGGCTGCTGAGTCCGCTGGGCGAAGGTTTTGACACGCGGGATTTGGTCGTCGCGTTGCGCGCGACTCCGATCATCGTGGCGACAAACCGGCTTGGGGCGGTGAATCAGACGCGGCTGGTTTTGGCGGCGTTGCCGAAGTCAGCGCGGGCGCGGGCGCAGGTTGTTTTGATGGAACAGAGAAACCCGGACGCGGCGGCGCGGACGAATGCGGGATTGCTGGCGGAGTTCGAGCCGGAAGCCACCGTCACCCGCCTGCCGTGGGTGGATGGGTTGAAACTCAACCGGACAGCGGCAGCGTCGCTCAAACTTTTAGCGGCTGCGCTGCGAGCCTAAGCCGGCCTGGGGCCGGGCTTGAACTGCGCCTTCATCAGGAACGTGAGCGCCTTCACGGCGAGTTCGATGATGAGGAAGGGTTTCCCGATGAGGTCGTTGCCCCCGCTGATGGTGGACTTGGCGCGACTGGCGAAGTCGGTGAGGCCGGTGACGAAGACGACCGGGGTCTTGGCGTGCTGCGGCTGCGCGCGGATTAGTTTGCAGAGGTCGTAGCCATTCATGCCGGGCATGTCTATGTCCAGGAAGATGAGGCTGAAGGTTTGCTTCTTGCACTGCTCGAAGGCCGCGCCGGGATCGGCGACGTCCATGGCCTTGAGCTCGGCTTTTTCCAGGCCGCGCATGACGGCCTTGCGGGAGAGCGCCTCGTCGTCCACGACGAGCACGCTGGTCTCGCCGAACTGGATGGCCTCGGCGGCGTCCACGTCATTGGCGAGCTGCGCGAGGAAGTCCACGGTGTGGGCGAGCGTGCGGACGGTGGATTGGTTGATGCTCTTGGGATTCTCGTAAAGCTCGGTGAGCAACGCCTCGAAGGCGGCGGAGAGCCGGGCAATCATCGGGCAACCGGCCACGCCCGCGCCGCTGGTGAGCGAGTGCGTCTTGCGATACATGTCGAAGAGGATCGCGCTGCGCTCCTCCATCCAGCGGAGGTTGCTGGTGTCGCTCTCGTTCTTGACGAAGGTCTGGAGGCGCTGGCGGAGATAGCCGATGGACTGCGGAAGGTTCTCCGCGAAGCCGCGCCGCAGCTCGTGCTGAAAGTTCCGCTCCACCTCAAGCAGGTTCTTTTCGCTGGGAGCGACGTAGTCCTCGGCAGGCCCGGATGCTTTGGCGGGAGCGCCAGGCTGTGGGAGCGCGCCCGGCAGACCGAAGCCTTCCATCTTGATCGCTCCAGAGCCGGACATCGCGATGGCTCCGCCAGCGGCGGGCTTGGATGCTTCCGGTGCGAGGTTCATCGCGATGGGCGCGGCTTCGCCGCTGAGCTTGAGCGGGATGTCTCCGGCGGGAGCCTTGGGTGCGACGGCAGGCAGCGAACGCGGAGCCTGGGGCGAGCGCGCGGCGGGCTTCGGCTGCGAAGTCATCTTCAACAGGCCGGAAAGCAACGGGGTTTCCTCGGCCTTCGCGGCGGGCGCAGGCGGAGCCATCTTGATGGGGCCGTCGGCGGGCACGACCGGGGCAGTCGATGCCGGCGTGGCCATCTTGATGGGTGCGGCGGCGGCTTCAGCGGTCGGCGGACCGCCGACGGAATCTTCACCGGCGAGCGTGGCCTTGAGCACGTCGGAAACTTGCTTGGGCGTGCAGATGGCCTTGGTGAGGCATTTGTTTGCGCCGGCTTTCCACGCGGACTGGACGAGGGAGCCGAGGTAAGAGTTGGTGAAGACAACGACGGGCAAGGTCTTGGACTCGTCGCGGCTGCGGATGAACTTCAGGACTTCGATGCCGTTGGCCTTGGGAAGCTGGAGGTCAAGCAGGACGATGGTGGGCAGGTTGCACTTGATCATCTCCATCGCCAGCTCGCCGTCGGCAGCGTGCTGGACCTGAAAGCCGTCCATCTGGAGCTTGCGCTGGTAGATGTTGGCGATGATGGCGTCGTCTTCGACAATGAGGACTTTTTTCATCGGTTCAACCAGTTCTGGACGGGAGTGTTGGGCAGCGAGGCTGGCTTGGCAAGGCTGCGGAAGGCGGTTCAGCCCGGCGGTCCGGCGGCCTTGTCGGGCGGCAGCAGACGGGCCTTATACATATGCGTGAGCGATTTCACCGCGAGTTCGATGGGCAGGAATGGCTTCGCAATGATGTCGCTGCCGCCGGCCAGCGACGAGCGCGCGCGCATCTGAAAGTCGTTCAAGCCGGTGACGAACACGACCGGCGTGCGTGCGTAGTCGGGGAGTTGGCGGAGCTTCTGGCAGAGCGTGAAGCCGTCCATCTCCGGCATGTCAATGTCGAGGAACACGAGATCGAACTTCTGCCGGCCAAGCATCTCCAACGCCTCGACCGGATTGTCGAGGCTGACGTAAGCGATGCCGGCCTTTTCCAAGCCGGAGATGATGGAACGGCGGGAGAAGACTTCGTCGTCCACAATGAGCGCGAGTGGGATCGTGCTCAAGTCCTGCTCGGCTTGCCCTTCAATTTCCAGCAACCGGGACAGAAAATCCATCGCGTGCGCGAACGTGCGGAGCGAGGAGGAATTCGCGTTCTGCGGCGCCTCATGCAGTTCGCGCAGGAAGGCTTCCAGCGCGCTGGAAAGCTGCGCGACCTGTTTGAAACCGGCGAGGCCCGCCTTGCCGGTGAGCGAGTGCAGCGTGCGATACATCTCGCGAAGCAACTGCGCGCGCTCCTCGAGCCAGCGCAGATACGCGGCGTCGGCCTCGCTCTTCACGACGGCCTGCAGGCGCTGCCGCACGTCCACGAGCATCTGCGGCGAGCTTTGCATGAACTGCCGGCGCACCTCGCCTTGGAAGACGGCGTCGCGCTCCGTCTCGGCGGCGGACAGTTGCGGGGCACTTGCCACGGCCGGCTCCAGAACGTGAGACTTGGCGGGAGCGAGCGGGCTGGCGGCGGGTCTGGCCTCCGCCTCCGCGAGCGTGACGCGCACCACGTCCACGACCTGGCGCGGCGTGCAGATGGCCTTGGTGAGACACTTGTTTGCGCCGGCTTTCCACGCGGACTGCACCAAGTTGCCGAGATAGGCGTTGGTGAAGACGATGACCGGCAGCGTCCGCAACTCTGGCGTGGCGCGGATGAACTTCAGCACCTCGATGCCATTGATCTGCGGAAGCTGAAGATCGAGCAACACCACGTCGGGCCGGCGCGACTTGAGCGATTCCATCGCGGTGCTGCCGTCGCCGGCCAGCTCGACGGTGAAATGTTCGGCAACGAATTTCCGTTGATACAGGTCCGCGATGATCGGGTCGTCTTCGACAATGAGAATTAATTTGCCCGCGGACATGCGAGGTGGCGACGGCTCAGGCGGACGGGGCGGGCAGCCGGATGGTCGCCGTGGTGCCGACGTTCTCGGCACTCTCGATCATGAGCGTGCCACCGTGCAGTTCAATCAACCGTTTGGCGATCACCAGGCCAAGGCCGCTGCCCTGCTGCTCGTGCTGGCGGCGGTCGAACTGCACGTAGGCGGCGATGCTGTTGATGTATTCGGGCTTCATGCCGCGGCCTTGATCAGCGATGACGATCTTGAGCAGCTTGCCCTCCGGGACCACGGAAAATCTGACCGGCGTGCCTGGCTTGGAGAACTTGAAGGCGTTGCCGAGAATCTCCTCGACGAACTTGCTGAGCAAATCCTCCGCGCAGCAGACGCCGCCATGGCAGATGTCCGCGCGCAGGTCGGCGAGCCGGTTGGCCGCCTGCGCCTTCGTGTGGGCCACGAGGGTGAGCGGCTCGTTCACGTCCTGAATGCGTTTGGCGCGCATCGCGGCGATTTCCTTGTCGTCGGCGCGGAGCAGTTCGAGCTGCGAGTAGATGAGAAAATTCTGGATGAGCCGCTGGAGCCGCTGGCCGGATTCCAAAATATTCTTCCCCATCTCGGCCAGCTCGGCGGGCTGGAGCGTGTCGGCGCAGGTGCTGATGATCTCGCCGTATCCGAGGATGCCCACGAGCGGCGTGTTCAACTCATGCGGCAGCATGAGGCTGAGATTCGCGCGCAACTCGGCCAGCTTCTTCTCGGCGGTCTGCTTGACGGTTTCGTGCTTCTTGAGCCGTGTCTCGACCGCCTTGATGAGCGCATTCATGGCGAACGGCTTGTCGAGATAATCGTCCGCGCCCAAGTCCATGCCCTTGCGCATCCCGGCGGCCTCGACATTGCCGGTCATCAGGATGAGCGGGATCGAGGCAGTGGCCGGATCCTTGCGCAACTCGGCGAGCGCGGTGTAGCCGTCGGCTTGCGGCATGTTCACGTCGCTGATGATGAGATCGGGCAGCGCGGCACGGGCGAGCTTGAGCGCGACGACACCATTGTCCGCTTCAATCACCTCGTAGCCTTTGAGCTTGAGCACCATTTGGATGGTCGAGCGGAGCTGAGCGTCATCGTCAACGATTAGGATTTTAGCCATGGGTCTTTTGAGGCGGCGGACCAGAGGATTGATCGTCTGCTTCCGTCATCGCCCGCGCATAGTCTGCCGGCCTGCCGGCGCTTTCAAACTGAAAATGGGCTAGGTTTTTCCCTGAACACCGCTCCCGTCATTTCGCAAAGCCCTGCACTTTGAGCCACACGGCCAGGTCGTGCGTCCACGGATGCAGCGCGGCTAGCGGCGTCTTCTCCGGATCCCAGTTGCGCGCGCCCAGGCCCATGCCGTGCCCGCCCTTCTGGTAAATATGCAGGTCAAAGGGCACACCGTTGCGCTGCAAGGCGGCGGCAAACTCCAAGGAATTCTCCACCTTCACTCCCCTGTCTTCCCATGTGTGCCACACGAAACACGGCGGCGTCTGCTTCGTGACTTGCAGCTCGTTGGACATGAGCTTCACGAGGTCTTCGGACGGCTCTTTGCCGAGCAAATTGTTCTTCGAGCCGTTGTGCGTGTTCACGCCCATCGTGATGACGGGATAGCACAGGATGCCAAGGTCAGGCCGGCTGCTCACGCGCTCAACCGGGTCGGCGGCGTCGGGCTTGCCCGCGTCGAAATGCGTCACGGCCGTCGAGGCGAGGTGGCCGCCCGCGCTGCTGCCCATCACGCCGATGCGCTTGGAATCCAGTTTCCACTCGCCCGCATTCGCGCGCACGTAGCGCACGGCGCGGTTCACATCATTCATCATCACCGGATGCCGGTAGCCGGCCGAGCCGAGGCGATATTTGAGCACAAAGCCCGCGATGCCGTGCGCGTTCAACCAGAGCGCGTAGTCGCGCCCTTCGTGCGACGCGAGTCCGCCGTAACCGCCGCCGGGACAAATCACCACGGCCGCGCCGGTGGCCTGGTCCGCTGCGGGAAAAAAAGGCGTGAGCGTGGGAACGTCCTTCACCGGGTCCGTGCCCAGCGAGCCGGGCGTGTCCTTGGCCCAGAGCGGGAATGCTTCCTTCGGTTGCGCTAGCAAGGTGGCTGCGGTGGCGAACATGGCGGCGGCGAGAGCGAGCAGTTTCATGATGGTATTCGGTTACGGAACTGGTGCGAAGCGTAGTCGTAGTCGCCAAAGCGAGGCAACGCACAACTGAGAAAGCTCACAGGCTCACTTCTCCCCCGCGCGGCATTCGCCCCTTGGCGCGCGCCGAGCCCCGTGACTGGCGCGCGATTTCCGTTTGCAGCCCGGTCCGGCGCGCTCATGCTTGTATTGCAACACGACGCACGCGTCGTGCGCCTACATGGAACTAGTCGAACAACTCAAGCAGCTCGCCGAGAAGTGCCTCGCCAAGCTCACCGGCAGCGCGAAGCCGGCGATGTCGCCTGAAGAGCGCGCCGTGCGCGATGCCGTCGCGGAATCCGAGGCCACCCTCGGACCTGAGCATCCCGACACGCTCACGCGGCTCACCGAGCTGGCGGCGTGGCTCCGACAAGCCGGCCAGTTCGACGAGACCCTCACGCTCCTCCAACGAGTCCTCGAAGTCCGCGGGCGCACCCTCGGCCCCGAGCACTCCGACACGCTCGCCATCCAGCATGACTTCGGCGGCCTGCTCTTCGACCTCGGCCATGCCGAGCAAGGTGAGGCACTCGTGCGCGGCGCGGCAGAGGCCCGTGAACGCATCCTCGGACTCAATCACCCCGACACCCTCGCCAGCTTCAGCCGGCTGGTGCCCATGCTGGCCGCGCGGGGCGACACTGAGTCCGCCCTCGTGCTCTGCCGCCGCGTGCTGGAAATCCGCCAGCGCGTGTTCGAACCCGACGACCCCGCCACGCTCACAAGCTGTGACCAGCTCGCGAGCCTGCTCTTTGACCAGGGCGACTACGCCGCCGCCGAGCCGCATTGCCGGCGCACCTTGAACCTGCGCGGCCGCATCCTTGGCCCTGACCACCCGGACACCGGCCTCGCAGCCCACCGCCTCTCCATCGTGCTCTGGGCGGCGGGCAGCGGACAGAAAGCCCTCCCGCTCGCCGAGCGAGCAGACCGCGTCCTGCGCGCCGCCCTCGGCGACGAGCACCCTTCCACCCAGGCCGCCGCCGCCAATCTCGCGGAAATCCGCGAGCAATTCGGCATCAAGACGGAGTAGCCTGCAAAGAGGCGGACACGCAGCCCGGTATGCTTGGGGAAACCACAGTTAAACTTGGCGTGCGAACTCGGTGGCCAAACGGGAGTCCTTGCCAACTCAGCCAAAGCACGCAAGCCATCGGGAGAGAAAAAAAACGTGGGAACCCACTCACCGCAGTCCGGCATTGCGCTTCACCGTGTTGACGATGCGGCGGTCGTCATCGCCGCAGTCGCGGACAAGTTCGAGGAATTGTGGCAGAGTCATCTTCATCCGGCGCAGGAATGGGCGGTCACCCGCGCAGCCATACATGAGGTCGGCAGGCATTTCGCCGCGCAGTTTCAGCCGGGCCTTCACAATGAGCCGGGGCAGCCATGAGATGCCGTCCACCTCGGCGGACTTGGCCGGCAGGCTCGTCATGGTCGCGGTGCGTCCGGTGGGTGTGCCTTTCATGACCTTGAGGAAGTAGTCACGGCGGATGGCGGTGACGGCGAGGGTGGTCTCGTAGTCCGGGTCGCCATCGTAGCGCTGCGCGTCATCCACGAAGTCGAACAGCTCCTGCGTCGTGCAGCCCAGCGTGGCGAGGAACGCCTTGTCCGTCGCGCTGAACATGGAGCCAGGCGTCTGCCGCCGAGCATGCCACGCCGCGACGGCGCGGTCCCAGACATTGCGGAATTCGCTTTTCCATTCAGTGTCGCTCATGGGTGGAGGATAGCCGGGAGAATTGCGAAGGCAATCTTAGGCAAGACTGCTATGCTCGCGGCCATGCAACTGCTGAACCAAGCCATTGCCACAGTGCTGCTGGAAATCGAACGCGGCTTCGCCACCCGGCGCAATGCTGGCGGGACGACGCTCGCTGTCGAGCGCATCCGGCTCACGCTGAACTTCACGCTCGACACCACCGGACAGACCGCAAGCGCGACTCCGGACGGGCCTCATTCGGTGACGGTGGAGTTCAAAGTGGGTGATGCGACGCCGTCGGGCCCGTTGGCTGTGGCTGCGGCACCGGTGACGTTCCCGCCAGCGGAAGGAGACATTATACTGGCGTTGACCCCAGTCTTCGGCGCACCGGGCTTTGACAGTTCTGCGCGGGCCACGGTCTTTTGCGAGACATTCGCCAGCCGGTCACACGAACAGGCCTGCGCGGCCGTTGCTGCGCTGGGGACTCCGTTGCCGCCCGGCACCGACGACATCACGAGCTTCGCCGCGCAAATGCTCCGGGGGATTATTCAGAGCGGGCCGGCGAAGTTACCGGCGCGCGGGGAGAAATTGTTGGAAGCCGTTCTGCACCGGTATCCGCTGGAAGAAGTCTTGCGTGTCGTGGAGCAGACATGGAAGACGCAGGACGACTGGCTGTAAGGGATGGCAGTGGCCCGTTCAAAGGCCACGCGAGAAATCTCCTTTCTTCATCCGCCTTTTCCCCTAATTCTTTCGCCACAACTTATGGCCAAACCTTGGATGGACATCTCGGTGGAAATGCGCGACGGCATGGTGCAGTGGCCCGGCGACCCCGTCTGCCGCGTGGGCTTGCACGTGAAGCTCGGCGACCCCATCCCGGGGCAGCCTGGCAAGACCATCCCGTGTAATCTCACGAAGCTTTCACTGAGCGCCCACACCGGCACGCACATGGACGCGCCGCGACACTTCGTCTCCGACGGGAAGACGATGGAAACAATTCCGCTGGATGCGGTGTTGGGTGTGTGCCGGGTGATCGAGTTGAAGCACAAGAGCGCGATCACGGTGGAAGAACTCAAGCCACACAAGCTCAAGCGCGGCGAACGTGTGCTGTTCAAGACCCGCAACTCCACCAAGAGCTGGCGCATGGCCAAGACTGCGACCTTTGACGAAGATTTCATCTACATCCCCGCCGCCACGGCGCAATACCTCGTGGACTGCGGCGTGATGACGGTGGGCGTGGATTACTTGAGCGTGGGCGGCTATAACAAGGACGGCGTGGAGTGCCATCAGATCATGCTCGGGGCTAAGCGGCCGATCTGGATCATCGAGGGACTGAACCTGGCGAAGATCAAGCCGGGCATTTACGAACTCGCCTGTCTGCCCTTGAAGATCGTGGGAGCCGATGGCGCGCCCTGCCGGGCGGTGTTGCGCGCCCGCTGAAGCCAGCAGTGGCTGTGGAATCTGAGCAGACTGGGGGAGCGGACAAACCTTTTATACCGAGCGACGTTCGGCGCTCCGGTGCTTGGTGGGTTGCCTCCGTGCCGCTCACTTCACCATTGAGGAACAACACAAGCAGTTGGCTCAGGACTAACCGCAGTTACCGATGTTGCACATGGGTTCTGCATGAGGTCAGCGGGGCTTGGCCGGCTTCGCGGCGGTGGCGGGCGGGGCGGCGGCGAAGTTCCCCTGTTCGCAGCAGTGGACGAAGCCTTCGGTCACGCGTTTGAGGTTTTCCCAGCGGCGGCGGATGTCGCGGGCCTCGGTCTTGGTGATGTGGCTGTCCCCGGCGGCGTCGGCGATGACGCCGAGCATGTCGGCGAACTCCTGCACGATCTGGTTGGTGGCGGGGATGACCTGGAAGGGGTGGGGCGAACGGGCCTTGGGGTTGTGGATGAAGAAGCCGCCGGCGCGCTCGCATATCCATTGCGCGAGGCGCGGGTCGCCGGTGCTCTGGAGGAGCTGCTCCATGCGGTCCAGGGGGTTGCTGAGGCCGCTGCCTTCGACGTGTTCGGGCGGCTCGGCCCACTTGTAGATGAGGGAGAGGGAGAGGTTGAGGTCGGCGGCGATTTGTTTGGCGCTGGCGTCCTTGAACACCTCGCGGAGCAGCTCGTGAGATTGCATGGCGGGGTTTTAACACGGGCCGCGGCGCGGGGGAAGCCGCGACACGCCCCCATGACTACAAACCTCGCCGGAGTTTCCACCTGCAACCGTGCCCGGGCCGCGCGAGACTCCGGGCGCGATGAGCCGGAACGTCCTTTCCAACTTGCGCGCGGGCGGGGCAGCCGCTTTACTCGTGGCGCATTCACATACCACGAGGTCGCCATGAGCCTGGACGCGCTACTTTATCTTCTCTGCCTCGGTGGCGGTTTCCTCTTCCTCGTCCTGCTCGCGCTGATGGGGCACCTCTTCGGCGGAGGCATGCATCACGACTTGGGCAGCGGCGGGCACGCGGAGGCGGGCGCGGACGGCAGTGACGGGAGCGGCGTCTCGGCGTTCAGCCCGATGATCATCGCGGCGTTCATGACCGGCTTCGGCGCGTTCGGCTACCTGCTGAGTTTGTTCCCCGCGACGAAATCTCCGGGCCTCAGCGCGCCGCTGGCGGCGGTGGGGGCTTTCGGCTTCGCCAGCTTCATCGTCTGGGCGCTGCGCAAAGTTTTCCGCCGGACGCAAAGCTCCAGCGAGTCGAAGGTCGCCAGCGTCGTCGGCACGACGGCCACGCTGGGCACGGGGATTCCGGAGAACGGCGTCGGGGAAATCGTTTACGTCCAGGGCGGCACGCGTTACACCGCGCCCGCCAGAGCCGAGCATGGCAAGGCCATTCCCACCGGGGCCGCCGTCAAAGTGACGCGCGTCGTCGGCACGCAATTTTTCGTCGAGCCTGCTTAACTCCCGTCCCCCAATCACCAGTCTATGAACCTGATTCCGTTCCTCGCTCAAGTCTCTGGCCCCGGCGCTGCGCTGGGCGTCGCCGCCACCATCGCGCTGATCGTCGCGCTCATCATCATCTTCGCCATCTTCGCGAGCCGCTACACGAAGGTCGGGCCGAACGAGGTGCTCGTGGTCTCCGGCGTCAAGCGCCGCATGGTGGACCCCGACGGCAAGGAGCGGCTCGTCGGCTTCCGCGTCGTCAAGGGCGGCGGCACCTTCATCGTGCCGGTCTTGGAAAAGTCCGACATTCTCTCGCTGGAGCTGCTCACGATAGATGTGCAGACGCCGGAGGTTTACACGAGCAAGGGTGTTCCGGTGAAAGTGGATGGCGTCGCGCAGATCAAGATCAAGGGCGACGACATCTCCATCGCCACCGCCGCCGAGCAGTTCCTGAGCAAGCAGACCACCGAGATCAAGAGCGTCGCCATGCAGACGCTGGAAGGCCATCTGCGCGCGATCCTCGGCACGATGAGCGTCGAGGAAATTTACCAGAACCGCGACGCCTTTGCCTCGAAGGTGCAGGAGGTCGCCGCCGGCGACATGGCCAACATGGGGCTGCCCATCGTCAGCTTCACCATCCGCGACATCCGCGACACGCAGGGCTACCTCGATGCGCTCGGCAAGCCGCGCATTGCGCAAGTCAAACGCGACGCCCAGATTGCCCAGGCCGAGGCGGACCGCGACGCGATGATCAAGTCCTCGCAAGCCACGCAGGCGGGACAGGAAGCGAAGTTCCAGGCCGACTCAAAAATTGCCGAGGCCCAGCGCGATTACCAAAGCAACCTCGCGCAATACCAGGCTGCGGTGAACCAAAAAAAGGCCGAGTCCGACCTCGCCTACGATCTCCAGAAATTCAAGACCGGCCAGCTGGTGAAGGCCGAGGAAATCCAAGTCACCATCATCGAGAAGCAGAAGCAGATCGAGCTGCAGGAGCAGGAAATCAAACGCAAGCAGCGTGAGCTCGAAGCGAACGTCCAGAAGCCCGCCGACGCCGAGCGTTACAAGGTCGAGACCCTCGCCAACGCTCGGAAGTTCCAGCTTGAAGCCGAAGCTTCCGGTGCCGCCGCCGCCGCAAAGGCAACCGGTTTCGCGCAGGCCGACGTCAACAAAGCCACCGGCATCGCCGAGGCAGAAGCGAACAAAGCCAAAGGTCTCGCCCAGGCCGACATCATCGCGGCGCAAGGCAAGGCCACCGCCGAAGCCACGCGTCTCAAGGCCGAAGCCTTCCAGCAATACAACGAAGCCGCCGTCATCGAACTGCTCGTCAAGGCTTTGCCCGAGATTGCCGGGAAAATCTCCGAGCCGCTTTCGAAGACTGAGAAGATGGTCATCATCAACTCCGGCAGCGGTCCCGGCGGCGGCGCGAGCAAGCTCACCGGCGACGTCACGCAGATCATCGCCCAGCTCCCGCCCGTGCTGGAGAGTCTCACCGGCATCAAGTTCGAGAAGCTGTTGCAACAGGTGCCCGCGCTGAAGAAGGCGATGGCGAAGGACGAGGCAGACAAATAACGGGATGAAAGGAATACTATGATTGCTGCATCAGCGGTTGGCGCAATTTTCGCCGCGCTCGCGGTGGTCTGTCTGATCATGCTCCTGGCCGCGCTGGCGGTGGGCTTGACGGTTTTCTGGATTTGGATGCTCGTGAGCGCGGTGCAGAACAAGGGCTTGAGCGACGGAGAAAAGACCGGCTGGGTGCTGGCCATCGTGTTCTTTCATTTTCTCGGCTCGCTCCTTTACCTGTTCATCGGTCATCCGAAACGAAATCTGCGGGCGGTGGCCACTTGAGGAGGCGATGGACATGATGAGCCGGGTAAGTGAACAACCAAAAGGATTGACCTATGTTTAGCCTGTTAGGAATTAGTGGTGGAGAATTGATACTCATTCTCGTGGTGGGCATGATGTTCTTCGGCATGGTCGCTGCGGCCGGCGTCGTGATTTACTTTTTGTGCCGCAAGAAGAACGACCACACGCAAGGCCCCAACGCCCCGCCTGCGCCACCCAAGGTGTGAGGTTCGGCCTGCTGCGCGAGCAAGCGAAGCTTCATGATCTGCCCAACCGACCGCACGCCGCTCATCCCGCACAAGCGTGACGGCGTGGAAGCGCGGAGTTGTCTGCAGTGTCACGGCGTCTGGTTTTCCCGCATCGCGCTGGAGACGCTGGCCAAGAAATCTCCGCAGCCCGCGACGGCTGAATCTCACTTGTCCACGAACGCGACCAGCTTCGTGATGCGCCGTCTGGCTTGTCCCGTCTGTGCTGGCGCCCAGTTGCAGACGTGCATGCAGGGCGGAATCGAGATCAGCCGGTGCCGCGACTGCGGCGGCATCTGGCTCGCCAAGACGGAAGTGGCGAAGATTCTCGCCGCGCGCAAATCGCAGCCAAAGGCGAACGCGGCCTCGTGCGAAGCAGATGCGGCCGATGAAGAGGGCATTGTTTCAGATTTGGCGGCGGGCATGGTGGACGCCACGCCTTTGGTCGCGTTGGAAACCGGCGGCGAGATCGGCACCGCCGTCGGTGATTTCCTCGTCAGCTTCCTCGGTTGAGCCGCGCGCGTATCGTATGACGCCAGTCACCGCTCTCGACATCGCCCAAGCTCTCGTCCGCATTCCCAGCGTCAACCCGGACTACGACCCGGCCAGCGTGGGCGAAGGTGCGATGACTGCGTGGATAGAAAACTGGGGCCGTGCCAACGGCTTCTCTGTCTCGCGGCAGGCCGTCCTGCCGGGCCGCGAGAATATTCTCCTCCAGTTCCGCAACGGCGCAGATCGCCCGCACTTCATGCTCAACGGCCACACGGACACCGTGGGCATCGGTGGCATGACCATCCCACCGTTCGCCGGCGAGGTGCGCGAAGGACGACTCTGGGGCCGCGGAGCCAGCGACATGAAAGGTCCGCTCGCGTGCATGATGGCCGCCGCGCTGCGCTTGAAGAACACGCCGACCTCCTGGCGCGGCACGCTCACCGTCGCCTGCATGGCCGACGAGGAATTTCGTTTTCGCGGTGTGACTGCGATGCTCGACCAAACAGTTTCATCGGCCCTGCCCGACTTCGCCGTCGTCGGCGAACCCACCCGTCTCCGCGTCGTGCGTGGCTGCAAGGGCTGCCTGCGCTTTGCCATCCACGCGTTTGGCCGCGCCGCACACAGCAGCAAACCGCACGAAGGCCGCAGCGCCGTGGTCGCGATGGCGCACGCGATTCTGGAGTTGCAGCAGCACTTCACCACGCGGCTCGCGCAGATTGCCGCGCCGGGCTTCGGCACGAGCACCGGCTCCATCGGCCTCATCAGCGGCGGCACCGGCGTGAACATCGTGCCCGAACATTGCGCTATCCAGGTGGACATCCGCCTCCTGCCCGGCCAGGACTGGCGCGCGACTTACGACGAAATCGTGATGCTGTCGGATGGTTGGTTGAGCAAGGTTTCGGACGGCATCCGTTTTCAGTTCGACCCGCCCATTGTCGTTGATCCCAGCTTCGAGTTGTCACCCGAACATCCGCTGGTGAAGACCGCTTGCACGGTGCTCAACCAGCCCGCGCCCGACGTCGTCTTCTTCTCCTGCGACGCCAGCAAGATCGCCGCGCGCGGCGTGCCCGTCATCGTGCTCGGCCCCGGCGACATCGCGCAGGCCCACACGGTGGATGAGTTCATCGCGCTGGCTGACCTCGAAGCCGGCACCGATACCTATGTTCGCCTCGCGCAGGCTTTGATGCCGCCGAGCTGAAAAGGTTCCCAGCGAATCACGCGGCGATTCGCGTGATTCGCGAACCATCCCTTTCCTCAGCAGATTTTTCTTTGTGACCTTTGCGCCCTTTCGCGGCAAAATCGCGCCATGCTGACACCCGCCACCCGCCACCGCGATTTCCCCGCGCTGGACTCGATGACTTACTTCAACACCGCCGCCGAGAGCATCCCGCCGCTCTGCGTGGGCGAGGCGCTGCAAGCCTACTGGCTCGACAAGCTGCGTGGCATGAGAGGCCGCGACTCCCACTTCAGGCAGGTCGAAGATTGCCGCGAAGTGGCCGCGCGCATGATCGGCTTCAAGCCGGCGGAAGTCTCCTTCTGCTCGTGCAGTTCGGAAGCCTACAACCTTCTCGCCACCGCGTTGAACCTCCAGCCAACGGACGAAGTTGTCGTCACCGACCTCGACTTCCCGGCGGGCGCAACGCCTTGGCTCACCGCAAACACGCGACCACAAACACGCGTGTGGAAAGCGTCGCAAGGCGAACTTCGCGTTGACGACCTTGTGCCGCTGCTCAACCCGCGCACCCAGCTCGTGCAAGTCTCCCTCGTGAGCTTTTACAACGGCCACCGTCTCGCGTGGGCGCCTTTCCGCGACGCCGTGCGCCGCCTCGCGCCGAACGCGCTCATCTCCGTGGACGTGACCCAGGCGCTCGGCCGTGTCGTGCTCGATTGCCCCGATGCCGACTGCGTCATCACCAGCACGCACAAGTGGACGCTCGGCGTCCACGGTGGCTGCATCGTCGGCATCCCGGAGCGCGTGTCGGCCCGGCTCACCACGCACGCGGGCGGCTGGTTTCACCTGCGCAACGCTTTCGACGCCGACCGGTTCCAACGCGCGGAGGCGAAGACGGGCGCGGCGAGCTTCTCGGTCGGGATGCCGAATTTCGCCGCGATCTACGCGCTCAATGCCGCGTTGCGCTACGTGGAAAGCGTCGGGGTTGAAGCCATTTCCCGGCACGCGGACCCGCTCGTGGCCAAGGTTCATGCCGGTTTGCTCGAACTTGGCCTCAAGCCGATGGCCCCCGCGCAACCGACGAACCCCACCGGCATTCTGGCCTTCCTGCATCCCAACACGGCGGCGATCCACGCCACACTGGAGCGCGATAACATCCACGTCATGCACCACGCGGGCCGCATCCGCATCGCGGTCGCCGGCTACAACACGGAGGAGGATGTGGGGCGGTTGCTCGGGGTGTTGGCCAGGGCGGTGAAGTAATCAGTGTTCAGTTTTCAGTCTTCAGTGTTCAGTTGGGGCGTCGTTGCCTTGCGATGACCGATAACTGAACACTGATTACCGCTAGCCGTGGCCAAACCGCCGTTCATCGAACTCCCCGACGTGGAGCCGATCCCGATCCTCTTCGAGGACCGGTCGGTCATCGCCATTGACAAGCCCGCCGGCTGGATGCTCGTGCCGCACTCGTGGCAACGCACGGGCTGGAATCTCCAGGCTGCCATCGAATCTTCCATCGCCGGCGGGGATTTCTGGGCGCGCTCGCGAAACTTGAAGTTCCTCCGCTACATCCACCGGCTCGACGCGGACACCAGTGGCGTGCTGCTGTTCGGAAAGAGTTTCGGCGCAGTGGAAACTCTGGCCGAGCTGTTCGAGGAACGGCGCATGGAAAAGCGCTATCTCGCCATCGTCCACGGCCGGCCGCGCGATGCGGAATGGACTTGCCGGCTGCCACTCGGCCCCGACCCGCAGCAATTCGGCCGCATCCGCGTGGACGAGCGTGAGGGCAAGGACTGCGAGACGTTCTTCCGTGTGCTGCGGTCGAAAGGCGATTTCACGCTCATCGAAGCGCATCCGCTCACGGGCCGGCAGCATCAAATCCGCGTCCACTTGAATGCCGCCGGGCACGGTATTCTCGGCGATCCGCTCTACGGGGCGTCCTCGACGGAAGCGCCCTTCACCCGCCCGAAACTGGCCCTGCGCTCGGTGGAACTCGCCTATCGCGACCCGTTCACGAAGCGCTCGGTGTGCATCCTTGCGCCCACGGCGCAATGGCTGGAGCACTACGGCTGGCCTGCACATGAGGAGAAATCTTCGACACCCAAAGCCACTGTTCCGCTTTCACACCCGCCGCCTGAGCGGAGGAAAAAATCAGGCTCGTTTTCGCGCGGTAGAGTTTGACCCGGCCCGCGCGCTCTGTGAGCGGGGCAGAGGAAGGCGTTCCACCGGTGCGGATGGAAAATCCGGCGACGGCTTGAAGTCAAAATATGATCACGAAAAGCAAAAGACGCGAACCTCCCGGCCCGCGGCCCTGCCCAACAGAGTTATCCGTCTTAGCGCTTGAAGGCCATCGGCGCACCCGCCGGCATCTCGTGGGCGCAGGGCTGGTTCGTCGGCGCGTCGGGCACGCGGGCATTCTGCTGCACGAGTCCGTTGGCGAGCATATAGGCCTCGACTTCCTCGCCGCTGATGTCGGGCAGCATTCGGCCATCAATCTCGACGCAGGGACTGAGCATCTGGCCGCTCTTCTGGATCATCTCCTGGCGCTGGGCCGGGTCGTTGATGATGTCGCGGTCCTCGAAGGGCAGGTCGTATTTCTTCATGACGGCGCGGACGCCCATGCTCCAGCCGCAGGAAGGTTTCAGGTAGGCGATGATTTTCGGTTTGTTCATGGCAGCAGTTTCGTTTCGTGGGCGTAAAGTGCCACGGGATGCCGAGTTGACAAGGCTTTCTTTGGCCGCGCCGGGGAGCTTATGCTTCCCTCATGTCGCTTCGCGTTCTGATCGCCCCCGACAAGTTCAAAGGCACGCTCACCGCCCACGCCGCCGCCGAGGCCATCGCCGCCGGCTGGCGCAAAGCCCGGCCCAAGGATCGCCTCACGCTGCTGCCCATCAGTGATGGCGGTGACGGCTTCGGCGAAATCCTCAGCGCGGCGCTGGGCGCGAAACTCCAAAAGGTCCGCACGGTGGATGCGGCGCATCGTCCGCTGGCAGGCTTTTGGTGGTGGGATGCGAAGTCGAAGAGCGCCATCATCGAGTCCGCGAAAATCATCGGCCTCGCGATGCTGCCGCCGCAGCAGTTCCATCCGTTCCAGCTCGACACATTCGGCCTCGCCGCCGTGTTGCAGGCGGCGGCGGCCAAGGGGGCACGGCGCTGCTTCGTCGGCATTGGCGGCAGCGCGACCAACGACGGTGGCGCGGGCCTCGCGCGCGGGCTGGGCTGGAAGTTCTTCAACCGCCGGGACGAAGAACTGGTCCGTTGGACGCACTTGCAGCAGTTGCACCGGGTGCTGCTGCCGCGGCCTCGCAAGTTATTTTCGCAGCTCGTCGTCGCGGTGGACGTGCAGAACAAACTGCTGGGGATGCGCGGCTGCTCGCGCGTGTATGGGCCGCAGAAGGGATTGCGGGCGGAAGAGTTTCCCAGCGCAGAGCGTGCCCTGCGCCGCATGGCGAAGGTGGTAAAGACACAGCTCGGGCGCGACCTGGCGGGTGTGCCGGGCACGGGCGCGGCGGGCGGGCTGGGCTTCGGCCTGTGCGCGTTCGCGGGCGCGAAGCTGGAGTCGGGCTTCGCTCTCATCGCGCGGCACGCGAAGCTGGACGAGCACCTGCGCGCGGCGGATCTCGTCATCACGGGCGAAGGTTCCCTCGACCGCTCGTCGTTGATGGGCAAGGGACCGGGTGAAATCGCGATCCGCTGCCGCGCCCGCAAGCTGCCGTGCCTCGGCCTCGGCGGCGTGGTGCAAGACGAGGCGGCGCTGCGGAAGTGGTTTCAGTCTGCGTGCGGGCTGACGCAACTCACCTCGCCGGAGCAGGCGAAGGCGGATTCAGCGAAGTGGCTGACCACATTGGCGGAACAGGTGGCCCGCAATTTGCCGTGAAACCCTTTTACACCGGCCCGGTCATCAACACGGAGCTGCTCGTGGTGATGCTGGAGAAGCACGGCATCGCGGCGGTGCAGGAGTTCGTGGATCCGTCGCTGCCGGACGACGGCGACCTGAGCCGCGAGGCGAACGTGCTGGTGCCGGAGGCGGACTATGAGGTGGCCTACCGGCTGTTTTACGAGGACAAGGAAAACGAGCTGTAGCTGTTATTTCAGTCGCTCCAGCACTTCCTCGGCAAGCACCTCGTAGGCGGATGCGCCAGCGCTGTATTGGTCGTAGTGGATGATCGGCTGGCCGTGGCTCGGTGCTTCCGCGAGCCGCGTGGTGCGCGGGATGACCGTCGCGAAAACTTTCTCGCCAAAATGCTCGCGCACCTCACTGACGACCTGCTGCGAGAGCCGCGTGCGTCCGTCGAACATCGTCATCACGACGCCGAGCAGCTCCAGCTTCGCATTCACGCCGGAGTCACGCACCTGGCCCAGCACGCGGTGGATCATCGAGATGCCTTCGAGCGCGTAATACTCGCCCTAGAGCGGCACCAGCAGCGAGTCGGCGGCGGCGAAAGCGTTGAGCGTGAGCACGCCCAGCGACGGCGCGCAGTCAATCACGATGAGGTCGAAGCGTTTCGCCTCGCGCACCGGCTGGAGCGCGAGGGTGAGCCGCTGCAAATGGTTCTCCAGCCGGGAGAGTTCGATTTCCGCGCCGCACAGGTCCACTTCACTGGGAATAATCTCGAGGTGCTTGAAGGCCGTGGGCTTGATGCGCTCCATCAAGTTGTCCTCGCCCAGCAACGCACGATAAGCGCTCGCGCCCTCGGTCTTTTCGAGGCCGACGCCGCTGGTTGCGTTGGCCTGCGGGTCAATGTCCACGAGCAGCACTCGCCGGCCGAGCGCGGCGAAGCAGGCGGCGAGGTTGACGGCGGTGGTGGTCTTGCCCACGCCACCCTTCTGGTTCGCGACGGCGATGACTTTGGTCGGCACGCGGGGATTTTACGGAGAGGCAACCCCGTGGCGCAAGGTTGCAGGTGTCTCACCACGCCCGCGCCTCCCCTCCCGCTCCTCTCGTTGGATGAGAGGGTGGGGTCGGGGTGAAGGTTCGGCTAAATCGTCACCGCCGACTTCGATGCGCTCGTGACGGCGCGCTGGGGACAGACGCGCCCCACCAACCGCCTTACGGCAGGAAGGGCGCTCCCAGCCCAGGCTGGACAGTCCATTCCGGCCTGAATACCGTCGCCGCGTCCCGCAGATAGGCGACGAGGTTGCAGTCTATCACCAGTTGTCCTCCATGCACCCGCGACGGCTCATACTGCTTTTGACGACGCTTCCACTCTTGGGTGGGTGCCTTGCGGTTTCGATGCACACGACCCGCAAG
This sequence comes from uncultured Klebsiella sp., assembly GCA_964478755.1. Lineage (GTDB taxonomy): Bacteria > Verrucomicrobiota > Verrucomicrobiia > Limisphaerales > SXTU01 > SXTU01. The sequence continues at coordinate 27,257 of CAYZJP010000066.1, forward strand.
GTTCAAGTGGAGGTAACTGAAGCCCAGACTGGCAAGCCCGTCAGTGGTGCGCTTGTCTGGGTTTACTACAGCAAGGACTGGGATATGCCCGTAGTCCACACGTTCCGGGTTCCCAAGCCCGCCGGGCAGTTCACCGGCACTGACGGAAAGGCCGAGCTGTCAATGGCCGACTACTCCGCGGCAATTATTTTGGGTCTTTCCTAGTTGAGCGGGTGTGAACCTGCTGAAACACTGGGACTGAC
>CAYZJP010000067.1:0-27476 GCA_964478755.1 uncultured Klebsiella sp.
CTGAACTCCCTGATTGTTTTTCGGGGGGCGGAACTGGTGCGGCTGAACCCGTGCTTTCTCGCACTGTTATTCGGCGGCGTGCTGACAACGCTCGCCGCGCACCGTGCCGGCGACTTGCAGTCGCCGTCTTTGGCTCCGAGTCGCACCGCCGACGGCGGCTGCAAGCCGCCGGCACGGGCAACAGCGCTCCCGGCCTATCTACTCTGCATGGGCCTGCCGCTTTTCCTCGGCTACTTCCTCTACACGCTCCGCGCCCGTGTGCAGCCGAACTGGATTGTCCCCGCCGTCATTCCGCTGCTGTGCCTCGCCGCGCTGCAAGCCGATGCCTGCTGGCAACGAGGCGCGCGCTCCGTGCGCGTGTGGTTCATCGCCGGACTCGCGTTCGGCCTGCCGCTCGTCGCGCTGCTTCACGACACGAATCTCACGAGCAAAGTTTTCGGCATCTCACTCCCGCCGAAATCCGACCCGCTTGTCCGCGCGCGCGGTTGGAGCGAGTTGGCGCGCGTCGTCGAGGCCGAACGACAGAAGGTCATCGCCGCCGAGGGGAAGCCGGTCTTTCTCATCGGCGCGCACTATGGCATCACAAGCCTGCTCTCGTTCTACATCCCGGAGGCGAAGGCCGGTGGGCCTCACCCGCCCGTCGTCTTCTATCAGTCGTCGCCCAAGCCGGAGAACCAATACGGCTATTGGCCCGGCTATGCGTCGCGCACGGGACAGAGCGCCATCTACGTTCAAGAGCTGAAGAATGGCGCGCAGCCGGAGCCGCCCTCCGAACGGCTCACAGCAGAGTTCACGCGCATCGAAGACCTCGGCACGCGCGAAATCAAGTATCGCGGACAGACGATTCACACCGTGCGGCTGCTGCTGTGCCGGGAGCTGAAGTGATGCCGTGAAGCATTCTGTCTTTCCCGTTCAGGACTACGACCTCGCAGCGACGCTCGCTTCCGGCCAGGCGTTTCGTTGGCGGCAAGTCGGTGACGCGTGGGAAGGCGTCGTCTCCGGACGGTGGGTGCGTCTCCGTCAAGCCGGCAATGTCCTTCGCGCCGAAACCGTCACTCCGCAGGCCGACTGGCATTGGCTCCGCGACCATCTTCAGTTCGACGTGAGTCTCGCTGCGGTCCTTTCGACGTTCCCCAACGACGAGCCGATGCGCGCGTCTGTCGCCGCGTGCCGGGGCCTGCGCCTGCTGCGGCAAGAGCCGTGGGAATGCCTCGTGTCATTCATCTGCTCGTCAACGAAGCAGATCGTGCAAATTCAGCAAATCATCGCGTTGCTGTGCGAGCGCTTCGGTGAGCCAATCCTTGTGGAAGACGGGCGTGTCTTTGCCTTCCCTTCTGCCGCGCGTCTCGCGGCGTGCTCAGAGGCGGAGTTGCGTGCGTGCAAGATGGGTTTTCGCGCGCCTTACGTGTTGGCCGCCGCGCAGGCCGCCGCCAGCGGAGAACTTGACTTGGCCCGCCTGCGCCAACTCTCGACTGCCGAGGCCCGCGCGGAGCTGATGCGCCTTCACGGTGTCGGACGGAAGATCGCCGACTGCGTGCTGCTCTTCGCCTACGGCAAGCAGGACGCCTTCCCGGTGGACGTGTGGGTGCGGCGCGCGTTGAAGGAATTGTATTTTCCGCGCCGCCGTCCGTCGGCGAAGCGGCTGGAGCATTTCGCGAACACGCACTTCGGGCCGAATGCGGGATATGCACAGCAGTATCTGTTTCACTACGTCCGCACGCGGAGGCCGAGGAAATGAAGTTTCTTGTTTTCAGTTTTCAGTTGGTGGCATGACTACGCTGCCTTGCTGAAAACAGAAAACTAAGAACTAAAAACTTCCTGTGTCTATCGAAGTCACCTTCACATCCGCCGATTTCGCCGCGTTGCAGCAGCGCGATTTGAGCCAGACCGTCTGCGTCGTGTTCGACGTGCTGCGTGCGACCAGCTCGATGGTCACGGCGTTGGCGAATGGTGCGCGCGAAATCATCCCGGTCTGCGAAATCAGCGAGGCCGTCGCGCTCCGGCAGGCGCGGCCTGATGTGTTGCTGGCTGGTGAACGTGACGGCGTGCGCATCCTCAAGCAGCTCAACGGCGGCGTGGACTTCGATCTCGGCAACTCGCCGCGCGAGTTCACGGCGGAACGCGTCGCGGGCCGGAGCATCGTGATGACGACAACCAACGGGACGCGCGCGTTGCAGGCGTGTCGCGGCGCATGCCGGGTGCCCGTCGGGAGTTTTCTAAACTTGGGCGCGGTCACGGACTGGTTGCGCCGCGAGCGGCCCGCGCATTTGCTCGTTGTCTGCTCTGGCACGCTGGAGGAGGCAGCTTACGAGGACACGCTCGGCGCAGGCGCGCTGTGCGACGCGGTTTGGGATCAATACGGTGGCGGCCACGTCGCCGACTCAGCGCAGATGGCGCGGGAGATTTTCCGGCGGGGCAGGGAGGATTTACTCGCTTCGGTTCAGCGTGGGCGCAATGCCCGTCGCCTGCTCGCGATGCCGGAACTGCGCGATGACGTGGCGCTCTGCCTCCGGCGCGACACGGCGAACGTGCTGGCAGAGCTGCGGGCGGACGGTTCGGTGAGGCGGTTCATGCCGGATTGAGTGGACGCGCCGTCGCGTGAGATGTCCGACAGGAAATGACTTTCCCAGCGTCCTTGGTTGGCTAGCCTTCCGACATGACACGCCTCCTCTGCCTGCTGCTTGCACTGTTTAGTTTTGTGATTTCCGCCACTGCGGCCGACACGACGCATCCCAACATCGTCATCATCCTCGCGGACGACCTCGGCTACGGCGACCTCGGCTGCTACGGCCATCCCACCATCCGCACGCCGAACCTCGACCGAATGGCGGCGGAGGGGATGCGCTTCACGGAGTTTTATTCGGCGGCGGAAGTCTGCACGCCGAGCCGCGCGGCGTTGCTCACGGGGCGTTATCCGATCCGCAGCGGGATGTGCCACGACCAATTCCGCGTGCTGCGCAACCGTTCGCTCGGCCATCTGCCCGAGAGTGAAATCACGTTGGCGGAGGCGTTGAAGGCGAAGGGCTACGCCACCGGCTGCATCGGCAAGTGGCACCTCGGCGTGTGGCAGTTCGAGCCGGCGGGCCATCCGCGTCGGCACGGCTTCGACTTTTATTTTGGCCTGCCGCACTCGAACGACATGGACCCCTCGCCGTTCGCGCCGAAGGGCGCGGGCAAGCTCGCCGACCAGCAGGCCGCGTGGTGGAACGCGCCGCTCTACCGCAACGAGCAACTTATCGAGCGCCCCGCCGACTTGAGCACGCTCACGCGGCGTTACACCGAGGAGGCGGTGAAGTTCATCCGCGACAATCAAGCCAAGCCCTTCTTCCTCTACTTTCCGCACACGTATCCGCACACGCCGCTGTTCGCATCGAAGCAGTTCTCCGGCACGAGTCCGCGTGGACTTTACGGCGACGTGGTCGAGGAGCTCGACGCGAGCGTCGGCAAAGTCCTTGATACATTGCGTGACACGAAGCTCGCGGAGAACACGCTCGTTTTTTTCACCAGTGACAACGGCCCGTGGCTGATCATGAACCAGCAGGGCGGCTCGGCGGGTTTGCTGCGCGACGGCAAAGGCTCGACGTGGGAGGGCGGGATGCGCGTGCCGGGCATTGCGTGGTGGCCGGGCAAAATCAAACCCGCGCAGACGCAGCGCACGCTGGCTTGCACGATGGATTTGTTCACGACGAGCCTGAAGCTCACCGGCGCGGACGTGCCGGCGGACCGGCCCGTTGACGGCCTCGACATCCGCCCGCTGCTGTTCGGCACGGGCACGATCCAGCGCGATGCCTACTTTTTCTATCGCGGCACGCGGCTCATGGCGGCGCGCGTGGGCGACTTCAAGGCGCACTTCATGACGCAGCCTGGCTACGGCCAGCCGAAGCCCGACGAGCACCCGACGCCGCTGCTCTTCAACCTCCGTTTTGACCCGAGCGAGAACTACAACATCGCGACGAACCACCCGGCTGTGTTGAGCCAGATCGCGCAGGCGGTCGAACGGCACAAGGCCACGCTCACGCCCGCCCAGAGCCAGCTCGTGGAACTCGCGCCGCTGCCGGAGAAGAAATAGGCCAAGCCATTGCTCACCGGCGAAGTGGCCGCCGCGTTGGGCCGCAGACTCGATGGCATGGGCCGGCAGCTCAAGGTGATGAGCGACGCCGGCGTGCTGGATTTCCTGCGCGGCGAAGACCGACGCCAGGCCGTCTTCCCAATCCCCGCCGCCTACCCACGACGCCCGGCGTGCTCGACTTCGGCTGCTCCGTGATAAAGTTGAACCCGTCCTGAACGACACCTGTTCGAGCGCGTCATGCCGTCGTGTTGAAATGCCTTTCGGAAGAATAGTGCTGCAAAAATCAGCCTCTTTCGCGGAAGCTGGAAGATGACGGCGCGTTGGCATCGCCGGAGAATTCTCGGCGAGGCCCGTCGCGTGCCGCTGTGACAAATGGCTCAGTTCTTGGCAAATGCTTTTCTGCCGTCGCTCACCATTGGCTTGGCGCTGTGTCTTGCCTGGCGGCATGTCGACGGCCGGTTGCGCACCGCGCTGCAATGGATCGGCTCGCTCCTGTTCTTCGTTCCGCAGGCGCTGATTCTTTTCTTTCTCCATCGCAGCGTGGATTTGCTGGTCTATCAGGAAGCCGTGCTGGCTTTTTGGATGATCACGTGCGGCGGTCTGCTGCTGGCTAAGGTTTCGCAAGGCTGGTTCAAAGGCGAAACGCCCGCCAGTCTTTCAGGCCGCAGACAAAATCCTTTCCTGCTGCTCGTCCTCGGCTTTGGGGTTGGCGCGTTGGGGATATTTTTTTGCGTTCAATTTGTTGGCGAAACGTGTCTGCCGCGCAAAATCATTGAAGGCCACACGCAGGACTTGAAGGTGTTCCACGGCACCCGTTCACCGAGCAGCTACACCATCTTTATAGAAGGACAGCCCTGCGCCATCACGCGGGATCTGCTGCTTCAACTGAAACGCGGCGAAAAAATTCGCGCCGAGGTCGGTGCCGGCTCCAACTACATTTTGAAAATTGAGCAGGCCCGTTGATCCTTGGCGAAATGCTCGCGGATCTGCGGAATACAATTGTTTCGCGCGTTTGGTTTGCTGGGACTTCATTCAATTTGCTCGTCTGGTTCATCAGCCGCCGCCCGCCTTCTTGTTCTTCTTCCACGGCTGGTCGGGGAATTTCTCGGGGAGCTTGATGGCTTGCGGGGCGGGCTTGGCGAGTTCGAGTTCGGGGTCGCTGGGAGCGGCGGGGTTAGCGCCGGGCGGGGCCATGTTTTCCTTCCACGAGGCGATGCGGGCTTGGAGGCCGTGGTGCTCGGCGGTCTGCTTGTCCCCGGACTTCATGTAGAAGAGCGAGAGGTTAGTGTGGACGAGCTGTTCGTTGGGGCGAAGCTTCTCCGCCTTGTGGCCCTCGGCGATGGCGGTGGGATAGTCGGCCTTCCGGTAGTGCGCCATGCCGAGCGCAAGCTGGGCGTCGAAGTGCGCGGGGTCGGCGGCCAGCACAGCGCGAAGGCCGGCGATGGCAGTGTCGTAGTCGCCCTGGCTGAAGGCGAACATGGCGTCGTCGTATTGGGCTTGGAGGTCGGGCATCGTCGTGGGCAGCGTAAGACGAAAGAGAGCGGTCAGCAATGAGCGAACAGCGGTCAGCGGCAGCCCGCGACCTCCGGAAACTGCCTACTGGAAATTCTGCCCGCCGTGAAGAATACTGCTCTCGCCGATGGACCTGCCCATCAAGATCATCTCGACCGACTTCGACGGGACGCTGCACGCGGATCACGAGAACCCGCCCGTGCCGGAGCGCTTGCAGGAGCTGATCGGCGACCTCCAGCGGCGCGGAGCGAAGTGGGTCGTCAACACCGGGCGCGATCTCAGCAGCCTGATGGAAGGGCTGGGCCGCGCGCGCCTGAGCATCCAGCCGGACTGGCTCGTGACGGTGGAGCGGGAAATTCACTTCCGCGAGGGACCGCGCTTCTTCCCGCTGCAACCGTGGAATGGCGATTGCGAGCGTGCGCACCGCGAGTTGTTCAGGGCGGTGGAGAAGGATTTGCCGCGCCTGTTCAAGTGGGTCAACGGCAAGTTTCGCGCGTCGGTCTATTCGGATGTTTATTCGCCCTTCTGCCTCATTGCAGGCACCAACGCGGACGCCGACGACATCGAGGCACATCTCAAAGACTATTGCGAGTCCGTGCCGAACCTGACGGTCGTGCGTAACGACGTGTATGCGCGCTTCAGCCACTCGGCTTACAGCAAGGGCACCGCGCTCGCCGAGATCACGCGGCAGCTCGGTCTGACGCGCGAGTGCGTCTTCGCGGCGGGGGATCACTTCAACGATTTGCCGATGCTTTGCGATGAGCACGCGTGCTGGCTCGTCGCGCCCGCCAACGCCATCCCGCCGGTCAAGGAAGCCGTCTGGCGCGAAGGCGGCTACGTCAGCGACCGACTTTGGGGACACGGCGTCGCGGACGGTTTGGAAGCCGCGATGAAGGAAGCGGGGCTGCTGTAGCTGGACGAGAGGCCATTTTTCTCTGAGCAACAGCGCGCGGCCACTCGTCAACAGCAGCCATGACTCGCTGCTCACGCTTCTCCGTTGCGTCCTTCCTCCTCGCCTCGGCGACTGTCCTGTGTGGACTTGTAACGACGCGTGTCCACGCGCAAACCATCGCGGCGACGACCAACGACGTGGCGCTCATGCGCCAGATGCTCGCCACCGTCACGGCGTGGGATGCGAAGGGGAAGAAGGCCTTCGATGCGCCGCTCCTTGCCGAGTTGGACACGCAATGGCGGCGCGGCTACGACCCGCTCCTACGCATCCGCGCGCGCGAAGTCATTCCCGCCATGGAGAAGGCCGCGCTCGCGCGTCCGCACTTGCTCGAGGTCGCTGCTGCGGTGAAGACCGCGCACGGCACCGTGCGCTTCGAGGGCGGTGGACCGCAATGGCTCCGCGATGTCGCCGGCGATGACGCGATGCATCTCTTCGACCGGCTCACCGCGATTGATCTCAACGACAAGGGCAACCCGCACGACCCGACTTACAAGCGTAACACCACCCTCAGCGACGACTGGCTGGTGAACCTCGTCAACCTTCCCGACCTCACGTATCTCGACCTCTCGAACTCCAGCGTCAGCGGCCCCGGCCTCAAATACGTCGGCGCGCTCAAGAGTTTGGAACGGCTCAACCTCACGCTCACGCTCGTTACCGACCCGTGGCTGGAGCAGCTCCGCGACCTTACGAATCTCCGCGTCATTTCGCTCGCGTCCGCCAAGTGCAGCGGCGCGGGCTACAAGTTTCTCGGCAACTTGAAGCGGCTGGAGACGGCGAACTTCCACACCGCGCCGGTGAACGACGCGGGCCTTGCGGGCATCAGCAAGGTGCCGAGCCACGAGCGGCTGGAGATTGTCCACACGCACTTCACCGACGCGGGCGCGCAGGCGCTGGCGAAGCTCGTGAACTTGGAGCGTCTCCAGATGGGCAGCCGCGACGCCACCGGAGCCGCCGTGAAGCCGCTCACCGGTTTGAAGAAACTCCGCGAGCTGGACCTGCACGATGGGCAGGCGTCGGTCGAGGGCGTGCGCCACGCGAGCGAAATTCAGAGCCTGCACGTGCTGCGCGTCTATGGCCCCATCAAGGACGAAGGCGCGCAACCCGTCGCGCGGCTGAAGAATCTGGAAATCCTCCTCGTGCCCGGCACGCAAATCACCGACGCGAGCCTGGAAGCCTTCGCTGCACTGAAGCAATTGAAGCGTCTGGAAGTCAGCGGCAACAAAGTCTCTGACGCCGCCATCGCCAAGCTCAAGGCGGCAGTTCCGGGGCTGGAAGTGGTGAAATAGGGCGGGGAGGATTTGGCTGCGAAAGGGCGCAGAGGGCGCGAGCACGTGCAGTTCCACGCACCTCACCGAATTTCAACCAGCTTCTCCCCAGCCGCCAGCCGATGGCGGACTTCAGGCCACAACGGCCCGAACCACCGGAGCAGCATCGCATTCGTGCAGTTGCCGACGCGCACCCAAACAATCGGCACTTCGCCTGACCGCGTGCGGGACATGGCCACGTAATCCTCGTCCTTCGTGATGACCGTCGCATTCAAGGCGGCGGCTTGTGCCCAGATTTGCCGGTCCTTCCCGCGTGCGAGACCCAGTTCGCGGACATGCCATGCTTCGCAACCCTGCCCGCGCAGCCAGACGGCGAGCACGGGTGGCAACTGTTCGTCCACCAGGAGTTTCACGCGGCCTTGAGCACCGCGTGGTCAGTGCCGCCGGCGGCGTAGAGCAGGGCTGCGGTGATGTCGTCCGCCTCAAGATCGGGGAAGTCCGTTAGAATTTCTTCGCGCGTCGCGCCGCCCGCCAGCATTTCGAGAATGTCCTTCACGCGGATGCGGAAGCCGCGAATGCACGGACGGCCACCGCACTGCTCCGGGTCAAACGTGATGCGATCCAGATAGCTCATGGCGGCACGCTAGCATGAAAAGCTTCGCGGACAAGCCTCTCCTCCCTCTCCTCTCATCCGATGAAGGGAAGGTTGGGGTGGATGCGCTGCGTCGTTGGTGGCCGCACCCCTCATCCGGCCTGCGGCCACCTTCTCCCCTCGCTGCGCGAAGGGAGAAGGAAGGACTTGGCCGCGAATGGGCGCAGAGGGCGCAAAGCGGGAAAGCGCACTCCCAGCAAATCAACTGTTTTCAATCTGTCACCGCTTAAATGCGCCTCAAACGGATCCATTTTGAACCACTTTTGCGCCAAGGCGGGCCAAACGGCTCCCGTTTGACCAACCTTGGCCCAACGGCGACCTGAACTGGCCTCGGTTGAACCACTCTGGCCCTAAAGTGAACCAAACTGGTCCCGTTTGACCGACTTTTGCCCAAGAGCGACCTAAACCGGTCCCGTTCGGGGCACTCTTGCGTCAGAGTGGGATCAACTGCTTCCGTTTGCTTGGCTCTCGCGCAAGAACAGCCAGTTCACCTCGCTCTCGGCCTGCTCTGACACCAAGACGGGGCAAGGCCAGCTGCCTCAGCTTCATCGAGTTCTTTCTCAGCACACTTTCGCTGTTTTTCCACATGGTCGAACGAAGCTTTCCACTCAGCGACCTTTATCTCCACGCTCCCAAGTTTTAGAGATTGTCCGTTGCGTTGTGTGATGAGAACCGTTCCGCTTATCTCTCGCTCTTGAACATTCGACTTCTGCTCATTGCCTTGTGTCGTAAGAGACGCCTGAACAGATTTGGAAGGGGTCGTTGCGGGGTCACACCCAGCGACCAATGCTGTGCTAAACGCAAGCCAACACGGATACGTGAGTTTCATCGCGATTTTTCGGTGCTTTTGCCACTCTCTCTGCCAAAATCGACTCCTCAATTCTCCCGCTTGAAGAATCTTTGCACCGCGCCTTTGTGGCGGGGGAGGAGTTGCTGGACGTTTGCCGCGCCACCGCCGGCTTCGGCTCCGGCGAGGGCTCCGGCTTGCGCGGTTTCCTTGTCGCCGGTCATTTCGGGCGCGCTGCGGCTGATGCCGACGAGTTGCGCGCCCTTCAAATTGTCGAGCCGTCCCATCGAGAGCGGGGAATCCTTGAACTTCATGCCGGATTCGTCGGACGGGTCGGTCCACGTCAGCGGGGAGTCGCCACGGCCTCGGTCCACGCCGCCGTTGCCCGCCGTATAGACTTGCAGCACGCCGGTGAGGGAATCGAGATTCACGCCGTTCTCGGCGAGGAAGGCGGCAAGCGCGGCGGGGTTGGGGCACTGGCCGGCGTTCTTGCAGGCTTCGAGGAGCTTGGGGTCAATGAGCTTGAGGTTCGCGAGTTTGTTGAGGCATTCGCCGAGCTTGTCCTTGTTGCCTTGGAGCGCCTTCATCAATTCCTTGAGCTGCTCGGGCGTGAGTTTGCCGTCCTTTGCGGCCTTGAGGAGTTCCTCGGGGAGTTTCGCGGCGAGGAGACCCTGCTCCAGCTTCGCTTGCTGAAGGAGCGACGCGAGGTCCTGCATGGCGCGCTCCATGAGCGACGACGCGGAGTCGGGCAGGAGGCCGAGCGCGGCGGCGAGGGTTTCGGCCTGCTTCATGGCGTCGGTCTTCTGGATGGCTTCTTCAGCGGCTTGCTTGGCGAGGTCACTGTTGGATTGCTTGAGGTGGTCGAGGGATTCCCAAGTCTTGGCGGGGTCGCGCGCGGCGGATTCCTTGCCGAGGCGGGCGAGTTCGCGCTTGAGTTCAAGCGCCTTGTCCTCCGGCAAAATCTTTTCCTCCTCGAGCGCGGTGATTTGCTCGGTCAATTCGGTGACGAGCTTGCCGACATCAAGCGGGCGTTGCGCCGCGCCGACGATGAAACGTTCGGGCATCAGCATGGACGCGCCGAGGAAAAGCGCCGCCGCCGCGAAGAGCGTGATGGGCCGGCCGCTGTTCCAACGCACGATGGGCTGGGCGAGCTTGGAGCCGTTCTGCCACGCGGAGACATCGGTTTGCGCGGCGGCCATGAGCAGGCCACCGGAGTGGTTGTGGCGGTCCATCGCCGCGCGCACGGTGGCGAGCTGTGGACGCTTCTGCCATTCCAGCCAAGCGGCGACGCCGACGACCGGCACCAAACCAATCAACCCGCCGATGAGCCAGTGCGACGCGACCAAACCCGTGACGCGCGCCACGAGCACGGCGACACCGACGGCGAGCAGCCACACGGTGCCGAAGCGCAGCGCGCTGCGGAATATGAGCAGGTAGGCGAGACGGTTGGCGAACTCGCGGATGGCCGGTTCGGAGGAGTTCATGGGGTTTTGATTGGGCGCAACGTAGAAGCAGGGCAGAGGGGCGTCAAGCGCGGGGTTGGCGGAGAAAAATGCCTCACGCAAAGGCCGCGAAGGGCGCAAAGGAAAGAAGGCGTTCAACTGGTGAGTGTTCGGAAAAGTCCGTGTCCGAAGCTTGGCTTGCAACTCCTTCTTCAACCTTTGCGTCCTTCGCGCCCTTTGCATGAGGCACAAAGCGGCGCGTCACTTGTTCTGCGAATAGCGCTGCGTGCCTGTGAGCAAGCCGACCGCCGTCCCGACGAAGCCGACGAAGAACAGATACACGTTGAAGAACGGCAGGTAGGCCCAGGTCTTCCACGACTTCACGCGCCACGATTCCATGTTGCTCAGGTTCGAGCCGATGATGATGGCCAGCGCGGCGGGCAGCATGAAGCGCGGCAGCAACAGCAGCGGCACGAGGCAATAGAGATACTTTGCGAGGTGATGCGTCCAGTGGCCCGCGTAGGGAATGCGGCGCAGCCCGAAGCCCCACGTGCGGAAAAGCGCGCCGAATGACTCGGCGACTTGATAGTGCTTGCGGAAAAGGTGCTGCCAGTTCGTCTTCAGCGACTGAAAATGGTAGTGGATGATTTCCACATCGCTGACAAAGACCTCGCCTCTCTTGCTCAGGCGCATGAAGAGGTCCATGTCCTCGCCGGCAAAGTGGAACTGCGCCGTGTTGTAGCAGCCGATGCTGCGATACACGTCCGCGCGGTGCAGGTCGAACTTCCCGCTGATGCCTTGGCGGATGCGCCCGATCCAGCGCGCCATCAGCACCTGACCCCAGAAGTTGTATTGATCAAAGTTCGCTTGCGGCAGCGTCACGAGTGCGACGACGGAGACGCGGCCGGGAACTTCGTGGAGTTGCTTGAACATCCGCTCCAGCGCGCCCTTGTCCTCGGGCACGCAGTCCTGTTGCATGTTGAGGATGTAGTCGCCCGTGGCCTCCTTCGCGCCAAGGTTGTAATCCCAGCTCAGGGCAACATCGACGGGGTTCTTCACGAGGCGCGTGCCGGGCGGCGGGTTGTCAATCGGCTTGGGGCTGCTGTCCACGAGGATGATCTCGTAAGGCCGCAGCGTCTGCGCCTGAAGCGCATCCACGAGGCGGGGCAGATCGCCGGCCTTCCCGTAAATCGGGATGATGACGGAAATCTTCGGGTTCGCCGGGGCGTCGCTGCTCATGTCGGTGCGCCAGCGCGGGCGCTGGAACGCGCGGACGTTACCGGGTGAACGAAACGTGTCGAGGGGAAAGGCGGCCCTCCAACACGGTCAGTTATTCCGGAAACTTCCCGCGTTGCACAGCCCCCGCACGGCCGCTATCAGCTCGTGGATGCCGAAGGGTTTCGGCAGGAGGAAGTCCACTCCATGCGCCGCAAGCTTCCGCGAGTCGGGCAAGGACATCACGCTTCCGGTGATGAGCACAACTTTGGCACGCGGCGCAACAACCCGGACGCGGCGGGCGAGTTCGAGGCCGCTCATGCCGGGCATGTTCAGGTCCGTGACGAGGAGTTCGAGGTCGGCCGGCTCCGCGGTCATGTGGCCGAGCGCTTCACATGGATCGGCGCAAGCGCGCACGTCGGCAATGGAAAACTTGCGAAGAACCTGCTCGGTGAGTCGGAGGAGCATGGATTCGTCGTCCACGACGAACCAGCGCGGGGCGGCGGGAGTAAGGGTGTTCATGGTGTTCCTTGAGTTGCCGTATGCACGGAACATCAGTGCCACGGCGGGCGGGGTGGTGAAATGCGGACGTTCCAGTAGGGGCGAGGCAGTAAGGGAAAGGCTTGAGGACCGATGAAACGCGGAGTGCGGAATGCGGAACGCGAAAAAGAAGTTGGAGACTCAGCGCGCCGTGTCCCACTGAGTATTGCCCGCACAAGTCCCGTCCAAGCTCGGCTCCGCACGGGTGGGTTGCCCTGCGGAGGAAGCCTTGCTTAAACTCGCGCCAATGAAATTCGCTTCGTTGCTCTCCGCTCTGGCCTGCACCGCGTCGCTTGCTTTCGCTGCTGACAACTGGCCGCAGTTCCGCGGCCCGACCGGTGACGGCCAGTCCGCCGCAAAGGGTCTTCCGCTCAAGTGGAGCGAGACCGAGCACGTGAAGTGGAAGACACCCATCCACGACAAGGGCTGGTCGCAGCCCGTCATCTGGGGCGACCAAATCTGGCTCACCACCGCGACGGACGACGGCAGCGAGTTGTTCGTCATGACCCTGGACAAGAACTCCGGCAAGGTGCTGCGCGACGTGAAGCTCTTCGAGGCGACGCAGCCGGAGCTGTGGAAGAAATACAACAGCTACGCCTCGCCCACGCCGGTCATCGAGGAGGGCCGCGTGTATGTGAGCTTCGGCGAGGCGGGCACGGCGTGCCTCGACACGAAGACGGGATCGAAGCTCTGGGAGCGGCGCGATTTGCACTGCAACCACTATCGCGGCGCGGGGTCCTCGCCGATCCTCTACGGCAATCTGCTCGTGCTGCAATTCGACGGCGCGGACGAGCAGTTCATCGTCGCGGTGGACAAAGCCACCGGCAAGGACGTCTGGCGCGTGAAGCGCTCGACCGATTACCGCGACCTCGGTCCCGACGGCAAGCCGAAGGCTGAAGGCGACTTGCGCAAGGGCTACGGCACGCCGCAGATCGCGATCGTCGAGGGCAAGCCAGTGCTGTTGAGCAACGGCGCGAAGGCCCACTACGGCTACGACCCGCTCACGGGCAAGGAGTATTGGCAGGTCGAGAACCAGCCGTTCCACTCCACCGGTGCGCGGCCGATCTACGCACACGGCTTGATCTACTTCTCCGCCGGTTTCTCGAAGGGCCACTTCTACGCCATCAAGCCGCCGCCCGCGTCTGCGTGGAAGCCGGGCAACATCCTCGACGCCTCGAAGGACAGCGACCTCGAGCCGGGCAAACCGCAGCTCGTGTGGAAGCTCACGAAGGGCGTGCCGGAGACGCCCTCGCCCATCCTGCACGACGACTTGCTCCTGCTCGTGGACAACGGCGGCTTCGCCAGTTGCGTCGACGCGAAGACCGGCAAGGTGCTGTGGTCTGAGCGCGTGTTGAAGGCTGTTTATGCCTCGCCGATCTGCGCCGAAGGTCGCGTGTATGCCACCGACCGCGATGGCAAGACCGCTGTGTTCGCCGCCGCGCGCGAGTTCAAGCTGCTCGCCGAAAACAAACTCGACGACGTTCTGGGCGCGGCCTCGCCGGCCGTCAGCGGCAAGGCGCTCTACCTGCGGACCATCAAGGCGCTGTATCGAATCGAAAACTGAGTGCGGGCTGATGTCGCGCGAAAGGCGCGAAGATGCCGACGGCCCGAGCCGGGACTGACTAAAAATAGTTAGACCCGATCACAATTTGAGATTAGGGCCGCAACGAGCGTCTCGTCACCGGTTTTTAACATTGGAAAAACTTGTCCGAGGCGTTCCACGGTGATGCTTGGTCTAGTAATGGCTCTGGGCCTGTGAGTGAATACCCCGCGACTCCCTAGTAAAGTCAAAAGCTCAGTGGCCGTTGCCTACCGTCTCACTGGCATTTGTGTGCTGACTGAGTTCGGCACAGGTTGTCGCCAATGAATCCGGAAGTGTAGCATTCGACCGTTGGGTGAGGTTCGTCGCTTTGAATGCGAACTCCGATGCACATTTGTCATCATGCGGACTACCTGAATCCAAAGTCGCGAGCAAGAGCCTGTCTGAAAAAGCCCTAAAGTTTCTCTCGAATGAAAACTCGCAGCACGGATGTCGCATGACTATCTCCAATCTCCCGCCACCGGTCGTCACGCGCCAACGCCTCCGCCTGCCGGGTGCCGCGCCGCGTCACGACCACGCGCGCTCCGCTGGCTGCAAACTCATCGGGACCCGCCTCCGCATCGTCTCCCAGCCATCGCTCGCCCAGCAGGAACGCGGTGTAAAGCCCTGCCCGCCCGCCGGACATCGTTCCGCTGCCCGCGAGCGGTCCTTGAACTTGCTGCGCCTTGAGCGCGGCGGCGAGTTCCTGGGCTGCACGGCAGGCTGTGTTCGGCATCCCGTAGATTGCCGCCGCCAGCCAGAGCATGGCCGGGATGAGGAACGCCATCGTGGCGACGCGGAAGAAGGGTTGCCGAACGCGCTTGGCCCAGCCCCAATAATTTCGAGACACCCAATCCCATGCGCACATGACCAGCACCCACAGAAACGGCAACGTCCCGTAAAAATATCGGTTATCCTCCGCCATCACAAAAAACGGCAGATACAAACCGCCAAGGCAAAGCACCGGCACCACCGCCCAACTCCACCGCAAGTGTCTTGGCCGGTGGCGATTTGCAAGTAGCGCGATTACACCGCCCACGGCACCGGCAAGGCTCAACCCCAGCAAATCAAATCCCGGCAACATCCGCGCTGCTCCGCGTAGGTCGTTCGCCCCGGAGAGCCAGCGCACGCTCCACAACCAGTCCGTCATCGTTGCCGCATTTTGCGCCGCCACGGCGAGTTGATGACGGAAGTTCTCTCCGCTCGCGAACGGTGACCAATAGGCATACGCCATCCGTGATGGCTCCTCCCATTGCGTCACGCGGCCCGCATCCGGCTGGTGCAGCGTCGCCATCGCCGGATGATAACCTGCTTTTGTTCCCGGCCCCGCCAGCGCGTGCGCGATCGGTCCGGTCGTCGAGAACGTGAACTTCCCGTAATGAAGCGACAACACGCCGATCCACGGCCCGGCGACGAGCGCGCAGCAAGTCCCGGCCAGCGCGAGGCGACGCATCATCGTTCCGCGAGCAGTTTGCTCACACCCTCGGACTCTCCACGCCGCGAGCAGGGCCAGCGCCGCGCACGTCAAGACCGCCAGCGGCAGTGCCACCGCCTTCGCCAGATACGCCAGCCCCCACCATATGCCCGACGCGATGAGCGCGCTCCGGTTGCCGGACAGACAACCTTTCACCGTCGCGCTTACCGCCAAGGCAACGAGTCCGGCCATCAGCAAATCCGGCGTGATGTTCCGCACCGACCAGAACACCGCGTAGCCCGCCGCAACGCAAGCTCCGGACATGAACGCTTTCGGCGGGAGACGAAAGGTCTGAAACACCGCCACCGCTCCGGCGAGAAACACCGCGCCTGATCCGGCCATCACAACGCGCGCCGCGACTAGTGGACCCACGCCCACCTTGAGCAGCGGCACCATCAGCCAGCTCAGAAGCGGCCCCCAGTAACCCGTCACCGCGAGATCGAGTTGCGTGTTGGCGTAATAGCCCGCAATGCGCAGGTAAGCAACGGCGTCCGGGTTGAGCTGGTGCAGATTCCGCCACGCTGCGACGACGAGGAACACGGCCTGGGCTGCGAAGACCCAACGCGCTTGGTTCCGGGCTTTCACGCCCTCCTCCCCACCCACATCAGCTTCCCCCAGCCGATGAATTTCCGTTCCGTCGCGAAGCGTGACTCCAGACACCGCAGCACGAGGGCTGGCTGCCGCAGCCATTGCTCGTAAGTCTCGCGCTCGCCCTCAATCATCCCCGCCAAGGCGTCCACTTTGCGCGATATTTTTCTGAGCCAAGCTTGACGACATCCGGCGTGAACCAGCGACAGAAACGGCGTGAGCCAAGGTTCAACCACGACCAGCCTGCCGCCGGGGTGTAGCACTCGCGCAACCTCCGCGAGCACGCGCTCCAAGTCACCCGGCAGCACCGTGAGATGATGCAATCCGCCTTGCACAATCAGGATGTCCTTGCTCGTTGTCGCAAACGGCAGCTCCCGACAATCCGCGCGGTGGTGCCGGTGCTCCGCCGGACACAAGGCCAGCAGGCGCGACGAGAGGTCAACGCCTTCAAGCTGTTGGAAGCCCAGTCGCGCCAATGCCCGCAGGCCATTTCCCCGGCCGCAAAAAAGCTCCACGATCTCCGCGCCACGCGGCCACTCTCTCCCGCCCAATCGCACCAGCCGCCGCGTGAATTTGGCGACCTCCTCCTCCGGCGTCTCAAACCGGAGATAAGCCGCCTCCCACGCCTCCGTGGGGTTGTCGGTCGCGCTCACGTTGATCCCTCCGGCGTCAGACGTGCGAGGAAATGAAGCTGACGACCGAAACACCAATCGGCCCAGCAGGGATACAAACCCAGGTCGCTCCGCCATTCTTCTATTCGCAAGCCCAGCGATGCGAATGTGTCTCTCCATTGCAACTCGGTCCAATAGTTGTAAGGCAGCGCAACACCGTGTGCCGCGTTGCCCACCCAATCCATCATCCGCAGAGTGGGTCCGGCGAACCAGCCGGTGAGCGTGTGATCCTTCACCACCACCACCCGCGCGACGCGGCGGGCCTCGCGCAGCAATGCCTCCGGTTGGTCGGTGTGATGCAGCACATCCACCAGCAGAACCACATCGAAACTTGCGTCGCCGTGTGGAATGACTTTGCCATCAAATGCGGCAACCGGAATCTGCGCCTCCGGTCGCACCAAAACATCCAGTCCGGAAATTTGCAGGTCGCGACGCAGTTGCGCGAGCGCCACAGCCGCCGCACCGTCGCCGCAGCCGACATCCAAAACGCGGCTGTTGTGGGGCAGCCAGGACGCGATGAGCTGCGCCAGCACCCGCACGCGTCGCGGATGCACCAGCCTGGTGTGAGCTTGGGACAGCGCGTTCATGCTGGCCGCGTCATCGGCGATACGAACCCAGCACCGCGACGAAGAAGCTCGCGAGCACGGTTTGAAAACCCAGCGCCGTCAGTGTCACGCCGGGAATCACCCACCGCATCGTGTGCGCGTAGTCGAGTCGTCCAAACTGAACGGACTTCCACTGCCACACTGCGGCGAAGAGCAACGCGACGCCCGCGGCCAAACTCGCCGAGCCGAACAAAAGCCCGCGCTCCAGCGACGCCACTTCGCGCAACCAACCGAGCAGCTTCGTCTCTGGCAAAAATCCCTCCCGAGCCGCCAGCGTTCGCGCCAGCCAGCCAAAGAGAACAGCTTGATAACCGACCGTCAGCGCGAGGCTCGCGAACAGCAGCGTGTGCGCGTCGAACGTCGCGCCGAAGAACGTCAACCCCGGCATCGCCACGCCGAACCCGAGCGCGCCCAGCGCCAGCAGCGCTAGGCCCGGATACACGAACAGCCAGCGCGGACTGCAAATCAGGAAGAACCGCAGCGTCCGCCAGCCGTCGCGGAACGTGCGCAGATGCGGCGGATGCACCGTGCGCCCGTCGCGATGCAGCGTGACGGGCACCTCCACGATGCGCGCCCCGCGCAGGCTCGCCTTGATGAGCATCTCGGTCGCGAACTCCATTCCCTCGCAGCGCAAGTCGAGCGTTGGAATCAAGTCCCGCCGAAAACCGCGCAAGCCGCAGTAAATGTCGTTCACCGGCACGCGAAACATCCGGCGCGCGAGCGCCGAGAAAAGCGGATTGCCCAGCCAGCGATGCGCCGGTGGCATCGCGTCAGGTTCAATTGTCCCTCCGCCCGCCGGCAACCGGCAGCCTTGCACGAGCTCCGCACCCGCGCGCAGTTTCTCGATGAACGCGCCGAGCGTCGCGAAGTCGTAGCTGTCATCCGCGTCACCCATGATGATGAACTTGCCTCGCGCCGCAGCAATGCCGCCGCGCAGTGCGTTGCCGTAGCCGCGCTCGCTCACTGTCACGACACGCGCGCCGAGCTTGGTTGCGAGTTCCTGCGAGCCATCCGCGCTGCCGTTGTCCGCGACGAGCACTTCGCCGGAAACTTTGCGTTCACACAGGAACCGCAGCGCCTTCTCGATGCACTTGGGCAGTGTCTCCGCCTCGTTCAGACACGGCATGACGACGGACAACTCCAGAGCGGAGTTGTCTGTCGGGCCGGAGTCAGCAGCATTGGGCACGCGCGAGTTCTACCTCATCGGGCCTCCGGCTGCCAGTCCCGTAGCGGCGACTGCACGTTCGACAGGGAGCATTTCGTCCAGTTACGCTCACTGCGTGCCCGATGCTCCCGACAACGCCGCTGTCCGCCACTACCGAGGCGAGGCCGGTCACGCGTATCACGAGGGTAAGCGCGGCATTCCTCCGGAGGCCTTCCCGTGGGTGGCGAGGTTGCGCGCGGAGAAGTTTGCGCCGCACATCCGCACAACGGATACCGTTGTCGAGTTTGGCGTCGGCTCCGGCTGGAACTTGGCGGAGCTGAGGTGCGCGCGTCGCATCGGCTTCGACGTGTCGGACCTTCTGGAGCCAGCCTTGCATGAGCGGGGCATTGAGTTCGTCCGCGAGTCAGCTTCGCTTGGAGACGCCAGCGCGGACGTGGTGATTTGCCATCACATGCTGGAACACGCGCTGAACCCCGTCGCCTCGCTCGCGGAAATCCGCCGCGTGCTCAAGCCCGGCGGCAAGCTGCTGCTCTGCGTTCCGTTCGAGAAGGAGCGCCGCTACCGCCACCACGATCCCGCAGAGCCGAACCATCACCTCTTCTCGTGGAATGTCCAGACGCTCGGCAATCTCGTGACCGAGTGCGGCTTCAACCTCGAGTCATCAGAGGTCGGACAATTCGGCTACGACCGCGCGGCGGCAACGTGGGCCTGCAAGCTCAAGCTCGGCGAAGGTGGCTTCCGCCTGCTACGCTTCTGCGCGCACTTGCTCATCCCAGCGTCCGAAGTGCGCCTGGTGGCAACGAAGTAACGCTCATGCAAGCGCGGCTGCCGCTCACAGCAGCTTTTTCAACGCCTCGGCCAGCTTTTCGTATTGCGTCAGCGAGTTGTAGAGCTGCGCGGAGATGCGGAGCAGGCGCTTCGGCGGCGCGGGCCAGGGGATGACAGGAACTTCGATGTTGAACTTCGCCAGCAGCTCGTCCTGCAACGCGTCGAGATAGAGCGGCGACTTCGATGGCTTGCTGTGCTTCGCGTCGGGAATCGGGATCGAGGCCAGCGAACCGATGAGATCGTCAGGACACGGTGGGGGAATTTGCAGCGAGTCACACAGCACGCGACGCGCGGCGCGCGCGAGGTCGCGGTTGTGGTTCATCACTTCGTCCCAGCCGCCGGGCCGCAGCGAGCGAACGAACTCGATGGCCTTCGGAACCGAAAGGACCGCGCTCGGGTCACTCGTGCCCATCCAGCCGAACTCGATGAGGAAGCGCGAGCGGTCGGTGCGTGACGAGTTCGCGCCGTGGCTGATGACCAGCGGGCGGATGCGTTCCTGACGATCACGGCGCACATACAGGAACGCCGCGCCCTTCGGCGCGCAGAGCCACTTGTGGCAGTTGCCGGTGTAGTAAGCCGCGTTGAGCGTCCGCAGATCCAACCCAACCATGCCGGGCGCGTGCGCGCCGTCCACGAGCGTGTCCACGCCGCGCGCGTTCAGTTCACGCACGAGGAATTCGATGGGCATCACCAGCCCGGTCTGGCTCGTGACGTGATCGAGCAATGCGAGCCGCGTGCGCCACGTCACGGCTCCCATGATGCTCCCGATAATTTCCTCCGCGCTGGCCAGCGGAAACGGAATGTTCGCCACGACCACGCGTGCGCCGGTGCGCTGTGCCACGTGGTCCAGTGCATTGCGACACGCGTTGTATTCGTGGTCGGTGACGAGCAACTCATCGCCCGGCGAGAAGTCCAGCGAGCGCAAGACCGCGTTCACGCCGGACGTGGCGTTGGGCACAAAGACGAGGTCGTCAGCCTTCGCACCGACGAACTTCGACAGCCGGATGCGCGCCCAATCGAGCAACTCCTCCAAGTCGCGCACGAAGAACTTCACCGGCTGCCGCTCCATCCGCTCGCGCAGCTCGCGCTGAAACTCCAGCACCGGCAGCGGGCAACTGCCGAACGAGCCGTGGTTCAGGAACGTCACGGCGGGGTCGAGGGGCCAGACTGCCGAGGCAGCAGCGGAGGTGATGAGGCTCTGACCTTTCTTCGTTGGGAATTTCAAGCGCATGGGAAACGGGGCCTCCTCACGTCGGCTGCTACCGGGTCACTGGATTTCATCGCCATAGAACTCCGGCTCCTGCCGCGCGCCATGCCAGACGGTCAGGACATAAACAACGCGCTGCTGCTCAACGACCCGGTAGAAAACGCGGTAAGGCCGCACGGGAAACTCGCGCACGTCATCGCGGCCGAGCTTGTAGAAGATGTGGCCAAGTTGAGGAAACTGCTCGATGCGGCCAACCGACTTTAGGATGGAAGAGCCGAGCCGCGCGGCGGCGTCCGGGTTTCGTTCGGCGACGTATTCCAAGGCGGAGCGAAGGGTTTCTAGGCCGCGCGGAGTCCAGATGACTTTGAAATCCATTCGTCCACCAGCGCCGTCACGCGTTCATGCGGCACGCCCTCGCCACGCTCGCTCTGGGCCAGTCCCTCCCGAATCGAGGCCAGCATCTCCAGCTCGTCCAAAATGTCCGCGAGCGACGCCGCCTCGGGCATCTTCTGGACGGCTTCGAGAACCAGTTGCCGGTCGCTCATGGGGGAAAGTTGCGGCGGAGGGTGCAGGATTGCAAAGGCAAAACCGGAGGAGCGCCTACTTGGGAGGCCAAGGTTGCACCGGAGGAAGGTTGGTGAAGAATTCTGTCTTAACCAGTCCCTCAGCATTTGGATTGCGCCACAAGAAATCCAAACACCAGCTTGCGGCACCGGAAGCGAACTCCGGGGCGTGCTCCCAAAAGCCAGTTTTGTTTATCAACGCCCATGCGTCGTGATGCACATCACGCCGACGATCGAAGCGGTAGTTCGCAGAAACTTGCCATCGAATGGTGTCTGCCGGCAGCAGCACGGTGAAATCTTCATGTTCTCCCGCGTCAATCCCGGGAACTCCCAGGCTTGCGAACGGAGCGCGGTTTGTAACCCAGCCGAATTGGGTTTCGCTGATGGCCTGCCACATCTGCTCGTTGAAGTAAACTCGCGTCGGCCCAGTGTTTGAAAAGGTCACGCGGACGGCAGTGTTGGAGGCATCCAACATCCGACTTTGACCGATGGTCAGCGCGACTTTCGGTGTTGGTAACGGTGCGCTCAGATAAACGGTCGCCAAGAATGCAAACAATACCAGTGCGCCTGCGAGTAACCACTTTGAAGCACGGGCCTTCATGCACGCTCACACCGCAATCGGTGCCTTGATGGCCGGGTGCGGGTCGTAGCCTTCGAGCGTGAAGTCCTCGAACACGAAGTCGTGGATACTCTTCACGGCGGGGTTGAGCTTCATGCGCGGGAGCGGACGCGGCGTGCGGGTGAGTTGGAGCTTCGCCTGTTCAAGGTGGTTCGCGTAGAGGTGCAGGTCGCCGAAGGTGTGGACGAACTCGCCGGGCTTCAGCCCCGTGACCTGCGCGACCATCAGTGTGAGCAGCGCGTAGCTGGCGATGTTGAACGGCACGCCGAGGAAGAGGTCCGCGCTGCGCTGGTAGAGCTGGCAGGACAGCTCACCGTCGGCCACGTAGAACTGGAACAGCGCGTGGCAGGGCGGGAGTTTCATCTGGTCAATCTCGCCGACGTTCCACGCGCTGACGATGTGCCGGCGCGAGTCGGGGTTCCGCTGGAGTTGCGCGATGACCTGGTCAATCTGGTTCACGCTGCGGCCGTCCGTCGTGCGCCAGTCGCACCACTGCGCGCCATAGACGCGGCCGAGATTGCCGTCGGCGTCGGCCCATTCGTTCCAGATGGTCACGCCGCGTTCCTGCAGCCACTTCACGTTTGTCTCGCCGCGCAGGAACCAGAGCAACTCGTAGATGATGGACTTGAGATGCAGCTTCTTCGTGGTCAGCACCGGGAACGTCTCGCGGAGGTCGAAGCGCGTCTGCGCGCCGAAGACGGACCAAGTGCCCGTGCCCGTGCGGTCGGGCTTGAACTTGCCCTGGTCGAGAACGTGCCGAAGCAGGTCGAGATATGGCTGCATGTCGCGCGGATTATGCGGAGGCAAAAGCGGTCGGGCAATCTCCGGTTGTAGTGCCGCTGTCGTGCGACAGGATTTTGCATTGCCCGCGTGCGAACATGGCCTAGACTGCCGCAGATTCCTGAGCCGTTCCAGCCATGAGATTTCCAGGTTTGAATCCGGACAGCATCCTCGCGCGCGTGGCGGCAGCGGCCCTGCCGCCGCGCGTGCCGACGTTCCGCCAGTCGCTGTTCATCGGCGGCGTGGGCTTCGCGCTGGTGGGGCTGGCGGCGTTCGCGGTGTGGGCTTTGGGCGAGAAGCCCCTGCAACAGATCCTCGGAACGGGCGGGCTTTACATGGCGTGCGTGGTGGTGTTCGTCGGCCTGGCGGGCATCGTCTTCGGCCAGGTCGTGATCGGGCCGGGTGGCACACGGCGGATTTACGCGCTGTTCACGATGGCGTTTGTGGCTTACGCGGCGCTCTGGTGTGGCGCGTGGTTTGGTCTGCATGGCACGCTGGCGGCGGAAGTTGTCGGCTCGCTTCTCGGGTCAATCGCGATGGCGGCGGTGCTGACGTGGGGCTTTGGAGCGCGGCGGGAATTCCTGCGGGTCGCGGCGGTGCTCTGTGTGTTGAACGCGCTGGGCTACTTCCTCGGCGAAGTCTGGTGGCGCTGGCTGCCGGGCGATGGCGGCGCGCAGTTGCTCGGTGGTCTGTTAAATCGCCCGCAGCGCATCCTCCTCTCGCAGCTCGGCTGGGGCGTGCTGTTCGGCGGTTTCTTCGGCGCGGGCGTGGGCTATGCGATCTACTTGTGCCAGCATGAGGTGCGCGCCAAGCTGCGGACGGGAATTCCGCTGAAGACCGGCGGTTGAACGGGCAGCAGGCGGAATCGCCGTTTGACACTCCCGCAGCCGGGCCGTATATGTCCCGCCGTCGGTTGCTCAACCCAAAACTCGAAAAAAACTATGCCCATCGCAGTCGGAACCAAAGCCCCTGATTTCTCCCTCAAGTCCAAGACCGCCAGCGGCGTCAGCGACGTGAAGCTCTCCGCCAACTTCGGCAAGAAGAACACCGTCGTCCTCTTCTTCCCGCTCGCCTTCACCGGCGTCTGCACCACCGAGATGTGCGACATCACCGCCGGCCTCTCCGCTTACTCCGGCCTGAATGCCGATGTGATCGCCATCAGCGTGGACAGCCCGTTCGCGCAGGAAGCCTGGGCCGAGAAGAACAAAATCGGCATCACCCTTGCCAGCGACCTGAACAAGAAGACCGCCACCGACTACGGTGTGTTGCTGGCCGACCTCGCCGGCTTCGGCGCGGTCAGTGCCCGCGCCGCGTTCGTCGTGGACAAGAACGGCGTCGTCCAATACAGCGAGCAGACCGCGACTGTGAAGGATTTGCCCAACTTCGCCGCCGTGAAGGACGTGCTCGCCAAGCTCAAGTAACCCGCAACTGCCCTGCGCCGTCCAAAACGCCACCATGAAAACTCTCTCCCTTCTCTGCGCCGCGCTCGGTGGAATCGCCCTGCTCGGCATGACCGCCAGCGCTGCCGACCTCAAGGCCGGCGACCCCGCCCCGAACTTCAAGCTTCAGGGCAGCGACGGCAAGACCTACAACCTCGCCGACTTCAAGGGCAAGCAAGCCGTCGTCGTCGCGTGGTTCCCGAAGGCTTTCACGAAAGGCTGCACCGCCGAATGCAAATCCATGCGGGCCGATGGGGCTGCGTTGAAGAAGTTCGACGTGGCCTACTTCACCGCCAGCGTGGACGCCGTGGACGGCGAGAAGGGCAATGCCGCCTTCGCCAAGTCCCTCGACCTTGACTACGCCATCCTGAGCGATCCGCACAAGGAAACGGCCAAGGCATTTGGCGTGCTGAATGAAAAAGGCATGGCCTCGCGCTACACCTACTACATCGGCAAGGACGGCAAAATCCTTCACGTGGACAAGGCCGTGAAACCAGCCACCGCCGCCGCCGACATCGCCGCCAAGCTCAAGGAGCTGGGCGTGCCGGAGAAGAAGTAATCCGCCTCCCAAAAGTTTCCGCCATCCCCGTCCCCGCGAGAGGACGGGGATTTTTCTTTGGAGCGCCGGCCTCCGACCCGGCGAGTTCAACTCTGCTCGGCTCGCACTACTTCTTCAATCCTGCCGGGACGGGAAGGAAGGACTTGAAGCTGATGCCGTCGGGCGTGCCGGCGGTGGCCTGGACGGTGTAGCCGAAGTATTTCGCAATCGCGTCGAACGGGGGCAGCAGCGAGAAGTCCACGAGGCTCTTCAGCGGCTGGAGCGAGGGCACCGGGCCGTTGGCCATGGGAATCGGCGAGGCGAAAAGTTTTTCCACCGCGCCGGGGTCTTTCCTCAAGGACTCGAGGAGGATGCGCAGCGTCTCGCTCTGGTTCTCGTAGGCGAACCAGCCGGTGTTGAAGCCGCCGACCTTCTGCGCGGCGTCGGCCAGACCCGGCGCGTCACGCAGCGGCTTGCCCTGCGCCTCGCCGCGCAGCGCCTCCTCCAGCATCGCGGCATCCGTGGACAAAGCCAGGTAGCCGGCGGTGGTGGAGATGTTCAAGGAGCCGCGCCCGGCGGGCACGGGCAGGCCGGGAATCGCGGAGAGGCTGTAAATCTTGCGGCCCAGAAACTCGCGCTCCTTCGGGGGGATCGGGTTGACAGTGAGCAGCGCCTGAAGGAGCGCCTCGGGCTTCGGCGAGCCGACGAGGAACAGCGTGGGCGGCGCGCTCAAGTCGGCCAGTTCCGTGCCGCGCGGCGCTTTCTGAATCGTCACGAAGTCCGCGCCGAGATTGCCGAAGATTTGTTTCCGCAGATCAAAGTTCGGGTCCTTGTCCTTGCCGACGTTCTCGATCATGAGGGCGACGATGCCGGCCATCTGCGGGTTGAGGTCGGAGATGATGCGTTCGAGGGTGTTGAACGCCTTCGCGCCATCGAGCCGGATGCGGGTGAACTTCGACACGTCGCCACCGACGGTGGGCATCGGCCCGGCCTCCTTCGCCTCCGGGGTGAGCAGGCCCACCAGTCCCTTGCGCCGGGCCTGCGGGGCCTGGACGAACAGCTCGACCTGCGTGCCCTCGGGAGCCTGGCGCGCGGCGAAGACGACGCCGTCCAAGCCGCCAAGTCCCAGCGCGTCCATGATGCGGCCGGGCGCGACGCCGAGCGGATTGCCGTCCGCCTGCGGCGCGGGGAGCTTGGCCAGCACGCCGGCGAAGGCCTTGATGTTGACCCAGCCAAAGGCGTGCGCGTCGCGGCCCACCGTGCTGCGGGCGCGCTCGAACTCGGGTGTCTCGTCCAGCCCCGTGCCGCCACCGTCCTGCCGCGCGAGGATTTTTTCGAGCGCCTTGGTGCTCTCGCTGATGAGCAGCAGCGAGCCGGACTGTCCGACGTAGGGCTGCTTTTTCTTCGGCGCGTCATCGCCGGCGTCCTTCGGCGCGGTGCGGGCGAACTTCACGCCGCGCACGGTCTCGCGCTGGATGGTCTTGCCCTCGTCGGCATCGCGCTTGGCGCACCGTTCGATGAAGTCATGGAGCTGCTTGTCCTTGTCCTTCACGTCGAGGAGGACTGCGACCTCCGGGTCGGAGCCGGGATCGCCCTGCCAGTCGCCGCGCATCAACGCGAACGTTACTTGCCCGCCGACAAGCGGCCTGAACTCGGCCCAGTCACGCGCGAAATTCTTGTCATCCTGGCCGATCAGCTCGCGCAGCTTGGTCTCAAACTTGTAAGTGAACGGCTTCATCGCCGGGTCGCGCCAGAGCTGGGCCAGCGAAAAGTCCTTCGCCGACGCAACGGCCTTGTCCAAGTCGGGAATCGTCAGCACGACGAGCGTGTCGGCGGGCAGGAGCTTCTCAGCGGGAGGCACGACGGCGCTGGCGGAGAGCGCCAATGCGAGCACGGCACAGAGAGAGGCGAGGGAGGGCTTGAATTTCATGTGAGGAGGGCTGGTTGCGGCAGCGCGCCGCTCGCGGGAGAAAACCCGCGAACTGGGCATTGGGTTTCAGATGATTGCTGCGTGGCGGGGTTGTAAGGGGAAGCCGGCCCGTTGGCAAGCCAAGCAGCAGCGGGTGGAAGGGAATGTTTTTGCCGTCAACCCGGCTGTTGCTTCCGGTCCCGTCGGATGATACGGTTCCCCACCTTTGACAAATGTCTGATTCCAATCGCAGCCCGGACAACGGCAAGAACGACCAGAACGACGAGATGAAGCTCGGCGCGCGGACGATCTTCATCTGGCTCGCCATCGTCGCCGGCATCGTCTTCCTGCTCACCTTCCGCAACAAAGGCGAACTCACCGCCAAGACGTTGAGCTATCCGGACTTCATCGAGAAGGTGGACAACAAACTGGTGAAGGAAGGCCGCATCACCTACAACCCGCAGACTTCCGACCTGCGCGAGATCACCGGCAAATACATTGAGACCGACGCCACCACCGGCAAGCCGGTCCTCAAGGATGGGAAAGAAATCCTCATTCCCTTCACGCTGAAGATCCCCGTCACGGAAAAGCTCGTGGACAAACTGCTCACGGCGGGCTTTGTCACCCGTGAGCCAAACACGCTGCTCTGGTCGGTGCTGCTCAGCTTCCTCCCCATCCTGCTCATCGCCGGCTTCATCTACTTTGTCTTCATCCGCAACCTCAAGATGGCCGGCAAGAGCGCCCTGAGCTTCGGCAAGAGCAAGGCGAAGATGCTCGCCAAGGACAAAAACAAAACCACGTTCAAGGATGTGGCCGGCGTCGAGGAGGCGAAGGACGAGGTCAGCGAACTGGTCGAGTTCCTCAAGGATCCCAAAAAATTCCAGAAGCTCGGCGGGCGCATCCCCAAGGGCATCCTGATGATCGGCGCGCCGGGCACCGGCAAAACGCTGCTCGCGAAAGCCATCGCAGGCGAGGCCGACGCGGCCTTCTTCAGCATCAGCGGCTCGGACTTCGTGGAGATGTTCGTCGGCGTCGGCGCGAGCCGCGTGCGCGACATGTTCGAGCAGGGCCGCAAGA
>CAYZJP010000068.1:0-27462 GCA_964478755.1 uncultured Klebsiella sp.
CGCCCGGCTGAGAGAGGTCAAAAATCCGACCCAAGTCAGCATGAAGGGTCACTATTTCATTTGGGCCAATTGGTAGCCCGGACCCCTTGAGTGCGCTCCGATTAAGGATCGGATCATCATCGCGGTAATCGCCATGTGTCCGCCGATAAACTAAAAACTCATTCGTGGATAGTAGGATATGCTTATGGCTATCAATCACGATGAACTGGCATTGATGAAGTGTAATCGCAGGACCGGAGCGGTAGTTTGGTTTGGAACTATCCGTGTTGTGTATGTGTGCATGGATGAACACCGGCTCGCCAAGCTTGATGTTCGGTTTGGGGGCCGAGATGCCTACGCGCCAATGCTCAATCTCCTGTCCCCATGCCACTGGCTCCTTTCCTGTGGCGGGCGCGCGTGTGACTTCCTGGAATGCCAGCACAGAATAGTTCGTGCTCACCAAGAGGTTGGGAGGTGGCGCAGGACTCGAACTCACCGAGCAGACAAGCACAAAGAGGCAAGCTAAGTTTGCTTTCATCAGAAGCCTCCCAGATCAGGCAGCGGCTTGAGAAAAGAATTCGTTACCTTCACGATGTCATTGATATTGGTTCCAAAGTAGTCAGAGGCCCAGCGTGGAAATTGGGCAAAGGGAACAAGAGCGTTCGACTCCTCCACGACCGGAACCGGTGTTGCGTTAAGTTTCTGCCACGCAGTTTGGTCCGTTGGGGTGGAATTGGTCGCGACGCCAAGCCATTTCCATCTGACTCGCTTCAATGGCACAGGCACCGTGTCGGCGCCCACTGAATCCAGCCGTATTCCGCCAGCTTGGAACAAAAGATAAGTGCGGAACTTATCCGCGCGTTGGAATGACGAGAGCGGGGGAGCACTACTTCGCAGTTTACTAGCCGGAGCATCACCAACCGACCCAGTATCGGCGGATCCTAAATTGGCAAACAGCAGGGGTGTCGCAAAGAAATCGTTGCCCGTGGTGGAAGTTACGATCGAAGTTCCGTCCGTGAAATTCTCGACTTCCGATCCATCGCCTAATTGAAGTAGTGCCAACTCGAAATCCACAGGAATTGCTGGTTTTTTATTAATCTTGTAGTGAAAGAGCACGCCAGGCGAACCTGAGTCAGTTCCTCGGCCGAAGTGGAGTGCCGGTTTTCCCAATAAGGTGCCTGTTCCCCCGGCATAATTCGTTGAAACCTCCACGGAACCGCTTTTCGTGCAAGTGAAAGAGACGTCAGGTTGGACGACTGTCAAACGAGTTCTCAAGGGTGCGAGATTCGTCGTGCCTATCTTGATGTTGCATCGGATTTCAAAATTCGTTCCACCGACGGTTGGAAAGAAGGTAAGTGAACTGTTCGTGACGACAATGTTGGTTACGTATCCAGCAGCATTTGTAATCCCCGAGCCAGCTACCCAAGCAGCACTCCAATCACTCACGGCCCCGATGGCCGGCGGAATGATCCATTCAAATTTGGCACTGGGTTCCGCTATAACTGGGAGGGCGTCAATGGTGACTCTACCGCCGATAATTTTCTGAACATTTTGGTCAGTGACTTTGTTGACGCCGTTGGTCCAAGTCGGCGCGGCGCTCGCAGCCGCTGCTGAAGCTATCAAAGCAACTGGCGCGGATGTCCCAGAAGTCGCAATGCCGATGAGATCGGGATAAATCCAAATGTTCGATTGCATCGCAATCAACTCATCGTCGAACGTCATGTAAAGCTGAGGGTTCCACGAATACGGATTAACGACGTTGAAATAATAATTGGTGTAAGCCGCCGGGAGCGTGGGCGTAACATCGTAAATGCCATTGTCGTTGAGCGTGAGGGCCACCACCCCGTTGGTGTCCGCGTATTCGCCCCGGATTTGGATGACGGTCGGGTCAATCGTCTCCCCCGTCTCCGCATTGTAGGCGCTGACGTTGAGGACAAAGAGGTTTTCCGCCGTGGAGTTAGTCGCCCCGCCCGTGTGCAGGTCAATGTGGGTGCGCGTGCTGTCGCTGGCGCTCCAGCTCCAACTGTTGGTCCAGGACCACTGGCCGTCGGAATCAGACGAGTTGTAGGTTTCGACCTGATGGGTCTGCGCGTAGCGCCACGGGTAGCCGCCCGGCTGGGGAATGTCGGGATAGACCTCCGCCGATCCATTCGTGTCGCCGATGGTTCCACCCTGGCCATCCGGGCAGGACCAATACCATGAGTTCGTGTAAACCATCGTTCCCAGCGCGGGCGGAGCCGGCCAGGTGGTGGTCACATCGTAGTAACCACCGAAGGTGTAAGCGCCCCAATCCGAGGAGGTCCAATTGCCGGAGTAGCTGCTGCCATAACTCTCGTAACCGCCGGAGGCGCTGTTCCAATTGACGTTGTTCCAGGCGCTCGAGCCGCCGCTGGTGGACCACGTCGTGCCATACCAATACCCGCTGTAGCTGTAGCCGCCCCCGTAAGTGTAGTTCTGCGTGTAGCTCTTCAGCCGCACTTCCGGCGGGACGATTTCAGATGCGTCTTGACTCCGGGCGGCAAGCGTCAGCACGAGCATGAGCAAACCGGCGAGAAGTGCGACCGGCGAGAAGTGCGACCGGCGAGAAGTGCGACCGGCGAGAAGTGCGACTTGGTCATATCAGGATGGGATAGATGTGGCGCGAATAGATGGTAGTCCCACTGGAATGTCAAGCTTGGTCTCCGCCACCGATGCGGCGGAATTCGGGCTTGCGCCGCAGAGCTTCTCCGCTAGGGCGCCACCGTCGCTAAAGCCAAACCCTTAACTGGAGAGATTCATCATGCCCACCGACGCCTCGCTCGCTGAAATCGAAACCGCCGAACTCATCCTCGCCGTGGACGACACGCGCGCGGCCACCGACACGTTCAAGCTGCCCGCCTACCTGCGCGCGCTGGTGATCGCCCGCCTCGCCGACTTGCGCACCAAGGACGCCGCCACGCTCCTCACCGAGGGCGGGCGCGTGGGCGCACAGATCAATGTCCGCGCCGCGCTGGACTCGCTCACCCTGCTGCTGCATGACGGCTACAACTTCATCAAGGGCATCCCCAGCTTCAACATCACCGCCGCGCAGCGGGCCACGGTGTTCACCAGCTACGGCTGGGTGGGCGGGGATGTCGGGGACTTGAATGACACGCGCGTCGAGTCGCTGGCGAAGCAGGCGGCGGACGCCACGCCCTTGATCGCGAACCCGGCGCACCGTTATCCCACGGCCTTGCTCGACCTCCTCGCGGCGCAACTGGTCATCCTGAACGACAATCAGACCGGGGCCACGGGCGGCACGGCGCAGACCGCCACGGACGCGCGGAACATCGCGCTGGACCTGCTGCAAACGGCCAATGACCGCGTGCGGTTCCACTACTGCGCGTCCTCGGACGACGAGGACAAGACGGCGGAGCTGGCGCGCATCGGCAAGCAGCCGCGCCGCGACAAGGGTGCGGCGCAATCAGAGCCGCTGCCGGACGCGCCGGGCGCGGCGACGTTCGACGCCGCCGCCAAGACGCTCACGATTCCCGAACTGCCGGAGCACGCGACGACGATCCGCGCGTATCGCAAGGCGGCGGGCGGACAGCCGGAGCTGGCGGGCACGTCCAGCGGCACGACGGTGTCCGTGGTGACGGCGGGGCCGTTGACGGCGGGCGTGGTGTATGAGCTGTGGGTCGTGGGCCACAATTTTCAGGGCGACGGCCCGGAGAGCAATCATCTGAGCCACACGGCGGCATAGTCGTGATTTGGCAGGGCGCTGTCTGTCCCAGCGCGCCGCTGAACCAACCGGATGACCAACCGGCGCGCTGAGGACAGGCGCGCCCTACCCAACGCCCCCGCATTCTCTCCCGGCTTGTCTCCGGCGCGGGCCGTCACTAACGTCGCCGCCATGACGCTCCTTCGCGCGCTGGCCCTCGCCTTGACCGGGATTCTTCCGCTCGCCAACGCCGACGAAGTCCAGCTCCGTGACAAGTCCGCCGTCACCGGCCGCATCATCGCCGAGAAGCCCGATCAGGTCTTCGTGGACCTCGGCTACACTGTCATCGGCGTGCCGCGCGCCCAAATCACAAAGATTCTCCACACCGACGAGAAATCGCCCGGCTCCAAGACCGCGAAGAAATCCACCGACCACGCTGCGAAGCCCGCCTCTCCCGCAGCGCCAAATACCGAGAGCAAGGGGTTTTTCCTGGTCCACCCAACTCCGCCTCCTGAGCGCACCGTGCGCGAACTCATGGCGCAGCTTGGGCAGGCCGTCGTTCAAGTTCGCACGCCCAGCGGCCTTGGCTCCGGCTTCTTCATCAACGAGGACGGCCATCTCATCACCAACTTCCACGTCATCGAGAGCGAGACGCAGATTTCCGTCGAGGTCTATCACCAGCGCAACGGCCAGTTGGAACGCCGCGCCTACAAACAGGCCCGCATCGTGGCGATGAACAAGTTCGCCGACCTTGCGCTGCTCAAGATCGAAGACCCCGGTGCGCCCAAGTTCGCGCGTGTGCCTCTCGGTGACGCCGATGCGCTCGCCGTCGGCGAGCGTGTCTTCGCCATCGGCAGCCCGCTGGGACTGGAGCGCACCGTCACGGAAGGCATCCTCAGCACCAAGACCCGCCAGATGCAGGGCACGCTCTATCTCCAGACGACGACGCAGATCAACCCCGGCAACTCCGGCGGCCCGCTCTTCAACCTGCGTGGCGAAGTCGTCGGTGTGACCAACATGAAGATCACCTTCGGCGAGGGGCTGGGTTTTGCGATTCCGGTCGAGCAGGTGAAATTCTTCCTCACCCATCGCGACGCCTTCGCCTACGACTCGGAGAATCCCAGCAACGCCTATCGCTACCTTGCCCCGCCGAGCCGGGCCAAACAGTCCAATGGCGAGGCCAGGCCGTAGCCCGTTCTTCCCCACGCAACTTCCCAACTCTCTTGTCCGAGACGCGGCGGCCAAACTTCTTTTGTCAAAAGGCCAAGGCTTGCGGTGAGCGAAAGCGGCATCACACGCCGCAAGCCACCTGCAAGTCTCCGTGCAGTGACAGGCCATTACTGCCTAACCTGTGGTCTTGCATCGGCTCACGGATGACAGATTATTCATGCAGAATTCATCATTGGTTCATCCGCGTGTGATGGACTGCCGGGGTTGGCGCTGTTGCCAGCAATGTTGAAACTCAACCTATGAAACTCAAATCCCTCCTCACCCTCACTCTGTCCGTCGCGTTGCTTGGCCTGTTCGCCGGCTGTGCCAGCCTCGAATCACAGGCCAAGATTTCCCGCGCGGACGCCGAGCGCACCGCGCTGGCCAAAGTCCCTGGCGGCACGATCAAGGAGGGTGGTCTGGAGAAGGAGAACGGCAAGCTGGTCTGGTCCTTCGACATCGCCAAGCCCGGCGACAAGAACATCACCGAGATTCAAGTGGACGCCATCACCGGCGCGATCCTGAGCGTGGAC
This sequence comes from uncultured Klebsiella sp., assembly GCA_964478755.1. Taxonomy (GTDB): domain Bacteria; phylum Verrucomicrobiota; class Verrucomicrobiia; order Limisphaerales; family SXTU01; genus SXTU01. The sequence continues at coordinate 5,401 of CAYZJP010000068.1, forward strand.
ATTGAGACGCCGGAGAAGGAAGCGAAGGAGAAGAAGGAAAAGGAGAAGGAAGACAAGAAGTAGCCGCCTGTCGCCATAGCGCGGAACCAGCGCCAAACTCCAGCCATACTATGAGGAAATTATTTGCCGTCTTCATTTTGTGCGTGACCGCCGTCACCGTCACCGCCGCGAGCAAGGCCGACAAGTCGTTCACCGACGCGTTCGACGTGGACAAGGCGGACCTCGCTTCGATTGGCACGAACCGGTTCTTCGTGCTTGCGCCGGGCTACCAGTTGATCCTCGAAGGCCGAGAGAAGGGCAAGGCGATGCAGCTCACCATCACCGTCTTGAATGAGACGCGTGAGGTGGACGGCGTGCAGACGCGCGTGGTCGAGGAGAAGGAGACGGCGGACGGGCAGTTAGTGGAGATCAGCCGGAACTACTTTGCCATCTCGAAGAAAACCACGGCGGTGTTCTACTTCGGCGAGGAAGTGGACATTTACAAGAACGGCAAAGTGGTGAGCCATGACGGCGCGTGGCTCGCCGGGGTGGGCGGCGCGCGATTCGGCCTGATGATGCCCGGCCAGCCGCTCTTGGGCGCGCGGTATCAACACGAGGTCGCGCCGAAAGTGGCGATGGACCGGGCCGAGGTCGTCAGCGTGTCGGAGACGCTGGACACGAAGGCGGGAAAGTTCGAGCGCTGCCTGAAGACCGAGGAAACCACGCCGCTGGAGAGCGGCAAGGGCTACAAAGTTTACGCGCCCGGCGTCGGTGTAATCGAGGACGCCGAGGTGAAACTTGTGAAGTTCGGAATGTTGAAGCCTTAACCCAAAGTAATCCTTTTTGCCATGAAGACGGCACTCAGCATCCTTGTGTCTCTGGCCGTCGGAGCAGCGGTCACAGGTGTCGTCGTCTCGCGTCAGCAGACCGCCGCGCGTGCGGTCGAAGCAACGGAGTTCGCGAAGCGCGAGGCTGAACTGTCGGCGGAGAAGACGCGGCTCGAAAGGGCGCTCGCGTCGGCGAAGGCCCGCTCCGTGACGGTCGAGACGCCCGCGCCCGCCACGCCCGCGCAGGTCATCGAGGTGGCCCAAGGCCCCGCGCCGCGCGAAGCGTTGGAGCGGCTGAAGCTGCTGCGCGTCGCGCCCGGCCCGACGCAGTTGCGGAGTATGCGACAGTTGATCGGTGAGCTGGAGACGCTCACCAGCGCGGGCAAGCTGTCGCTGCCGGTCATCCGCGAATTCCTCGCGCGGAACCAGGACATTGATTACAACACGAGCGCGGCCGGCTCCGCGTGGATATGGCGGCCGAGCTTCGACCCGCGCAATGGCACGGAGTTTCTGGTGCCTCCGTCGTTGAGGCTGGGGTTGTTCGACGTCGTCCGGCAGATCGGCGGCTTGGAAGCGGAGAAGATTTTGTCGGACACGCTGGGCACCACCGCGCGCGGGCTGGAGGTCGTCTATCTTGCGCGCGTGTTGGACGAGATGGCTCCGAACAAATACCGCGACCTCGCCACGGGCGTCGCGCGCGATCTGCTCGCGCATCCCGTCGTCAAAAGCACCAGCCCGCTGGACAAGCTGGACCAGAGTTACCTGTTCAGTGTGTTGACGATGTTCAATGACGCCTCCTACGCGGGGCAGGCGCAGGGGCAGTTGATCAGTGCGGAGGGCAAGGTGGACAAGGCCGCGCTCAAATATCTGCAGGGCACGCTCGGCGAACAGACGCTCGCCATCGCACAGCAGGCGTGGAATGACCCACGCGTGCCGATCACCGAGAAGGAGCCGCTCGGTCGCGTGGCTCTGACCTATCTCGGCGCGACTCCGCAGGCCGAGCCGCTCTACAAAGCCGCGATCAACGACCTCTCCCTGCCCAAGGATGACCGCCGCCAACTCATCGAAGACTTGAACCAGGACGGCTTCATGGACCGGAAGAACCTCACGGCGAAAGATGTGCCGCTGATCGCGAAGCGGCTGGAGTTCATCCAGCAGAACGCGCCGCTCACCACGGACCCGGTGAACTTGAAAGCCTACGCCGAGGCGAACAAGGATTTGCTCAAGATGCTGGAGCGCGCGACCGCGCCGCAGGTGCCGCCCGCGCCGAAGCCGTGAGCGGCTTGACTCGCGTTCCGCAAACGTTCCTGCTCTCCGTCCATGCGCATCCTCGTCGCTGAAGACGACCGCAAGACCGCCTCGTTCATCCGCAAGGCGCTCGCGGCGGAAGGATTCGCCGTGGACGTGACACACAACGGCGACGACACGCTCACGGCCGCAAGCACGACGCCCTTCGACGCGCTGGTGCTGGACATCATGCTGCCGGGGCGCGACGGCTTGAGTGTGCTGCGGCAGTTGCGCGCGCGGCGGAACGCCCTGCCCGTGCTGCTGCTCTCGGCGCGCGGTGAGGTGAACGAGCGCGTGGAGGGGCTGAACGCCGGCGCGGATGATTACCTGCCAAAACCCTTCGCGCTCGCTGAGCTGATCGCCCGCGTCCGCGCACTCGGACGTCGCGGCGCGGACAGCAAACCGCTCGTGTTGCGTGTGGCTGACCTCACGCTCGACACGGTCACGCATCAGGCGCGGCGCGGCGGGCAGGTCATCGAGCTGGCCGCACGGGAGTATCGGCTGCTGGAATTTCTCATGCGTTCGCCGGGCCGCGTCTGCGCGCGTATGGCGATCCTGGAAAAAGTCTGGGACTATGATTTCGACCCGGGCACGAACCTCGTGGACGTTTACATCAAACGGCTGCGCGAAAAGGTGGACGCTGGCTTTGAGCCGAAGCTGCTCCACACCGTGCGCGGCGCGGGCTACGTGCTGAAGGAGCAGCCATGACCATCCGCGCGCGCCTCACGCTTTGGTATGCGGGCCTCCTGTTCGCCTCCGTGCTGCTGATCGTCGGTCTCACCTATCAGGAATTGGTCGTCGAAAAACGCAGGCCAGTGCCGGCCGGCACGGCTGAAATTGACTCGCCCGAGGATGTCTTCGATGACGTGGTCCAAATCGTCCTCATCTGCGGCCTGCCCGCCGCGCTCCTCGGTTTGGTGGGCGGCTGGTGGCTCATGCGCCGCGCGCTCGCACCGGTCCAGGCGCTCACCGAGGCGGTGGCGCGCATCCAGGAGCATCACTTGAAGGAGCAGTTGCCCAGGTCCGGCAACGGCGATGAACTCGACCGGCTCACGGAAGTTTTCAACGCGATGACCACGCGGCTCGACGGCTCATTCCAGCGCATCCGTGAGTTCACCTTGCACGCGTCGCACGAGTTGAAGACACCGCTCACCGTGCTGCATGGCGAGCTGGAGACGGCGCTGCGCGACGAGGCGCTCTCGCCCGCACAGCGCGAGCGTGCCCTGAGCCAGCTCGACGAAGTCCAGCGGCTCTCCAAGATTGTGGACGGCCTCACGCTGCTCACCAAGGCGGACGCGGGGCAGGTCGCGCTTGGCCGCGAGCCGGTGCGGCTCGACGAGCTGGTGCGCGACGCCTTCGCCGACGCGCAAATCCTCGCGCACCCGACCGGTGTGCAAGTCTCGCTGACGGCGTGCGATGAAATCACTTTGACCGGCGACCGGCATCGGCTCCGGCAGTTGCTGCTGAACCTCACGGACAACGCCATCAAGCACAACCAGCCCGGCGGCACCGTGAGCATGGAACTCCGGCGCGTGGAACCGACCGCTGAATTCACCATCACAAACACCGGTGCGGGCGTCCCGCTGGAGCTTCAGCCGCGCGTGTTCGACCGCTTCTTTCGCGTGGATGCGAGTCACACGAGCGCGGTGGAGGGCTGTGGGCTGGGCTTGAGCCTCGCGCAATGGATTGCCACCGCACACGGCGGGAGCATCCGCTTCACCTCCGAGCCGGGCAAGCAGACGGTGGTGAAGGTGTCGCTGCCGGTGCGAACTTGAGTCGTCCTCGGCCGATGCAGGGTGGAACGGCCAACCTGGCTGTTCTCGGCGGCAACCTGCCGCCGAGTTTCGGCACAGGAAACTTCCGATCCAATCGTTTCGTGCTGGGCGCACAATAACACGGCGGGCTGGTAGCCCGCCGCAACGGGCCAGTGGCCCGTTCCACCCAGCAGTCATTTGCTACGGCAACATCTCGTGGCCGTCGAAGAAGGCGTCACTTACCGGCGAGTTCCACGGGACGCTGGACGGCCCAAGATTCACGGTGCCGGAATAGGTGGCGAAAAATTGGCCCCAATAAATTTTGCTTCCCAATTGCGTCTCCGCGTGCCCGTCAAGCATCACGAGCGCCATACGGCTGTTGTGTTTCTTGGGCTGCTCCTGAAAACGATAGTTGCCCATTTGCAATCCCTTGGCCGGTCCGGCCGGAACGGGCGTGGTTTGCGTCGGGTAACAGCGCCCCGTCCACCAAGAGTCGAGCCACGCGGCATCGCCCTTGCCATCGTTGGTGTCGCCCGCGTCGTCGTTGCCACCACACTCGGCGATGTAAATGGTGTCCGAGCTTTGAGGATACTGGGCCGTGCGCTTCGTGCCGCCGTTGCCATTCACGACGCCGACATAGTTAAAGCCGTAGGAGATAAAGAGGGATCGCCCGTGATGGTGATTCCGTTAACGAGCTTGCAAGTAAGCCCTCGCTTCTTGAGCGGGCAGACGAAGGATTTTGGATTCCCCACGAGAGGATTCAGCAGGATGGCGGGCGTGCCAGTCCACTCGCCGCCGCGTGCCTGAGGGCCGATGTCCAGGTAGTGCGCTGCGCTCCAAGATATGCCGGCGACCTTGTCGTCGTTGTCGGACGCATACATCCCCATGCCGATGGCGAGCTGTTTGGTGTTGTTCAAGCACGCTGCGCCGGTGGCCTTGGTCTTGGCCTTGGACAAGGCGGGCAGAAGCATGCCGGCCAGGATCGCGATGATCGCGATGACGACAAGCAGTTCGATGAGGGTGAATCCATTCGTCTGAGTCGTCCTTGCGCGGCTGGTCGGGGATTTCATTTCATGTTGGGTTGGTTGGTTGAAAGTGGTCGCCTAATCTGTCTTCACGCCATTGGCTTGGCAGAACTTTTCGAATTCGGTGCGCATCTCCGTCGGCTGGCTTGCGATCTCGGCGCGGGCTTTGGTCTTGTCCGCCGGAGTTCCGCGCACGAAGGCGGCGGTCCAGCGTTTGAACGTGCGATCCTTCTCCGCAGTCTTGTGATCAGCGGGCGTGCCGGCGTCATACACCGAGGGAAGTTGTTGCGCCGAGGGATCGGGATTGGCGGTGGGGGGCGGTGCGCCAGCGGCCGAGGCGACGGGAGCGCTTCGCTTCCTGCATCCCACGGACAAGAGAAGCACTGCGGCAACACTCACCGAGATAAAACGGCCGTTCATGGCAGTTGCAACAGCCTTCTTCTACGACGCACGCCGTCGGTTTGCAAGGGAGGTGTGCAGAATTCGCTCAAGTGAAACAAAAAGGGACGGCAGCGCTGCCGTCCCTTTGGTATTTGATAAGATTGCGGCTCAGGGCACCACCATGTCCGCCACAGTGCGGTTGGCGGGGATGAAGGGCAGGACGTGCTCGGTGTAGGGCGTGATCACGTCGAGGAGGTAAGGCTCCTTCGAGTCGAGCATCCGCTGCATGGCGGCGCGGAGGTCCTTTTTGAACATCACGCGCTCGCACGGGACGTTGAAGCCCTTGGCAATGGTCAGATAATCCGGGTAAATCCTTTCGCGGTGATCGGGGTCGCCGAGATAGGTGTGTCCGCGATTGCCGGCGTAGAACTTGTCCTCCCATTGCACGACCATGCCGAGGTGCTGGTTGTTCAGGATGAGAACTTTCGCCGCGATCTTCTCGATGTGCGCGGTGGCCAGCTCCTGCACGTTCATCAGGAAGGAGCCGTCGCCATCAATGTCAATGACCTGCTTGTCGGGGCGTGCGACCTTCGCGCCGAGGGCGGCGGGGTAGCCGTAGCCCATCGCGCCGAGGCCCGCGCTGGTGAGGAACTGGCGCGGCCAGGAATACTTGTAGTATTGGCCGGCCCACATCTGGTGCTGGCCCACGCCGGTGGTGATGATGGCGTCGCCGCCGGTCAGTTCGTAAAGGGTCTCGATGGCCATCTGCGGGAGGATGACTTCGTCGCTGTGGCCGCCGAGATGGTCCTTCATGTGCTGGGACTTGAGGACTTCGTCGGTGACGCGGTAGCCGAGCGGGGCCTTGGCCTTCCACTCGGCGATCTGCGCGTGCCACGCGGGGAATTTCTTCGCGAGCGGGCGTTTGCGGAGCATCTCGACGAGGCGGCCGAGGGCGAACTTGATGTCGCTCTCGACGGCGAGCTGGACCTTGCGGTTCTTGTTGTGCTCGGAGGCGTCAATGTCCACGTGAACGATGGTGCCGGTCTCGCAGAACTTCTCGACCTTGCCGGTGACGCGGTCGTCGAAGCGCACACCGAAGGCGAGCAGCAGGTCGGCGCCGTTCTTGAGCTTGACCATCGGGTCGTTGAAGGTCTTGCGGTGCTCGAACTCGCCGTTGACGGCCCAGTTCGCGTAGGCGGTGCCGTGCATGCCGAGCCAGCGCAGTGAGAGCGCGTGCGTCTCCGGGAACGCGCCGCAGCCCATGATCGTCGTGGTGACGGGAATCTGCGTCAGCTCGGCGAACTCGCGCAGCTCCGCCGCGGCGTCGCCGCTGATGATGCCGCCGCCGCAGTAGAGCACGGGCCGCTCGGACTTCTCGATGAGGCCGATGATTTCATTGAGTGCCACGTCGTCGGCGCGCAGCACGGGGTCGTAGCCGCGAAGATGGATTTCGGCGGGGAAGACGGGCTGGGCCTTTGTCTGCTGGATGTTCTTGGGCACGTCAATGACGACGGGGCCGGGCCTGCCGCTCTGCGCGATGTGGAAGGCTTCCTTCACGACGCGGGGAATCTCGTTCACGTCCGTGACGAGGTAGCTGTGCTTGACGACGGGCAGCGTCATGCCGAAGAAGTCGGTTTCCTGAAAGCCGCCCTTGCCGATCATCGCCTGCGGCACCTGGCCGGTGATGGCGACGAGGGGGATGGAATCCATGTAGGCGTCGGCGATGCCGGTGACGAGGTTGGTGGCGCCGGGGCCGCTCGTGGCCATGCAGACGCCGGCGCGGCCGGTGGCGCGCGCGTAGCCTTCGGCGGCGAACGCGCCGCCCTGCTCGTGGCGCGGCAGGATGGTGCGAATCTTCTTCGACTTCGTCAGCGCCTGATGGAACTCCATGCTCGCGCCGCCGGGATAGGCGAAGATGGTGTCCACGCCCTCGCGTTCGAGGCACTTGATGAGGATTTCGCTGCCCAGCATGGGCGGGCCGACCTCGGCCTTTTCGGCGGCGTGCGGTTTCGCTTCAGCTTGTTCTGCGGTTGCTTTGCTCATGACTTGCGTTTTGGGTTTGGCGGGCGGCGCGTGGCGAACAAAAAACCCACGACTGCTGCCAGCCGTGGGTTCTTGTCGAAAACTTGCCTACGCCCGACAAGGCCCGGCGGCGTCGCCAACTACGACGACGAGCGCAAGCAGGACTTGTCCGACAGTGCCAAACATTGCCGGGAACGTAGCCAGCAACGAAAAAGCGGTCAAGCTGGGATTCAGGCCGGGAATAAGACTTTCCCAGCGGCACCGGGTCTGGCTTTATCTGCGGCCCAAGTGGCGGAATCCCGTTCCGCACCTGGCAAACTGTTTACAAACATGACCGCACCCATCACCCACAGCGCACTCCCCACCGTCATCCTCAAGCCCCGTGAGGCCGACCGCATCGTCGCAGGGCATCCTTGGGTTTACGGCAGCGGCATCATGCATGTCCCCGAGAGCGTCGCGGACGGAAACCTCGTGGAGTTGAAGGATCACCGCAAGCACTGGATCGGCATCGGCCTCTACAATGCGAAGTCGAAGATCACCGTGCGCGTCATCACGCACGAGCACGTCACGGTGGACCAGGCCTTCTTCGAGGCACGCATCCGCGCCGCGCTGGCCGTGCGCCAGCGGCATCTGCCCGGCGCGAGTTCCTTCCGCGTCGTCAGCTCCGAGGGCGACTTTCTCAGCGGCCTCATCGTGGACAAATACGACGACGTGCTCGTGGTGCAGACCTCCGCGCTCGGCATGGACATGCGCAAGCCGCTCATCCTCGCCGCGCTCAAGGCCATCTTCAACCCGCGCGCCATCGTAGAGCGCAACGAAATGGCCTCGCGCAAATTCGAAGGTCTTCCCGACGCGAACGGGCTGCTGGATGGCGCGCTCGACGGCCCGGTGACGGTGACGCTCAACGGCTTGAAGTTTGAGACCGACCTGCGTGCCGGGCACAAGACCGGCCTCTACCTCGATCAGCAGGTGAATTACCAGCGGACCGCCGAACTCATCGCGCTCACGCCCGGCGCGAACGTGCTCGATTGCTTCACCTTCCTCGGCGGCTTCGCGCTGCACGCCGCGCGGGCCGGGGCCGCACACGTCCACGGCCTTGACCAGAGCGCCGATGCCATCGCTGCTGCGACGCGCAACGCCGCCACCAACGGCCTCGCGGAGAAATGCAGTTTCGAAGCCGCGAACGTCTTCGACTGGCTCAAGGCGCAAACCACCGTCGGCCCGCACGAGAAGGTCATCCCGAAGTTCGACGCCATCATCCTCGACCCGCCGTCCTTCACGCGGAACCGCGCGTCGGTCCCTGATGCCTTGCGCGGCTACAAGGAAATCCACCTTCGCGCACTCAAGCTCATCAAGCCCGGTGGCGTGCTCGCGACGTTCTGCTGTTCGCACCATGTGGACGGCGCGACCTTTCAGGACGTGATTCTCTGCGCCGCCTTCGACACGCGCCGCATCCTGCGCCGCGTTGCGACCTTCACGCAATCGCCCGATCATCCGTTCATCCCCAGCATTCCGGAGACTGAGTATCTGAAAGGTTTTGCTTTTGAAGTGGTGCGGTAGGAGCGCGGCGTTCACGCCGCAGCAAGGACTGGTCGCAAAAGTGCGTCCGGACGATTCCTGACCCACGCTGCTTCCTGCGGCTTGAAGGCCGCGCTCCACGCTACTTCGTCTCCGCCTTCTTGCCCGGCAGCAGCATCTCAATCGCCTTGTCAAGCTGCGGGTCGCGTTGCGAGAGCCAGTCTTCGGGCGTGAGCCAGAGGCGCACGTCGGGCTGCTCGCCGTTGTTCTCCATGTTTGAGCCGTCCATCCGGAAGACGCCGCCCTGCGGCATCCGCGCGCCGGTGCCGTCGGTCAGGCGCATGGACCAAGTCCAGATGACGTAGCCGGGGGTGGGCATGCCGACGAGCTTGGCGATGCCGCGCTGGCGCATCGCGTAGGGAAACATCTCGCCGTTCGAGTAGCTGTGCTCGTTCATCAGCACGATGACGGGCTTCTCCCACGCACGGTTGGGCGCGGCCTCCGGGCCTTCGTCACGCGGGCGATACCAGCCGTGCTGCTTCCGCTCCAGCCAGTCAATCAGCGTGTCGGAAATGTTGCCGCCGCGGTTGAAGCGCACGTCAATGATCATGGCCTGCTTGCCGGAGATGTATTCGTAGGCCTCGCGCTCGAAGCGCGTCTGATTCTCGCCGCCCATTGCGCTGATGTGCAGGTAGCCGAGCCTGCCGCCACTCTGCGTCTCGACGTATTTTCGCAAGCGCTCGATGCGATTCTGGTATTGCAGGTTGTCCCAGTCGGCGGCGGTGAGAACCTTGTATTTCACCTTCCGCGCGCCGTCCTTCTTCGGCTCCTTGTTGACGAGGAACTCAAACTCGCGGTCCTGCCGGTCGTTGATGAGCTGGTAAAGTTTCTCAGTGAGCGAAACGTCGTGCCCGTTGATGGCGAGCACGTAATCGCCCGGCTTGATTTCCGTCTTCTTGTAGGAACCCGGCGCGCCGACCGGCACTTCGGCGACGCGGATGCCCGGCCCGGCGTGCTTGTAATCAAACGTGAAACCCAAATGCGGCGTCACCGGTTCGGGCACGCCGGACGCGGCGGCGGTGACTTCGCTGTGCGACGCCTCCAACTCGCCTATCATCATGCCGAGCACGGTCGAGAAGTCGTCGTTCGTCTCGACCGCGTCCAGCAGCGGTTCGTAGCGTTTGCGGATGGCCTCCCAATCGCGCCCGTGGAAATTTGGGTCGTAAAAGTTGTGGTGGTAGGAGCGCCAGAACTGCGTGAATGCGGCCTTGCGCTCGGCCTTCACGTCACGATCGAAGTCCGCGCTGAACGTCACTTTCTCCGGCCCCTTCGAGTCGCCGAGCTTGAACTTCCACACCTCGGCGTTTTGCACGTAAAGCGCGCTCTTGCTCTCGCTCAGGACGCGCAAGCCGCTCTTGCCGCCGCCGGTCGTCTGCCGCTTCGTCTCCTTGCCGTCGTAGGTCACCGTCCACACATCGCCCTCGGACATAAAGGCAATCGTGCCGTCGGCCGTGACGAGCAATTCGCCCGATGGGTTTTGTGACGACAGCCTGCGGATGCGCCGCTGAATGTCCGAGAAATCAATCTCGATCTTGATCTTGTCTTTGGGCTTCTCGAACTTGAGGTCGGTGTCCGTCGTGCGCGCGGTTTCGGGCTGCAACGGCAGGACGTAAAGGCCGTTGCCGTCGCGGTCGCTCTGGAAGAAAAGGTATTTGCCGTCCGGCGACCACGTGGGCTGGCTGTGATGCGCGTTGAGCCGCGTCACGTTCTGCGCCTCGCCACCCGCCGCCGGGACGATCCAGACGTTCCACGCGCGGTTCTCGCCCTTGCGCGTGTAGGCAATCCACTGCATGTCGGGCGACCACGCGAAGTCCCCGCCACCCGACACCTGCCAGTGTGTGCCGGGCACGTGCACAACGCGTTTCGCCGCGCCGTCGGCAAGGTTGACGGTGAACAGCCCGCCCTCCTTGCCCGCAACCCAAAAGGCTAGTTGCTTGCCATCAGGACAGAGCGAGACGCGCGTCACATCTTCGTCGCGCTGCCAGAGCGACTTCACGGCAAGCGTGGCCATGTCCATCTCGTAAACGCGCGTGTTGAACTCCCGGTCCGAGGTGAAATAAAGCTTCTTTCCGTCGTGCGACCAAACGAAGTCCGAGTCGTCGCCGACCCAGTCCGTCAGTCGCCGCGCAAACTCCTCGCTGCGCCCCGCAACGCCTTTGGACTTCTCCATCGCCACCGTCCAGATGTCACCGCGCAAGCCGAATGCGAGCGTCTTGCCGTCCGGCGAAAGCTCGGCCTCGGTCACGCCAGAGTTGAGCTTCTCGCGCCGCCGCGTGGTCTGCTTTTCGTCCGCACTGACGACGAGTTTGATTTTCGCCGGTGTCTTGGAGCCGCTTTTGAGAAGCCAGATGTCCGAGCCTTGCTCGAACGCGATGTCGCCGGACTTCGTCGCGACGCTCGGCCAGCGCACCGCGCCGCCGCTGAACTGCGTGAGCTGCTTCCCTTTTCCGTCGAGGTCGTAGAGCCAGAGATTCGGCGTGCGAGCGGGACTGTCAGTGTTTTTTGGAATCGGCTCGTTGAGCTTGCCCGACGACGGCGTGACTTCGCCGATGGTCACGGTGAGCAGGTGCTTGCCGTCAGGCAGGAACTGCGTCCAGAGATGCTGGCGGTCGTCGTTGGTGAGCGGCTTGCGTCGGCCGTCGGCGACATTGAGCGTCCAGATTTGCGCCGCCGCCGCGCCGACGTAGCGCGGGCGCGTCCACGGAAAACCATAGCGGCCATAGACAACCGTCTTCCCGTCGGGCGAGAAGGCCGGGTAGTTCATCGCGGCATAGTCCTCGCACAGCCGCTCGGTGGTGAGTGTCTTCAAATCCACGGTGTAGAGCGCGTAGTTCGGCGTCTCGCGCCGCGCGGCGAAGACGAGCTGCTTGCCGTCGGGACTCCAGCCGCCGGGCAGTTCCGGGCCGCTGTGCCAGGTGATTTGCTGCGCCGGCCCGCCGTCCGCCGGAGCCACGAAAATATCCCAGCCGCCGTTGCGTTTGCTTGCGAAGGCTATCCATTGGCCGTCCGGCGAGAAGACCGGATACGCATCCGATTCAACATGTGAAGTCAGCGCCGTCGCGCGCCCGCCCTCGCCCGGCGCGACCCAAACGTCACCGCGATACACGAAGGCGACGCGTTTGCCGTTGGGGTTCAACGCCGGCTGCCGCGCGCCGACAACCGGCTGCGGCGTGGGCGGCGTGAGCTGGGCGTGAGCGGTGAGCGCAGGCAGCGCGACGAAGGTGAAGGCGGACAAGGCGCGGACTTTCATAAGCAGCTTTGCATTTGGCGGACTGTAAGCGGACGGCGACGCGGAGGAAAGCTTCAGTTCGACAGCTTCGGGTTGCTTGCCGAGAAACCCCATGCCCGCTATCCGAGCAGCCGGGCCACCATCCACACCACGCCCGCCAACGCGATGAGCAGGCACGCGGGCCGGCGGACCCAAGGACCAAACCACGGGCGGTCCTCGCACCACTTCGTCGCGGCGAACGCGAGCGCGATGACGGCGAGCTGGCCGAGTTCCACGCCGACGTTGAACGAGAGCAGCGCAACTCCGATTTGCTCGCGGGGCAAACCGACTTCGCTCAACACGCCCGCGAACCCCATCCCGTGAATCATTCCAAAGCCGAACACCGCCGCCCAGCGCCACGGCGAGACTTCCGACCGGAACAGGTTCTCAATTGCCACGACCGCGATGGACAGCGCGATGATCGGCTCCACCACGCGCCCCGGCAGCGCGAAGATGCCCAGCACCGCCAGCGCGAGCGTGATGGAGTGCGCGAGCGTGAAGGCCGTCACCTGCCACAGCAGCGGCTTGAGCTTCGGGCTGAGCAGAAACAGGCCGAGGACAAAGAGAATATGGTCGAGGCCTTTCGGCAGAATGTGGGTGAAGCCCAGCTCGACGAACTGCCACGCTGAGTTGCCGCTGACGGGCGCGGGCGATGTTCCGCCCTTCACCGACGGCGGCGCGGCCTTTTCCGAGCCGCGCGTGTCCTCCTGAAACGTGCCGAGGTCTATCACCATCGCCTGCCGCGACTGGACGAGTTGCAGCACCGGCGCGATGTCCTTGCCGCGATGGAACAGCACTTCAAACAGCGCGGCGAACCCGACGGAGTTGAAGAGCGAGAAAGAAAGTTCCATCTCCTTCGCAGCAGCCGGAATTTCCCAGCGCAGAGTCAGCGGCAGCGGCGCAGGGATGACTTCGCCCGGGCGCTCCTCGCGAGTCAGCGTAAACTGCGCAGGTGGCCAGTTCGAGAGCACGCCGCGCACGGGCGGGTTCGTGTCCAGCGCGAAGTGGACGCGCGACTGCACATAGTCCGCGATGCGCGGGGCGAGCACGCGCAGCTCGGCGTCGGTCATCAGCACGATGGCGTCATTCGTCCGCGCGTTGAGGAACTGGAGGAGGTCCGACTGGTTGAGCTGAAAGGTCAGCGTGAGTGAATTCGTCGTGAGCTGCGCGTCCACGCGCGTGAGCGAGGCGGTGTGGGCGGAGGCGCTTCGCTCCCAAGCGAACGCACACACCAGCAGCAGCCAGACACGGAGGAGATTGAAACCCATTCGGCGGCTCACGCTCGGAAAGCCCGCGTCACGGCGCGACCACTTTGGGCGGAATCATCGGCGCGATCAGGCCTTGGTTCCAACCTGCCAGCCTGGCCCAACGCCCCGAAGGAAAAGCATACAACACCAAGGGAGAGTGTTTCATCGCATCAACCCTCGCCGTCCGAAGCGAGGCGGTGTGCTTTGACAAGTCTTCGTTGGCGTTTGACTGCCACGCTTGATGGGCCGCGGTCATCTTGCTGTGGCACGTCACGTAGCCGCCGATGAAGCACACGAGCGCCAGCGTGAATGGGAAGGCATATTTTTTCATAGGTATGCCAGCGGGATAGCACGAGCGCGCCTAAGCCGCAAGCGGCTACTTGCCGCGCGGCTTGGAGCCAGCCGAGTCGGAGAGGTTCTTGAGATACTGCTCGACGAGCGGGCTGTATTCCTCCGGCGCGCGCTCGGTCCGGCTCTGGAGAATCGCATTGCGGTCGCGGGCTGGCAGGCCGAGGAAGCCGCTTGCACCCTTCACATCGCCGCGCGTCTTGCCATCCGCGCCGGCCTCAGTGTTCCAGTTGCCCTGCTTGCCGTCGCCTTGCCCATCCTTGCTGTTGGCCTGCGGGGAATTCTGGCCGGGGCCTTGCGCCTGGCCCTTGCCTTTTTGCTGGCTCTGGCCTTGCCCTTGTCCCTGCCCCTGCTGCGCGGTTTCCTGGCCGACGCCTTCCTGCGCGAGCGCGAGCGCGGCAGCGGCCTGAGCGAGCGCCTGCTGCGCGGCCTCGGCGTTCTGCTGTGCGGGCTGGGCCTTGCCGGCCTCGGCCTGCGCGGCGGCCTGCGTGAGCGCCTGCTGCGCTTTCTGCAACGCCTGCTGCGCCATCTGCGGGAGCGGGCCGGCTTCACCGGCGGCGAGCGGAGCAATCATCTCGGCGGCGGCATCGAGTGGCTGCGCGGCTTGTTGCGTGGCCTGCATCGCGGCGAGCACCTCGGTCATGGCCTTCACGTCAGCTTGCTGCTTGGCAAGCTGCGGAAGTGAAGGCTGCGGCTTCGCAGTCTGCGCGGCCGCGTCAGGCTTGCCCTCACCTGGCTTGCCTTCGCCCGGCTTTCCTTCGCCCGGTTTGCCTTCACCGGGTTTTGCATCTGCCGGCTTCGCATCGGCGGGAGCACCGTCGGGTTTCTGACCGTCGCCTGGCGGCTTCTCGCCGGCGGGCTGGCCTTCCGCCTGCGCGGCTTCCAAGCCCTTCTGCGCTTTTGCCATCTCGCCGATGGCGGCCTTCAAATCACTCTGACCAAGTTTTTCAGCGGCATTCTCAGCGGCCTGCTTTGCTTCGGCGACGGGTTTCGACTGCGGCTGCGCCTTTGCCTTCTCGCCGAGCGCGGCGGCGATTTCCTCCTGCTTCTGCTTGAGCATCTCCTGCAAGCCGGCGGGCTGGTCGAGCTTGGCGAGCGCCTGATTCACCTGCTGCTGCGCGGCGGCGACGGTCTCGGAAGCCTTCGCGAGCTGTGGCGTGTTGTTCGGCGGCTGCTGGCCGAGTTCGTTCGCGAGCTGCTGCTTCTTCTGGTCCACGGCGTTCTTCGCGGCCTGCAAGTTCGCCATCGCCTGCGCCTGGTCGGGACGCGCCTTTGCGGCGTCGGGCTTCTCAAGATTCGCCTTCGCGTCGGTCATGTTTTCCTTCGCCGCACCGAGGTCACTCGCGGCTTCCGGCGAAACTTCCTTCGCATCAGCCTTCGCGGCCTCCGTCTTCTGCGCGAGATCGCCCTGATCTTTCGCGGTCTGCGGAGCGGTCTTGTTCTCCGGCTTCTCAGCAGCCTTGGCAGTGTCCATCGCGAGCTTCTGCTGCTCCTGCATCAACTTGCCGATGTCCTGGCCGAGCTTGTCGAGCTTGGCCAAATCTTCCTTCGCCTTCTCCAGCTTCGCGATCTGCGCGTCCAGCTGCTGCGCGGCCTTGTCGAGCGCGTCCTTCGCGGCCTGCTGGGCCATCGGAGCGTTGGCTTTGTTCTCAAGCGCCTGCTGGGATTTTTCCTGCTGCCGCACGGCCTCGCCGAGCGTCTTGGCGGCGTCGGGCGCGTTGGCGGCGGCTTCCTGCTGGGTCTGCTGCGTCTCGGCCTTGACAGACTCCTGCTTCGCGGCCTCGGCAACGAGCGCGTCGGGCTTCTTCCCGGCAGCGGCGGTCTTCTCGGCTTGCGCGGCGTTCTCCTTCACCTGCTCCTGCTTCTTCGCGAGTTCCTCGACCTTTGCCTTGAGTTCCTTCAAGTCGGCGAGCTTGTCCTTGGGCTTCTGCTGGCGGGCCTCGGCGAGCGCGATCTGCTGCTCCAGGGTTTTCTTCGCCTCCTCCATCTTGGCCAGCGCCTGCTCCTGCTTCTCGGTGACGGGCGACTCGTTTTGCGGCGTGCGACGCGTGGGCTGCTCCTGCAACTGCGCGCGGGCTTCCTGCTGCTTCTCCACGGCGGCCTTGAGTTCCTCGGCGGCCTTCGGCGCGGCCTTCTCCACGTCCTCACGGATGCTGTCGGTCTTGTCCACGACTTCGGCCTGCTTCTTTTCGGCGTCGGCCAATTCGGTCTTCTCGGCCCTGGGTTTGGTGGCCTGCCTGGTCTCGTCAATGGCCTCCTTCTGCTGCGGAATGGCCTTCTCCAGATCGCGCAACGCCTGCTTCATCACTTCGAGGTTGTCGCGCGCGGGCATGAGCAGCTTGGCAAGGTCGGTCAGCACGTCGCGCGCGCGCTTCTCGTTGCCGGCGGCGGAGAGCAAGTTCGCGGACTTCAAATCACCCGTCGCAGAATCCAGCGTGGCGACCATGCGCGAATCCTCCGCCTTGGTGAGTGCGGTGCGCGGGCGCTCGCCAGCGGGACCGTCCATCAGCGCGACGACCTTCTGCAACTTCGCGAGAACAATCTTCGCCTCGTCGCCGATGGTGCCCTGCTCGACCTCCTGAAGTTGCAGCGCGACCTGATGCGCGGTCTCGGTGCGGCGGGCGTCACGGCCCTTCATCAACGTCGCGAGACCGACCGCTTCCTTGAGATTGTCGCCCTGACGACGGGCCAGCGCGGCGAAGCGCGAGGCAATCTCCTGCAAGGCCTGCTGGCGCTGATACTCGAGCAACAACGCACGGAGTTGAACGGTCACGCCCTTTTGTCCAGCGAAGGCATCGAGTGCATTCCGGCGCTGTGCATCGCTGTCCGGCGTGGTGCGGGCCTGCTGGAGCAGCGTGACGACGCGGGCGATTTCCTTGTCGCTGAGTTTGTCGAGCACGCCGCGGATGGCGCGGAGCACGACCACGTCGTCGCCTTCAAGACCGTTGCGGTCGTATTCCTCGATGACCGCGCCGAGCTGCGCGCCGACGCGCTGCGTGGTGGCCTTGATCTGCTCCTGCCGCAACTCCTGCTGGAGAATCTTGTCGCCGCTGGCCGCGAGGTCGGCGCGGACGGTGGAGGTGAACAGGGCGCCGACGGCGACCGCCAGCGCGAGGAAGGTTTTGCAGTTCATGGTTTGAACGAGTTCCGCCCGGCAACGAAGTCCACCCGGCGGGGACAGCGACACGTTAAGCAGACGCCGCCGGGAGGCAATGGGATTCAAGAAGTTCCGCCGGGTTCCAGCCGAACGAGAACGCCGGTGCGCCGGCCCCGGCGGGGCCAATGAAGGTAGCCGGTGGGAAGGTTCGACCAGCGGGAGAACCGCACCCACCGGTTCTGGCACCGGCCGGTCGCGCCCCGGCGGGGCGCATGAACCGGCGGGCATCTCATGCGCGCCCTCCGGGGCGCGGCCAACCAAACTGCAACCCGGTGGGTGCGCTACACTTCCCACCGGCTACCTTCAAGCGCGCCTCCGGCGCGAACGCTAACTGTAGGCTGTGTTATGGAGGACGCTCGTTCAACCGCAGTGGTTCTTACTTGGCCATGTGCTCGTAGCAATAGCCACCGTCGGAAACCGCAATCTTCCCACAATGGCATCGTTCATACCGCACGCCTTCGCGTCTTTGTCCACGGCCACGAACCCGAACTGGTTGTCCAACGATTTTTTGCTCAGGACTTTGGCAACCTACGCGCGCGTCGCCTCCCAGCCATTGATGGCCGCCGATGCGCCCATTCCCACCAACCCAAGCACCACCACGAACGCGTGCGAACCCCTCAATGATAGCGTTGCCGAAGACGATGGCGTGCTCTTCAACAACCGCCCAATCCTTCACGCTTGCATGACCCTTTACTCGAGCGCTTCCACTCACAGTCGCTCGGCCTTCAATTCGAGCGAATTCCGTGACCTTCGCGCGCCCTTCGACCCGCGCATCGGGGCCGACATAGACCGTGTCATCAACTACGGCCGAATTGTCCACTCGTCCGCCACCGTTCTCATGTCGGTGAAAGTCTGGCATTTTTGTGGCTGGGGAGTCTTTGCAGCATCCAATCGAACAGCGCAAGACTGTTTCCGCTCGGCGGTATGCCAAAGCGGTGTCGCCGCTGAGCTCTGCCACCGCAGTCCAAGACGCACTGGCTGCACACCGCGCTTGCCGCCCAAGCCGGTGGTTCCGCACACTCGCGGCATGACTGCGAAGTGGAAGTTCCTCGGGCTGTCGGCCGTGCTCTGGACGCTGCTGTTCCTCGGCCTGCCGCATTGGCTGGGCGCGCAGACGAACACGAACCCGCCCGCCGCCACGAACGCCCCGGCGCGCTCCACGCCGGCCACGAACCTGATCGCGCAGCTCGCCGACGAGCGGCGGGAGATCCTCACGTTCGGCCTCGACAGCTTCGAGCCGCTGCGCACGACGTTCCTCGGCAACCCGTTGTGGCAATATCTCGCCTCGCTCATCTACATCGTGCTGGCGTTCCACGTGGCGAAGTTCCTGGACTGGCTCGCGCGTGTCTGGCTCCGCAAGTTCATCAGCCAGACCCGCACGACGCTCGACGAGCAGCTCCTCGAACTGCTCAACGGCCCCGTCAAGGTCATCGCGTTCGTGCTCTTCCTGCACATCGGCCTGAGCATCTTCCACTGGCCGCCGGCGGTGGAGCTGTGGCTGCACAAGGCGTTCATCGTCGTCCTCGCCGTGTCGCTCACCTACATGGTGCTCAAGGTCACGGACGTGCTGGTGGACGTGTGGCGCGAGCGCGGCACGGAAAAGGAGAAGGGCTTCAACGACCAGCTCTTCATCGTCTTCCGCAAGGGCATCAAGGCGTTCCTCGTCGTCGTCGCCACGCTGGTCACGATGCAGAACCTGGGCGTCAACGTCACCGCCGCGCTGGCGTCGTTGTCCATCGGCGGCCTCGCGCTCGGTCTCGCGGCGCAGGACACGCTGGCGAACCTGTTCGGCGCGGTGGCCATCTTCGCGGACAAGCCCTTCCGCGTGGGCGACCGCATCCGGCTCGAAGCGGTGGACGGCACGGTGCAAAGCATCGGCCTGCGCAGCACGCGCGTGCGCAACCTCGACGGCCATCTCGTCACCATCCCGAACAAGACGATGGGCAACGCGACCATCACGAACATCACCGCGCGCCCGAACATCAAGACGGAGTTGAACCTCGGCATCACCTACGACACGCCGACGGAGAAGGTGCGGCGCGCCACGGCCATCCTGGAGGAAATCTACCGCGGCCACCCGATGACCACGGACGTGTGGGTGAGTTTCAACAAATTCAACGACTCCGCGTTGAACCTGTTCGTGGTCCACTGGTGGAATGGCGTGGAGACGAAGGCCTACCTCGCCGGAATGCAGCAGATCAACCTCGAGATCAAACGCCGCTTCGAGGCCGAGGGCATCGAGTTCGCCTTCCCGACGCAGACGACCCATGTGCGGACGCAGTAGCGGCGCGTGGATTCGCCTCGGGTGGCACCCGCCTCCGGCGGGTCGTGCCGAGCGTCGCGCCCGGCACGGGGTGGGCGAATTGTGGTGAGTGACGGAGACGGGAGGGCTGCGCGCTGGCGCGGCAGCGAGAGGGCTGAGCGGATTCTCAAACGGTATTGACGCACACACGTCGTGCGTCGGGCGTGACGCCCGACGCGACCCGCCGGAGGCGGGTGCCACCCGAAACCGACGGACGCGCTTATCGCTTCTTCGGCAGATTCACCTTCGTCTTCTGCTCGGCGAGCTGGAGCAGTTGCGCGGGCGTGACGATGCGCGACCAGTTCAGGAAATCCGGCGCATCCTTGTCGCCGCGCGGCGGGTTCGCGAGCGTGAGCGACACCAGCTTCGGCTCGAAGATCGCGGCGAAGGTGGCGACCTCCGTCATCTCAGGGCTGGCGTGGAAGTGCAACGGCACGTCACCAAGTCCCGGCAAACCGCGCGCGGCCTCGGAGGCGCGATGCACGTCCCAGACTTGCGTGCTCGCGAGCGTTTCGCCGAGCAGCATGAAGCGGCGGCGAATTTGTGTCTGATAACGCTTGTCGCCGCCGAGCGCGGTCAGGCCCACGCCGCGCGGCGCGAAGGTGATGTAGGCCGCCTGGTTGTCGCGGATGTAGCGCATCCAGCCGGTGAACTTCTTCTCAAGGTCCGGCGATACGGACGACTTCGGGTCAATCCCCGCGCGGGCCAGCTCCTCGCCGAACGCGCTGGCGAAGCCCGCCTTCGCGAGCTGCAACTGCTGCTGCCAGTTTGCGTCGTCCACGGTCTCGAGGTGCAGCGACTTCGGCGCGGCAGCGGAGGGCTGCGCGAGATAGAAACGCAGATGGATGCCGCTCTCGCTGTCGAACTCGTGGACGCTCAGACGCACGCCATCGGCCTCGGTCGAAGCAACTTGGCGGACATTCGCCGGCGCGGTCGCGGACGGCCAGCCACCGAAAGTTTTCATCTGCAACGCGGCCAGCGCCTTCGTCGGGTCGAAGCTCGCGGAGTCCACGGCGAGCTGCGTGAAGCTCTCGTAGCACTTCGTCGTGATTTCGTCGGCGGGGAGTTTCTCGAAGACTTTGAGTTGCTGCGGAGTGAAGAGCTTCTCCGCGTAGTTGGGCACGGGCGCCTCGTTGTGCTTCAGCCACTTGTTGAACCAGCGCATCACGGGCACTTGCAGCTCCTGCGTGTCCTTGTGCGGGCCTTCGCCGAGGATGAGGCCGAGCTTCTCCGGCGCGTTGTGCAGGTCGTAGATGCCGCGCACGCGTTCGTGCAGGCGCACGACGCCGTCGAGCGGGAAGATGGTGTCCTTGTCGGTGTTGACGATGAGCAACGGGCGCGGAGCCATGAGCGCGGCGACCTGCGCGTAGTCCCAGCGATAGGTGTTCACCATGAACATGCAGTCGCAGTGGCCCTCGACGCAGCCGTCCACAACGTGGCTCTGGAGGTCCACGATGCCGGCGGTCGGGCACGCGGCCTTGATGCGCTCGTCGAGCGCCGCAATCCACCACGAGTAGGCGCCGCCGCCGCTTCGGCCCGTCACACCGATGCGCTCGCCATCCACGTCCTTGCGCGATTGCAGGTAGTCGAGCGCACGGATGCAGTTCCAAGCCTCCGCCGCAGCGCTGGAATAGCCGCGCGAGTTCCACCACCAGAAACCTTCCTTGTAAGTGCCGTGATGAATGCCCTCAAGCTCTCCGAGCTGCACAGTGTCCACGACCATGCAGACGTAGCCGTTGCGCGCGAACCACGCGCCCCAGTGCTGGTAGCCGACCTTGTTCCCGTAGCTCACGCCGTCAGTCTTCACCACCGCATGGCCGCAGACGTAGAGGATCGCGGGCGCGGGCGCGGAAAGCTTCTTCGGCACATAGACATTCGCCGTGACGTAGAGGCCGGGACGCGATTGGTAATGCAGCTTCTCCACCGTGAAGTCCGGGTGGTCCAGGGTGCCGGTGACGGTCGCCTTCAAGTCCGTCTTCGGCAGCAACGGGTCGAGGCCGAGCATCTCGAAAAGCTGCTTGCGCGCGGTGAGTTTGGTTTTGTTCCAGTCGTCGAGCGTGCGCACGTCCGCGAGCGAGCGCTCGCCCAGCGTGCGCGTCTCGGCGCGGAAATACTCCGCAAACATCCGGTCGCCGGGCGTGGCATTGGTGGGGAACTTGCCGTAGGGGTTGCGATAGGCGGCGGCGGATGCGTTGGTGGCGAGGAGGACGAAGACGAGCAGGCCGGCAGCGCGGGTGTTCATGGCGCGGTTGGACGCAAGTTCGTCGTCACACCATCAGGCCGCCTCGCACGAGGAAGAGTGGAGTATTTTGAATTAGGAAAGCCGGAGGGCAGGAAGAGTTGGCTTCGTGCAATGCGACAAACTCCCTGCCTTGACGCTTTTCTGATTTTTTCATCAAGTTGAATGGAGCCAGGCGGCGAGCCGCCTGAAATTGAGATTGCTAGCGGTGCGTGCTTGCGCCTAGCCTACGAACGTCAGCGCAGCCAACAACCAACCATGTATTTCGGTGCTGATTATTACCCGGAGCACTGGGTTTTTCCGTTCGATGGAACGGCGGAAGAACCCGAGTCTCGCTGGGAGCAGGACGCGCAACTGATGGCGCACGCCGGGATGAACGTCGTCCGCCTGGGCGAGTTCTCCTGGGGCTTGAGTGAGCGCGTGGAGGGCAAATACGACTTCGCCTGGCTGCGCCGCGCGATGGACGCCTTCGGTGGCCAGGGCATCAAAATCGTCCTCAGCACGCCCACCGCCGCACCGCCGGTCTGGCTCTCGCAAAAACATCCTGAAATCCTGCCGCTGGACGAGAACGGCCTCCCTCGCCGCGAGGGCACCCGTCGTGCCTATTGCATGAACAGCGACGTTTATTGGGATTACGCAAAGAAAATC
>CAYZJP010000069.1:0-26866 GCA_964478755.1 uncultured Klebsiella sp.
GGTCGCCGGCGACGTTGGCGGTGAAGCAATAGACGGGGAGGAAGCTGGTGAGGACTTTGAGTTTCGTGGCGGTTTCGGCGGTAGGAGCAGCCGAAGGCTTTGGTGCGGGCGTAGCAGCGCGGGTGCAGGCGGCGAGGAAGAGTAGC
The DNA here is from genome assembly GCA_964478755.1 of uncultured Klebsiella sp. GTDB lineage: Bacteria > Verrucomicrobiota > Verrucomicrobiia > Limisphaerales > SXTU01 > SXTU01. The sequence continues at coordinate 147 of CAYZJP010000069.1, forward strand.
GGCAAAAGCAGGAATGCGAGAAGACGGCAGTGGCTGCTCTGCGCGGCAGTTCCCCCTCTCCCCGGCCCTCTCCCGCTGGGAGAGGGAGAAGGTTCGGCCGCATTGGGCTTAGATGGAAGCTGGTTCACGTCCGAAGTGATAGCGCGGTGCGGTGCTTCATGCAAATCATTTGCATTCTGACGGCAGAAAAACTCCGCCTCGGCATGGGGCCAGAGGCGGAGAGTGAAAGCCTACTTCATCAACAGCATCTGCCGGGCGCGCTTGATCGCGGTCGTCACGCGGCGCTGGAATTGCGCGGGGAGACCGGTGTATTTGCGCGGCAGGATGCGACCGTTGTCGGTGACGAACTGCTTCAAGAGGTTGACGTTCTTGTAGTCAATCGCGTCGAGGGTGAACTCGAGTTTGGGTTTGGGGCGGGGAGCGCGGCGCTCCGTGGGGCGGCCCTTGGCGTCTTTCTTGTCGGTGTGGGTTTTGCGCGGCATAGAGATTACTTGATTTCGCGATGCAGGGTGTGACGGCGGAGGGCGGGATTGTATTTCTTCTTCTCCACCTTCTCCTGCTGCAGTTTTTTGTTGCGACTGGTCTGGTAACGCGAGGGGGACTTGCCCTCCTTGCGCGCCTCAGTGCATTCGATGGTTACGATTTCACGGGCCATAAATTATTCCTTTTCCTTCGCGGGTTTCTCGTCGGCCTCCTCCACATCGCTTTCGTCAATGTCCGCCACGGCGGTGGACTCCATGGAGCCGAGGGCGGCGAGGCGCTTCTGACGGAGCGCGCCCTCGCGTTCGAGCTGGGCCTGCGCCTCGACAGTGAAGCGGGTCCAAGGAATCGCCTCGAGGCGGGCCTTGGGGATGTTCTTGTTGGAAAGTTCGCAGACGCCGTAGGTGCCCCGCTCAATGCGCTTGAGCGCCTCCTCGATCTCGTAAATCGCGTCCTGGTCGGAGGAGAGCAGGCTGAGCGCGAAGTCCCGGTCGAAGTTGTCCGTGCCGGAATCGCCCATGTGGAGGCTGTAGCTCTCCATCTGGGTGGCGGACTCCTTGGCGAGGCCGTTCATCTGGCTGCGGAGCCGTTCGCGGAGGTCAAGGAGCGTGTTGTAGAAGCCCTGCCATTCGGGCTTGATCTTCACCTTGCCGTTGGGCGTCCACATCACGGGCTGTTTCGGTTGCTGCTTGGGCGTGGCCTTGCCAAGGATGGCGGCGAGGGTCGCCGAGCCGACACTTCTGGCTTTCTTAGCCGGTGCTGCCGGCTTCTTAGTAGTCATCTTCTTCTTAGTCACAGCGCAAAACTGGTTTTCCCGCGCGCGGGCTCGTCATTTTCAACGCTGTCGAGCAAGCCCGCCCGCAAAAGAGTGCGCGAATGTAGCAAGGTCGAGTTTTTGCGCCACACAAATTTTCGGAAATCTGGAAGGCCCATTCTACCCGTCGGAAACCGCGGACAAACGGGGTGGAGTGACGCGCAAAACCCGTGATAATTCAGGCTCTTTGCCGTCGAAATGCACTTCCGTCCAGCCGCCTACAAGACATTCGCCGCCAGCTCGGCGAGGTCGGAGCGCTCGCCCTTTTGCAACTCGATGTGCGCGGCGATGGCGTGGTCGCGGAACTTGCTGATGAGATAGTTGAAGCCGTTCGACGAGCTGTCCACGTAGGGGTTGTCAATCTGATACGGGTCGCCGGTGAAGATGATTTTCGTCCCGTTGCCGACGCGCGTGACGATGGTCTTCACTTCGAGCGGCGTGAGGTTCTGCGCCTCGTCAATGATCATGAACTGGTTCGCGATGCTGCGTCCGCGAATGTAGCTCAACGCCTCGACGACGATGGTGCCGCTGCGCAAGAGGTCGCTGCTGCGACGGTGATCGTTGCCCATGTTCAAATCGCTGAGCAGTTCCAGGGCGTCGTGAATCGGCTGCATCCACGGGCCGAGCTTCTCTTCGAGTGAGCCGGGAAGGAAGCCAAGTTCCTTGCCCATCGAGATGGTCGGGCGAGCGACGACGAGCCGGCGGAACTCGCGGTCCATCACGGTGCGCTTGAGGCCGGCGGCCATCGCCATGAGCGTCTTGCCGGTGCCGGCCTTGCCCATCAGCGTGACCAGCTTGATGCGGTCGTCGAGCAGCGCGTCGAACGCGAAGTGCTGCTCGCGGTTGCGCGGCTTGATGCCCCAGACTCCTTCACGCACATCAATGATGGGCACGAGCTTCTTGCCGGTGGCGTCCACCTTCGCGAGCACGGCGCGCTTCTGTTTCGCGTTCTCGTTGAGCGTGCAGTATTCGTTCGGAAAATACTGGCGGTTGGCCGGCAGCGGCAGCTCGTCGTCCGCGCGGAATTTCACGATCTGCTCCGGCGCCACCTCCATGTCGAACATTCCGGAATACAAGTCCTGCAGCCGCACGCGGTCGGTCTCGTAGTCCTCCGCAGCGAGGCCATGCGCGTCGGCCTTGATGCGGAGATTGATGTCCTTGCTGACAAGCACGGTGGCCACGTCCGGCTTGGCCTGCTGGACCATGAGCGCGTGAGCGAGGATGCGGTTGTCCACGTTTTGAACCGTCGTGTGCAGGCCGCCGTTGGCGTTGCCATTGCCGTTCTTGGTGTCGAGCAGGATGCGCAAATGACCGCCGTTTTGCAGCGTGACACCTTCGCTGAGACGCCCCGTGCCGCGCAGACTGTCAAGCATACGCGACACGCCGCGCGCGTTCTGGCCAAGCTCGCTGGAGTCGCGCTTGAAGCGGTCAATCTCCTCCACGACTTCGATGGGGATGAGGACGTTGTTGTCCTGAAAGTTGAGGAGCGAGTTCGGGTCGTGAAGCAGGACGTTGGTGTCGAGGATGTAGTTTTTCACAATTAAAACGATGTGCCCCGCCGCCGTGCAGTCACCCGGCAGCGGAGCCGGAAGCGAACACGCGGAGTGAGGCTGGGGAATTGAACCATCAGCGGGAGAAGTCTGCGGCCCGGGCCTTGGTCATGCGCGCATACCACGCGCGGATTTGCGTGTGCGCGGCGGGTAGCTTGTGTTTTCCCGAGGCGAGAAAATTGCCGAGCATCCCGTAGAGATCGAAGTCCACAAAGCGTGGGTGGTCGCCGAGCAGGAAAGGTTTCGTCAACAGCATCTGCTCATAAGGGATGAGCCGCGCCTCAAGCTGCTTGAGCAGCGCTGGTTGCTCCTCGCGCCACCGCTCCAGGCAGCCGCGCCCGAACTTCCGCTCCTTGTGCCGCACGAACGCCAGCCGTTCCTTCGCCGGGATGGTGGTGCGATAATAAATGTCGTTGAGCCGGAATCCGAGTCCCTCGATCTCGTCCTCGATGTGCCGCCAGAGAATCGTCTGTAACCCGCGCAGATGCGAAGGGAACAGGCCCAGGGCGAGTTTGTTGTCCAGATACTTCGCTATCACCTGCGAGTCCTCCTCCGTCTCGAAGATCACCTGCCGGCCGTCGCGGATGACGGGCACCTGATAGTAGCGTTCTCGCGTGAGCTTCCAGACCAGCGAGCGGTCAGTGCTGGGGATGTTGGTGATTTTGAAGCGCATCCCCGCAAACTCCAAGATGCGCCGCTGCACGATGCAGAACGGGCTCCACGGAAACTGGATCAGTTCAATCATTCAACCGGTGCTGGCCGCTGGCTTTCAACTTGCGCGGCGCGAATCTAGGTCTGGCCCCATTGCGAGACAAGGGGAACTTTCCCCCGCTGGATGCGGACGCGAACAGCCTGTCAGCAGACCATTAACAACGCGGGGAGTTCGCGCCGTCCAGTTCACGCCAACAGGGGTTCCACAGGTGGTTCAAAAAAATCTTTCACAAAGTTGACAATGGTATTCCGGTTGCTAGTTTTTTGCTCTGAGTGCGGTCTCAGAGGGCAATCTGTGGACGCAACAGCAATAATAAATTAACCCGCCCTCTGTTCTGTCCACGCCGCACCTTAGAAAGACAGTCACATGAAAGTCCAACAGTCCCACAAAGGCGGCTTCACGCTCGTGGAAATCATGATCGTGGTGGCCATCATCGGCCTGCTCGCGGCCATCGCCATCCCGAACTTCGTGAAGGCGCGCGCCACGGCGCAGAAAAACTCCTGTATCGCGAACCTCAAGCAGATTGACGGCGCGGTGCAGCAATGGGCGCTGGAAAACAAGAAGGCCGCGACCGACACGTATGCCCTCACGGACACGACCGTGCTGGCCTACCTGAAAGGCTCGGCCCTCCCGGCGTGCCCCGGAGGTGGCGCCTACACTGCCGCCACCACGGTTTCGGGCTCTCCGACGTGCAGTTTGTCGGCAAGCGGTCATACGCTCTAATTCCGAGATCCCCTCGTGAAAGGCTTGGAGCGCAACTCCAAGCCTTTTTTCTTGCCCGCGAAGGGGGTTTCCCACCCTATGTGACGTATGCGCCTTGGAACAGCACGACACGGGTTCACGCTCGTTGAAATCATGATCGTGATCGCCATCATCGGCCTGCTGGCCGCGATAGCGGTTCCGAACTTCATCAAGGCCCGCACCACTGCGCAAAAGAACTCGTGCATCGCCAATCTGCGGATGATTGACAGCACGGTTCAGCAGTGGGCGCTGGAGAACAAAAAGCAATCCACGGACACCTATGCGCTGTCCGACACCACCTTGCTCGGTTACTTCAAGGGTTCCGCGCTGCCCTACTGTCCCAGCGGCGGTGATTACTCGGCCGGCACGGCGGTCGCCCTGGCCCCGACATGCAGTTTGTCCGCGCTAGGTCACACTTTCTGACCCGGCCCGGTATTTCCGTTTGTAACTTTGAAGCGGGGAGAAGGTTGAATTGTGCCGGTGCGGTGGAGTATTCTCGCCGCCGAAACACCGGTGGAAGCCACGCTCTCAATCGAAAACCTGCGCGTCGAATATCGAAGCCGCGACCTCGGTGAAACCACCAAGGTCGCGGTCAAGGGTCTGAACCTGCGCGTCGGCCAAGGTGAGGTCTTCGGCTTCCTCGGTCCCAACGGCGCGGGCAAGACCTCCACGATGAACGTCTTGCTGGGCTTCGTGCCGCCCACCAGCGGCACCGCCCGCATCTTCGGCGTGGACGTGCGCGAACCCATCGCCCGCCAGCGCATCGGCTACCTGCCTGAGCAGACCTATTACTACAAGTTCCTAAGTGCCGAGGAATTGCTTCGCTTCTATGCCGCTATCTTCCAGATTCCAAAGGCGGAAACGGAGCAGCGCATTGATGCGGTGCTCAAGCTGGTCGAACTGGACCACGCACGGAAGCGCCAGATAAAAACCTACTCCAAGGGCATGCAGCAGCGCGTCGGCCTCGCCCAGGCGCTCATCAACAACCCCGACCTGCTCATCCTCGACGAGCCGACCAGTGGTCTGGGTCCGATTGGGCGCATGAAAGTCCGCGAAATCATTCAACGACTCAAAGGCGAGGGCAAAACTGTCTTTTTCTCCTCCCATGAACTCGGCGAGGTTGAGACTGTCTGCGACCGCGTGGCCATCCTGCATCAGGGCGAGCTCAAGACCGAGGGTCGCGTCAGCGACCTGCTCAAGGAACACGCGGCCAACCTCGAGCAAATCTTCCTCAAGCTCATCGGCTACGCCCCGCAGTCATGAAAACCGTCTGGGCACTCGCCAAAGTCGTCGTGCTGGAAATGGTCCGGCGGAAGGACTTCTACGTGCTGTTTATCCTCACCGTGCTGCTCACCGGCATCGCGGGCAGCGTCAACCTGTTCAACGACCGCAGCATCGTCCGCTACCTCAAGGAAATCTGCCTGCTGCTCATCTGGGTTTCCGGCTTGGTCATCGCCATCACCTGCACCGCGCGGCAAATTCCTGCCGAGCGCGAGCAACGCACAATTTTCCCGCTGCTGGCCAAGCCGGTCACGCGCGGCCAGTTCCTGCTGGGAAAATTCCTCGGTTGCTGGCTGGCGACCGGGTTGGCTCTCGCCCTCTTCTACCTCTTCTTCGGCCTCGTCAGCGCGTCGCGAGAGCATCACTGGCCCGTGATGAACTACCTGCAAGCCGCCTGGCTTCACTGGCTCATGCTCGCTGTCGTCATCGCCGCGACCCTGCTCGGCTCCATTGTGTTCGCCGCGCCCTCGTCGAACGGCACCATCTGCTTCGTTTGCGCCGCCGGAATCCTCCTGTTGGGTCGCCACCTGAACAAAGTCGCCCTGAGCTTGGCCGAGCCGCTGCAATCATTGCTCTACACCGTCTATTTCGCGCTCCCGCACCTCGAACTCTTCGATGTGCGCGACCTCATCACCCACAACTGGGAACTAATCCCGTGGGGCATCGTCGCGCTCGCCACGCTCTACGCCGCCGCCTACACGGTGTTCTTCCTCTTCGCCGCTTGGCTCGCCTTCCGCCGGCACCCACTGAATTGACGTGAACCCCGCCCTGCTCATCGCCTTCGCCCTCGCCGCCGCGCTGGCTGCCGGCGGACGCCTGTTGCTCTGGCAGCAAGCACAGCCGCAGGACTCCGGCTCCATGTTCGCCCTGCTGCTGGGCGAGAGCCGCCGCGCCTTCGCCGACCAGTTTTTTCTCAAGGCTGACGCCTACTTCCACCAAGGCTACTACCCCTCCGTCTTCGATGTCGCCCTGCCGGACGGCAAGACCCACATGGCGGAGGAAACCGTGGACCACGATCATCACCATGACCACGACGCGACGACGCGCACACACCGGGACTGGCTCGAAGCGTTTGGGAGTCATTTCTATCCGGCAGAGCACCGTCATCTGGAGCGTTTCACCGACACGCGCGAGATTCTTCCCTGGCTCCGGCTTTCCGCCGAGCTGGACCCTCACCGCGTGGACACCTACACCGTCGCCGCCTACTGGCTTCGCGAGCGGCTCAACCAAGTCAAGGAAGCCGAGGCCTTCCTCCGCGAGGGCTTGCGCGCCAACCCCGATAGCTACGAAATCCTCCTCGAACTCGGCCGGCTCTACGCCGAGAACAACCGCGATGTCCCCCGCGCCCGCGCCGTGCTGGAACTTGCCGTCGAGAAATGGCTTCGACAGGAAGCCGGCAAGCCAAACCCCGACGAGGCCGGCTACGGCCAGATATTAGGCCAGCTTGCCAATTTGGAGGAACAGGCCGGCAATCTGGACAAAGCCCTGGCTCACCTCACCCGCCTGAAACGCGTCTCGCCTCAGCCTGCGGTCGTGCAAAAGCGCATTGACGAGCTGCGCGCCAAGTCTGAACGGGCAAATTGAGGCGATCATGGACGCACCCCTAGGGGTCCAATTCCCTGTGGACAGCCCCCCCCGAATATGCGAACCATCCGCCCGTCAAACAATCGCCGGCACGTCTCCAGCATGGTGCCTAAAACGGTTTGCCGGCGTAGTCGGACAAGAAAAAAGTTAATAGTCGGTAAGAAAGGACAACCTATGAAGTTCGTCAAAGTGCTCGCTGCCGTGGCGTTTGCCGTGGCCCTCACCGCCAGCCTCGCCGTCGCGGCTGACAAGGAAAAGAAGGCCGATCATCCTCCCGGCAAAGTGGCTGGCTGCTGCGCCAAGGCCGCCAAGGATGGCAAGACCTGCGACCATCCTTGCTGCGTCGAGGCCGCCAAGAACAAGAAGAACTGCGAGAAGTGCAAAGGCACGAACGAAGAGAAGAAGTAGTTCTTCACTTCCAATAGCTCACGAACGGCCAGCGGCAACGCTGGCCGTTTCTTTTTTCCACCCATCAACCCGCCTCCCGCCACCGCTGGGCGATTGGCACCCGCCGGCCCACCCCAAACGCCTTCGTCGTCACCTTCAAGCCCGGCGCCGCCTGCCGCCGCTTGTATTCCGCGCCGTCTATCAGCTTCACCACCCGTTGCACCGCCGCCGCGTCGAAGCCCGCCGCGATAATTTCCCCAGCCGGACGGCACTTCACCACGTATTCCTCAAGGATCGCGTCGAGCACATCGTAAGGCGGGAGCGAGTCTTGGTCGGTCTGGTTCGGGCGCAATTCGGCGCTCGGCGGCTTGGTGATGGACGCCGCCGGGATGATTTCGCGCTCCCGATTCACCCAGTTCGAGAGACGATAGACCATCGTCTTCGGCACGTCGCTGATGACGGCCAGGCCGCCGCACATGTCGCCGTAAAGGGTGCAATAGCCCACCGCCAGCTCGCTTTTGTTGCCGGTGGTCAGCAGCAGAGAACCAAACTTGTTCGACAGCCCCATGAGCACCACGCCGCGCAAACGCGCCTGAATGTTCTCCTCCGTCGTATCCTCGGGCAGTCCGGCGAAGACTTCCTTCAACTGCCCTTTCGCCGCCGCGAACGCCGGCTGGATGGGAATCACGTCATAGCGGATGCCCAAGTTCTCCGCCAGCAGCCGCGCGTCATCAAGGCTGCCCTGCGAAGAAAACTGCGACGGCAACGAAACCCCGCGCACATTCTCCGCGCCGAGCGCGTCCACCGCCAGCACCGCCGTCAACGCCGAATCAATGCCGCCGCTCAGGCCCAGCAGCGCGGACTTGAAGCCGCACTTGTGCAGGTAGTCGCGCAGTCCGAGCACCAGCGCGCGATAGAGCAGTTCCTCGTCGCCTGCCACCGGCGGCGCGCTGGGCCTGAGTTTCTCCGTGTCCACGACGAGGAAATCCTCGGCGAACAACGCGCCCTGCGCCGCCAGCCGTCCCTGCCCGTCGAACACCAGACTCGCGCCGTCGAAGATGAGTTCGTCGTTGCCGCCTGCGAGATTGCAATAGAGCAGCGGACAGCGCGTCTTGGCAGCGAGGCTTGCCAGCATCTCGCGCCGCGTCGTGTTTTTGCCCAGATGCCACGGCGATGCCGAGACATTAAAAATCACTTTCGCGCCCGCCTGCGCGAGGTCCGCCGCCGGGTTGCGCCGGTAGCGCCGGTCGCGCCAGAAATCCTCGTCGTTCCACACGTCCTCGCAGACCGTCACGCCCACGCGTTGACCATTCAAGGTGAACGGCTCATTGCCCTCTGCCGGGTCGAAATAGCGGTCCTCATCGAACACGTCGTAGGTCGGCAGCAAGGTCTTGGTCCGCACCTCGGCAATTTTTCCGTGCTGCAAAAATGCGACGGAATTCGTCAGCCCGCGCCCCGGCCGGCCTACCGTCCTTCCGACGAAGCCGACCAGCAGCCCGGCCTTCCCCGTCGCTGCCGCCAGCCGCTCCAGCAACGCAAGGTTCTGCCCGATGAAATGCGGTTTCAGCAGCAGGTCACGCGGCGGATAACCGGTCGTTGCCAGCTCCGGGCACACCACCAAGTCCACCCCCGCAGCCACGCCGCGCCGATGGGCCGCGAGTATCTTCGCCTCGTTCCCCACGAGGTCGCCGACGGTGGTGTTGAGCTGCGCGAGCGCGACTTTCATACGGCCAAGCCGCGCGGAGAATGAAGCAACGAAATGTCGAATGTCGAATGTCGAATGCCGAACTTCTGCGCCGGACGCGCCCGTTCAACGGATTCGCCGCTCGTCATTCGTCATTCGCAATTCCACCCAGTTTGCCCTCCGCGCGCGCCCGCCGGCCATAGACCAGCTCAAACACCGGCGAGGCCATCAACGTCGTGACCACTGCCATCAGCACCAGCATCGCGAAGAGCGGCGGCTGGATGATGCCCTTTTGCAGGCCGATGTTGATGATGATGAGTTCCATCAGACCGCGCGCGTTCAACAGCGAGCCAACGGCCAGCGCCATGCGGTTGTCCTCCCCGGCCAGGCGCGCCGCCGCCCAGCACGCGCCGAACTTGCCGAGGCACGAGGCCGCCAGGACGACCAGCGCGAAGCCGAGCATTTCGAGATTGTTGACCATGTCCAGCCGCGTGTTCAGCCCGGAGTAGGTGAAGAACATCGGCAGGAGGAACACCACGGTGAGCGGCTCCAACTGCCGTTGCAATTCCCGCGTCAGCAGCCCGCGCGGCATCGCCACGCCCAGCAAAAAGCCGCCAAACACCGCGTGAATGCCCGCCGCGTCGGTGGCCCACGCCCCGAGCATGAGGAGCATCAGGCACACGGACAACGTCTGCGGCGTCAGCTTTCCCTCCCGTTCCACCGCTGCGCCCAGCCGGGCAAGCAGCCGCCGTCCGACGGTCAGCATGAGCGCCGTGTAAAGCAGGCCGCCGCCGATGGCCTTCACCGCCACCACCGCCCCGCCGCCGAAGCTCGCCAGCACCACCGCCAGGACGCACCACGCCACCGCGTCGCCAATCGCCCCCGCCGCCAGCGCCAGCGTCCCCAGCGCCGTCCCCGTCAGCCCGCGCCCGTGGATGATGCGCGCGAGCACCGGAAAGGCCGTGATGGCGATGGCCGCGCCCAGAAACAGCGCCGCCTCGTGCAGCCGCACCTTCTCCCCGAACAGTCCCGGCGTCGTCATCAGCCACGGCGCGAGCGCCACCCCCAGCGCGAACGGCACGAGCAACCCGGCGAGCGACACGGCGGCGGCGCTCTTCGCCCGGCTGCGGAACAGCTCCGTCTCGAACCCCACACCCACAAGAAACATGTAGAGGCCGATGCCCAGTTGCGCCGCGACGAACAGGACCCTGAGCGACTCCGGCGGAAACAACGCCGCCTGCGCGCCCGGCGCGAGCAGGCCGAACAGCGACGGCCCCAGCAGCACGCCGGCCACCATCTCCCCGACCACCTCCGGCTGCCCGACCCGTCTGGCCACGAGGCCCACCAGCCGGCACACCGCCAGGATGGCGAACATTTGAAAAAAGAAGAGGACGGAGAGTTGCGGGGCGCTCATGCGAGTCAGGGCCGATTTATTACGTATGCGTATAACTTGTCCTCCGCCCGCGGTCAACGGGCAATTCCCGCCAGTCGCCCGTGCCAGATTTGCACTTCCCGCGCCGGGTTTGCCCCGCCTATCTTTCCCCCATGCGCATCCTCATCGCTGAAGACGACCCGGTTTCCCGCGAACTGCTCCGCCATTCGCTCGTCTCGCTCGGCCACGAAGTCACCGAGGCGGCCGACGGACGCGCGGGCTGGGAGGCGTTTCAGAAGTCCCCCGCCGAAGTCGTCATCACCGACTGGATGATGCCGGAGATGGACGGCCCCACGCTCTGCCGCCGCATCCGCGAGGTGAAGACGCGGCACTACGTTTATGTCGTCTTCCTGACGGTGGTGAACGGCAAGACGCGCTACCTCGAAGCGATGGACGCGGGCGCGGATGACTTCTTGAACAAACCCCTCGACCGCGAACAACTCAGCGCCCGGCTGCGTGTCGCCGCGCGCATCCTCGGCCTGCATCAGGAACTCGGCGAACTGCGTGGGGCGCTGCGGTTCTGTCCCGGCTGTAAAAGTTACTGCGACGAAAAGGAGCAGTGGCAGCCGATTGAGAATCTCCTCGAACCCACTTTCAACACGGAAGTCCACCCGCGCATCTGCCCCGACTGCGAGGCCCGGCTGGCCCGTGCGGCGGCGGACTGAAGTCGGCCTCACGCAAAGGCCGTGAAGGACGCAAGAGAAACGCGGCACTCATGCCGCAGAAGCCACGGAAGAAAATCAGGGCACCGCCTGCAAAGTGGTCGCGCGCCACCTGGTGCCGCCATTCTTCGCGGTGGCCTCCATGATGGCCTTCACCTGCGCGGGCGTGACATGACTGGCGTTGTTACCCCAGTCCTTGTTGCCCCGGACGTAGGTGGCGATGGCGGCAATCTGGTTTTCGTTGAGCGCGCCGCGGAACGGCGTCATGGCGGGGTTGTCGTAAGTCTTGCCCTTGACGGTGATGGGGCCTTCGACGGCGTCGAGCATGATGCGGATCATCCAGTCGGGCTTCTCACGCAACACAAACTCGGAGCCGGCCAGCGGCGGGAAATTCAGCGCGTCGGAGCCGAGGCCGCTGGGCTGGTGGCAGCCGGCGCACGCTGCGTAAAGTTGTGCGCCTGCCTTGTAAAGCCGCACTTCCTCCGGCTCGTTGGGCATCGGCGGCGGAACCTTCACACCGGCCTGATAAACGTCCGCGCGGAACGCGCCGCCGGTGTTCTCCACGTGCAGGAAGCAGCCGAAGAGCACGACGCCCAGCAGGGCAAACGGCCACGCACTGCCGCCACCGGCGGCCACCGTCGGTTCGGAGTCGCCGTTCTGCGGCGCGGGCTTGGACTTGTTCTGGCTCATGGTTTCGCGGGCGCGTTCGTGCCGACGGGCGCGGCGGAGGCGGCTTTGGGAGCCGACGGCACCGGAGCCTCGGCCACGCCGACGTCCGCGCGCTGCGTCAGCAGGTAGGCGACGAGGGCGCGGGCGTTGTGCTTAGGATACACCGGCGTGTCCTTGCCAGGCACGGTCAATGGCTCGCCGGCGTAGCGCGCCTCGGGCTTCTTGGTATCAAACAGATAGCCGGCCGTCGGGCAGATGGAATCCTTCGCCAGCAGGCGCGGGTTGTAGAGGTGAACGAGCAGGTGCCGCTCAAGTTCCTCCGTCTTGTTGGTCGTGGCGAACTTCCACGGGGCGGCGAACTTCTCCGGCGCACGCGTGCCGATGCCTGCCAAGTCGGGGCCGACGCGAACGCCGCCAAGCAGCACGGGCGAGTCGTTCACGTAATCCTGCGCCACGGCGCGGCGCGCGCCCCAGCCACGGTCGAGGTCGGGACCGATGTTATAGAAAGTCAGTTCCGCCTTCGCGCCGGCGTCGGAGAGCAGCCTCACGCCGCGTTCGGCTTCCTCCACTCCGACCTTGACCAGAATCTCGGCCGGGAGGTCTGCCAGAACCTGACTCACGGTCGGACCTGACTGCGGACGGTTGACGCCGGTCAGAAAATCCTCGGTGCGCTGGGCGGAGATGCCGTCAACGGCTGCCATCGCATCAGAATTCCCCGAAAGCACCGCTGGGAAAACGGGCAGCTTTTCCACGAAGAACAGTTCAGCGAACCTCAGGTCGCGGCGCACCTTTGCCAGCGCCACCGGAACCGCCAAATTGACCAGATTTGTCGTCCCGGTGCCGGGCATGGCGAGGTCGATGAATTTCGACCCGACAGCCGTGAGGCGGACGCCATACAGCGCCTGCTCCTGCCGCACCGCACGGGTGTGGCACTGGTTGCAACCCAGCGAGCGATACACCTCCGCGCCCTGCGCGGCGAGGCCGGGGCGGGCGGGCGGGTAAATCTCCGTCGAGTTCGGCAGCGGGGCGGGAGCCAGCGCGCCAAGCTGGAGCTGCGGGGCCATGACCAGCGCCGCCCACGAGCAGGCCAGCGAGAACAACGCGCCTGCGCCGATGATCGGTCCGTGTCTCATCGGGCACCTCCACAGCACGCGGCGCAGCAACGCTTCACGGCGAGCGCGAAGTTCGCGAGAAACGCGAGCGCCGCGACTGTCAGGGCGGCGTAGCCAACCGTGACAAGTTTGAGCTTGCCGGCAATTTCAACAACGCCGTCCTTCAGAAAATCCTTCGTTGCGTCCACGTTGACACCGCCCTGCGTGAAGCCCGCAAGGCTGAAGCCGATGCCAACGAACAGCACGCCGAGCAACGCCGCCCAGAACGCGAGGTCGGCCAGACCTTCGGAGGGCAGGCCATCGTCGCCCGTCGCGAGACGCGGGACGATGTGATGCAGCGCGCCGAGCGCCGCAAGCCCGAACACGCCGAGCAGCACGATGTCCGTGCGAGCCGTCGCGAAAAAGGTGAACTGGGTGAAGCGCCCGCTTCCGAAGATGGCGTTGCGGAGCGTCACGCCCAGCAGCAGCACCGCCGCAACCAGCAGGAAGCGGAAGGTCGTATTGCTCTTCCACGCGTCAGCAATGCCGCCTTCAACCGTCTGAAACAGGCAAACGAGCAGCGCGAGCACGGGCACGACGACCAGCACGTTCGCCGCGCCGCTGACGGCGGGAATCCACGCCGGCACAGCGGAGAGCTGGCCAAGACCACCCCAGCCGCCAATGAGCAGCAGCGACCAGAAGCCCGTCTGCGCGAGGCCCGCGTTCGCGAGCGGGCGGTTCACGGCCTTCGGCACAAAGTAGAACAGCACCGCGAGGGCAAAGCCGGTCAGGACGATTTGCAGCAGGTTGTTGCCGAACCAGCCGGCGACGATGGCCTGCACGACGCCGGGCGGATGCCAGCCGAGGAGGAAACCTTGCGCGGTCGAGAGAATCCACGGAAACCACAACAGCGCCGCGAGCACGAACCAGAGCGAGACGTAGAGGCTGCGCTCGGTGCGCTGGTGCAATGTGACGAGCGCCCACGCAGCGATGCACGCGTAGCTGGCGAAGAGCGGCAGCGCGGCATAGAGTGGAAATTCCAAGAGATCAAAGCCCGTCGCGTCGCCCGCGACAATGCCGAAGACTCCGACGGCCACGGCCACATTCCAAAAATACCCGGCGATGAACAGCCCGAGCGGGTTCGCCAGCGTCACGCGACCGAGCCGGGCGATGAGCCACAACGCGAGGGCGAAGGCGGTTTGCAGCGCAAAACCGTAGGCAAGTATGTTGACGGCGGCGGGCCGGAGGCGTCCGTAGGTGACCCACGGGCAGCCCTCCATGAAGGTCGGATGGTAAAGCTGGACGCTGGCGAGCAGCGCGAACAACGCACCGAAGGCAAGCCATTTCACGCCGCTGAACGCGAGGAACAGCACCGGCAGCCGGCACGACGCCTCGACCCGCGCGACGGAGGGCGCGGTGTCGCAGACGGCCGGGCTGCTGGGTTGGGCGGTGATCATTGCGGCGGTGGAAGCGGGATGAGGAACAAGTTCAGGAGCAGGAACCAAGGAGTTTTGTCTTCATCTTGCTCTTAATCGTAATCCTGCGCCTGCGTTCTCACTCAAAACTCGGCGGCTTGGCCCAAGTCTCGACGCGGTTGACGAAGTTCGAGCGCCCGGCGGCGGCATCGGCCTGGTATTCCTTCAAGGTCAGCTCCATCGCCGCCGTGACGGGGATGCGAAACTGCCCCTTGGACTTGTCCACAACGGCGGCGGTGGCCAACTCCTGCGCCGTGGTCTGACGCACTTCAGCCAGCGCCTTGGCGCGCTCCTTTGCGCGGGCCTCGCGCGCTTCCTTCGCGCCCGTCGCGGTGTAGTGCCTGAGCATCGCGTTCAAGCCGACGCCCAGCAGCACGACGACGAGCGCGCCGACGAAGTAGGCGGCCTTCGAGCGGCAGGCGGGACTGCAACAGGAGTCTTGGGATTCTTCGCAGCTCATGGTGTGCGCGTTAGTGGGCGGCCTTGCTGGACGCGGGTTCGACATAAACGCCCATTGCCTCGGCCACGCGCGGGTCGCGCTGCGGATAGGGCGCGTGGGCGTTGAAGGCGCGGAAAAACATGAAGATGAGGACGCTCAACAAACCGCCGACGCAAAGCACGTCGTAAATGCCGAGGTGCAGTCCTTCGGGATAGAGCACCGGGCCGATGTTGAACTGGAGATCGAGGTAATGGCACACCCAGGCCCAGCCGGCCATCGTGCTCATGAAGCCAACATTGAGCTTGGGGCGGATGGGCAGCAGCAGCAGGAACGGCAGCCAGAAGTGGCCGAAGATGGTGAACTGCCCGACCCACCACCACGTTCCCTTTTCGCGCGCGACATACCAGAAGGTTTCCTCCGGCATCGCGGCGTTCCAGATGAGAAAGTATTGGCCGAAATGGATGTAGGCGTAGAAGACCGTGAACGCGAAAAACAGCACGCCGCAGTCGTGGAACGTGACCGGCCGCGTCACGTCCTTGAGGTCGCCCCGATTGCGGAAGTAGAGGAGCAGCCAGTAAGTCGTGATGAGCGTCACCCACACGCTGCCGGCGAAATAATACACGCCATACATCGTGGAGAAGAACTGATGCGACAGCGCCTTCATCCAAAAAATCGCCGCGCCGGTCAGGCTGAAGGCGAAGGCGAAGATGCCGAACGCCGCATACCGGCGCATGACGCGCGTGTGGGCTGCCGCCCCGTCCTTGTCCTGCGCCAGCGAGGCGCGGCGCAACCCGCTCGAAACGAACCACCACACAAAGAAGATGGCGAGGGAGACGCCGTAAAAGGCATTGATGGTGAAGAGCGGATATTTCGCGTGCAACGCATGGTCCGGATTCGCCCTCATCTCCGGGGACATCCAAGGATAAATGTCGGTTGCGAGAAACCCAATGGGCAGCCAGAGGATGAACATTGTCGGGAACAACAAACACGCGATGTGTTCGAGGAAGCGGCGGATGGGCAGCATCCATTGCGCGTCGAAAAGGTGATTTAGAATGACGAGGAAGAGCGCGCCCAGGCAGAAGCTCAGACAGAACATATAAGCTGTCAGGTAGGCGTAACCGAACTTCTTCCACTCGGTCGGATGGCCGGCCGGACCGTGCTCGTGGCCTTCGTGCGAGGCTTCGGCCTGATGCTCGGCCTGGACTTCCGTCTTGGCGTGCTCCACGTGCTCGGCGGCGGTGACGCGCGAACCCAGCAGCGCGGCGACAAACAGCGCGACCACCACAGCGGCGACGCCGCGGCGCAAACCGGAAAGAATATGAAGTGCGTGCGTGGTCATGGCGTTACTTCAGCGTGGCGCGGTCGGCGGCGGGAACTTCCTCCAAGGTCGCGTAGCGCGCGCGCTGGAGGGAGCGGACGTAGGCAACGATGGCCCAGCGATCCTCGATGGCGATGTTCGCGGCGTAGCCCTGCATGTTCGGCGCCTTGCCGTCGCTGATGATGCGGAACACCTGGCCGTCCGGGATGATGATGGCGTTTTTGTCGAGCAGGTTGGCAACGACGGGCATCGCGCCGATTTTCTTGGTGATGCCGTTGCCGTCACCGGTCGCGCCGTGGCACGGGAGGCAGGAGATGTTGAAACGCTCGCGGCCGCGCGCAAGGAGCACCGAGGTCACGGGCACGGGAATGGTGGCGACGAAGTTCGTCGTGCCGGAAACAAGTCCCGTGTTCTTCTCGGTGCCCTGCCAGGTGTTGTTGTTCAGGTTGCCGATGCGCTGCGCGACCGTGCCGGCGACGTGCGGCTGCGAGCTGCGACCGTCGGCGAAGAAGCTGTTGGGCACTTGCGGCCGGAGCTTGGCCTGGCGCACCATGTCGTTGAAAATTTCCAACGGCGGCTTGCGGAAGTCCGTGCCGCGCCGGCCGGCGATGCCGAAGACGGTCAGCGAAAGCAGTGCGAAGCCGAGGAGAAAGGCGAAGAAGTAACGCATGGATCAGTCCTCCACCATTTCAATGTGCTTGCTGCCGGCGGATGCGAGCAGCCTGCGGGTTTCCTGATCGTTGAACTTCGGGTCCGCCGTCTCGATGACGAGGATGAACTTGTCGTGCGTCGCACCCGCGCAGAACTTGCGGTTCTTCAGCAGCGGATGGTGCAGGCGCGGCAGGCGGTTCAGGAGGAGCATCCCGATCAGCGAGCCGAAGGACGCGAGGAGGATCGTCAGCTCGTAGCTCACCGGGAAGCTGTAGAACGGGCTGAACATGGGCTTGCCACCGATGACGATCTTGTAGTCGAAGGCGTTCATCCACCAGATCATGATCATGCCGGTGGTGTAGCCGGTCACGCCGCCGAGCAGGGTGAACCAGCCGACCTTGGAATTCGGGAGGCCCATCGCCGCGTCCAGCCCGTGGACCGGGAACGGCGTGTGGACATCCCACTTCGTGTAACCGGCGTCGCGCACCTGCTCCGCCGCGTGCAGCGCGTCGGCGGGGTTGTCGAAGACGGCGAGAAGACCGTAGGCGTTCATCAGTGGTGCCCTCCGTGTCTGGCACCGCCCTGCGGGTGGTGCGGGTTGGCCTGCGGGACGACACCCTTCACCTCGGAAATGGCGATCATCGGCAGGTAGCGCATGAAGAGGAGGAAAAGGGTCAGGAACAGGCCGAAGCTTCCGATGAACGTGCAAACCTCCACCCACGTCGGCGAATAGACGCCCCAGCTCGACGGCAGGTAGTCGCGCATCAGCGAGGTGGCGATGATGACGAAGCGCTCGAACCACATGCCGATGTTCACGAAGATGCTCACGATGAAGACGAACACCATGTTGGTGCGGAGCTTCTGGAACCAGAAGAGGTGCGGGCAGATCACGTTGCACGAGATCATCCACCAGTAAGCCCACCAATACGGGCCGAACGCGCGGTTCTTGAACGCCGCCAGCTCATAGGGATTGCCGCCATACCACGCGATGAAGAACTCCATGCCGTAGGCGTAGCCCACGATGGACCCGGTCGCGAGGATGACCTTGCACATCAGCTCGACGTGCCGGACGGTCACGATGTCCTCCAGTTTGCAGAGCGTGCGCAGGGGGATGAGGAGCGACAGCACCATGCCAAACCCGGAGAAGACCGCGCCCGCGACGAAGTAGGGCGGGAAGATCGTCGTGTGCCAGCCGGCGACCTGGGAGACGGCGAAGTCAAACGACACGATGGAATGCACCGAGAGCACCAGCGGCGTCGAGAGACCGGCGAGGAGGAGGTAGGCTTTCTCGTAGTTGCTCCAGTGCCGGTTCGCGCCGGTCCAGCCGAGCGCGAAGAAACCGTAAAGGAATTTTTTCAACTTGCTCGTCGCGCGGTCGCGCAACGTGGCGAGGTCGGGAATCAGTCCGGTATACCAAAACAGGACCGACACCGTGCCGTAGGTCGAGACGGCGAACACGTCCCAGAGCAGCGGCGAGCGGAACTGCGGCCAGATGTCGTAGTTGTTCGGGATGGGCGGCAGCCACCAGAGCGCGAACCAGATTCGGCCCACGTGAATGAGCGGGAAAATGCCGGCGCAGGCCACCGCAAAGAGCGTCATGGCTTCGGCGGAGCGGTTGACCGAGGTGCGCCACTTCTGCCGGAGCAGGAAAAGAATCGCCGAGATGAGCGTGCCGGCGTGGCCGATGCCGATCCAGAAGACGAAGTTCGTGATGTCCCAGGCCCAGGCGACCGGCTGGTTCAAGGCCCAGACTCCGACGCCCGTGGAGATGAGGTAGCCGATGCACGCCACCATCATCAGCAGCATGGTCGAGCTGACGACGAGCGCGGGCAGCCACCACTTGGGCGCGTCGCCCTCGCAGATGCCGGCGATGTGGTCGGAAATCCAGCCGATGCTGCGGTTCTGCAGCACCAAGGGCTGGCGCTCCAGCTCGGCGGGCGGCGGCGCGATCTTGACCGGGGACGTGACGGGATGTTCAGCGACGGCGCTCATTAGTGCTTGGCCCCTTTCTGGGCGCCCTCGGCCGCGTGCTCCTGCATGAAGTGCGGATCGGCGATGCTCCGGTATTCCTCGATGGTCCAGATCTTCGCGTCGGGCATGGCGGGGTTCAGGTTGCGGATGCGGGCGAGGTAGGTTGTGCGCGGGCGGTTGTCGAGGAAGCCGAGCACCGTGTAGTTGCGGTCCTGCGTCTTGAGTTTCGACACCGCGCTGTTCGGATCAAGCGTGTTGCCGAAGGTGATGGCCCCGGCCGGGCAGACTTGCTGGCAGGCGGTCTTGATCGCGCCGTCCTTTACCTCCACGTCGCCGCTCGCGCCGGCCTTGACCTTCTGCGCGATCTTCGCGCCCTCGATGCGCTGCTGGCAGAACGTGCACTTCTCCATCACGCCGCGCATGCGGACGGTCACATCCGGGTTGCGGGCCATCGAAATGATGTCCACCTCGTCGCCGGGCCGGTGGCCAAGCGGGCCTTTGTAGAGGCCGATGTCCAGCTTCAAGATGCTGTCCGCCATCCTGCCGCCGCCGATGGGCCGCTTGTTGAAATCGAAGAAGTTGAACCGCCGCACCTTCCAGGCGCAGTTGTTGGCGCAATACCGCGTGCCGACGCAGCGGTTGTAGGCCATCACGTTCAGACCCTCCTGGTCGTGCGCGGTGGCGTTGACCGGACAGACGCTTTCGCACGGCGCGTTCTCGCAGTGCTGGCACATCATCGGCTGGGTCACGACCTGCGGATCATCAATCCACTTCTTGGTGGCCTGCAGCTCGTCGCGCTCGACGATGTTGACGGTGTCCGGGTTGCCCTGGCTGCCGGAGGCGTTGCTCAGAAAAGCGTCGATCGTGCCGCCCTGCGGTTTTTTCTTCGGGTCCGCCGCGTAATAGCGGTCAATGCGCATCCAATGCATCTCGCGGCCCCGGGCCACCTGGTCCTTGCCGACGATGGGGATGTTGTTCTCGCTCTGGCAGGCGATCACGCACGCGGAGCAGCCGGTGCAGGCGTTGAGGTCCACGACCATTCCCCACTGGTGCATCTTGCTGACCAGCTCGGGATGCGTCTTGTAAGGGTGCTCGTAAATGTTCTTGATCGTGCCGTCCGGATTCTTGATGAGGAAATCCGTGTGACCATCGAGGTCCATGTGCTTCGCGAAGCCGGGCTGCTTGAGGAACTGGTCCACGTTCGCCTCGCGAACGACCGGCCGGCCATGCAGCGTCCAGTGGTCCTGGGTGCAGATGAACGAGTGCGTGCGGCCCGTGGCCTTCACCGACGCGCCGGTCAGGAAGTTCACGCCGCCCAAGCGCAGCGGATACGCGTTGAAGCCCACGCTGCTGTTCTCAAAGCTCGCGATGCGGCCCCACTTGCGGCCGTAGCCGAGCGCGAGGCCGAGCGTGAAGTCCGCCATGCCGGGCTGAATCCAGATGCCGCCCTCGACCGTGCGGCCGTTGGCAGAAATCGAAATCACGTCGCCATTCTTCAGGCCAAGCTGCGTCGCCGTCTCGCGGCTGATGAGCACCGCGTTGTCCCAGACAATCTTAGTGATAGGTTCGGGCAGCTCTTGAAGCCAGCCGTTGTTCGCGTAACGGCCGTCATCCAGCTTGGCGTCGCGGTGGAAGATGACTTCCAGCTTGTCCTTGCTCGGAGCGGAGGAGGCGGCAGCTTTCGTCACCTCTGCTGCAGCAGCGGCCCAGTCGAACGCAGTGTAAACCGCCGTCGCCTTCGTGCCCGCGAGGAAACCGTCGTGCAGGAACTTCTTCCACTTCTCCTCGTCGAGCGCACCGCCGGTCAGCGCGGCGAAGGTCTCGCGGGTCAAGTCATAGGCGCTCGCCGTCGCGTTGCCGAGCAGGCGTGCAAGCACTTCGCTTTCCGTCAGGCCAGCGAATAACGGCGCGATGAGCGGCTGGATGGCAACCACCGTGCCGTCGCTGGTGCGGACATCGCCCCAAGATTCGAGGTAATGCGCGGCGGGCAAATGCCACGTCGCGTCCTTCGCCGTCTCGTCCTCATGGTAGCCGAGACGAACAATCGTCTTGGCCGTCTTGGTGATCTGGCTCCAAGCCTCAGCAGCGGTGTAAGCCGGATTCGCACCGAGCACGATCAACGTCTCCGCGCCCATCGCGGCATCGGCATTCGCAGCGGGCTTCGGAGCGTCGTGCAGCTCAATCGTCTTGCCGAACGCGCCGAGCACTTCGTTCATCGCATGCGCGAGGACATGAACCGCAAGCGGCTGGCGCTGACCGGCCACGACAAGAGCCGCGCCCTTGTGCGCTACGAGATCCTTGGCGCACTCCGAAATCCACTTGGCATCCACCTTCACACCCGCCACGAGCGACGCGGTGTTCAGAGAAGTCGAGCGGCCGGCCTCCTTGAACACTTCCGCCGCGAGTTGCGCCGCGACCGCCGCGACCTGGCTCGGGGCGAAGCGCATACGATGGTCGGCGCTTCCGCCGGTGAGCGTCATCAGCGACTCGACGCTGTAGAGGCGGCTGATGAGTTCAAAACCTTTCTCGGCATCGGGCTTGGCGATCTTGCGGCCCTTCGCGAAATCGCGCGTGTAGCGATACATCTCGTCCTCGCCCCCGAGGAAATCACAATCGAGCGAGAGGATGCGCCTGGCCTGGTCAAACTTGAAGTAGGGCGCGACCTGCCTGCCCGTCACGAGGCTCGCGGCCCGTGCGTGGATGCTGGAATCCACCGCGTCATGATTGGCCCAAACTGCATTCGGCAGCTTCGCGGCGATCGCCGCTTGCAACCGGGCGCGCGTCGGCGAGCTGTTGCTCTCGGCCAGGATGGCAAGGCCGCGTCCACCATTGGCCGCCGCGCTCTTGCCAATGGCAACAAGGGCATCGAGCGCGGCTTCGCGCTTGACGATGTTGCCCTTGTTGCGGAAGTGCTGCGCGCGATCGGGATCGTAGAGGCCGAGCACAGAGGCTTGCGCGAACTGGTCCGTGCCAGCCTGGTCGGGATGCAGCGGGTTCGCCTCGACCTTCGTTGGCCGGCCGTCGTTGGACTTGGCCAGCAGCGGAATCGCGCCGGTGCGCGTGGGCATCGCAGTCGCGAAGTGCTGCGGGACGCCGTGGATGTAGCCCTCGGGCTGCTTGCCGAAGGGATAGATGTTTTCCGTCGGACGACGGCAACCGGTCAGTCCGAAGCCCGCCAGCATGAACGAGGCGGACATGAGCTTCATGAAGTCGCGGCGCGACTCGGCGACGGTCAGCTCGCTCGCCCCGGCGGGAAACTCGCGCTCGGCCCACTCCTGAAGCTGGGCGGAATCCGCCATCGCCTCGGGGCTGCGGAAGTATTGCGGGCCGGTTTCCGGCTCCGGACAGACTGGGGGGATGAATTTCATCGGTGGCAGACGGAGCAGCTATCGCCGGGATGCACGTTCCAATCCTTGACCAGCTTCACGCCTTCCTTGCGGGCAAAACCCTCCGGGGCCTGCCAGTCGAGGTTGAAGACCTGCTCATTGGGACGAATCTTGGCCGCCGGGTCACGGTGGCAATCGAGGCACATGGACATGCCCAGCGACTTCGTGTGGCGCACCTCGTCCATCTTGTTCACCGGCCCGTGGCAATGCACACAGGAGACGCCGCGGTTCACGTGGACGGAGTGGTTGAAATAGACGAAGTCGGGGGTTTTGTGGACTTGCACCCAGGGGATGGGCTTGCCCGTCGCGGCGGAATCGCGGACGAGCGCGAGCTTCGGGTCGTCCTTGAGCACCTGATTGTGGCAGTTCATGCACGTGCCGGCGGCGGGGACGTTGGAATACCAGGACTTCTCCACGCCGTTGTGGCAGTAGCGGCAGTCCACCCCGAGCTGGTCCGCGTGGATCGCGTGGCTGAAGGCCACCGGCTGCACCGGCGTGTAACCGACGCGCGCATACTTCGGCGTCATGTAGTAGGTGAGGCCCGCCGTGACCACCCCGCCCACGAGCAGCCCGCCCGCGATCACCATCGCCGGCAGCTTGTTCGTCCATTTTGGAAAAATGTCTGACATGGTGAGCTGGTTGTTTTGTCAGGCAGGCCGGCGGCTCTTTGTGAATCTTTTCACATCACACCGGCCATTTTTTGCTTCACGCGAAACTACTCAGGTTAAGCCGGACACGGGATTGGTCGCGACTGCCAAGGTGGTTTAATTCAGCGACCACCCGACTGCAAGCCCCGCCACGACCACGTCCGCAGATTTCGGTTTTGATTATGTCTGCGATTAGGCCGGCCGCCATCCGGCGTCCGCGCCCCGCATTCCGCCGCGTTCCGCACGCAAGCGAGCCGCCTTTGTAAGCGTTCCCCGCCGACCGTCAACCGCGAATTGTGCCCCACCGGGATTTTTGTGCGCCGCAGGTGAAGTCGGCGGCACCGGTCCCGCAAGGACGGTTGCCGGGCCATCCGACGCGGCTACGCCGCCTGCAGGAGTGCTGACGACAGTGCGGCTTGCGTGGTGGGAAACGTCCGCAGGCCCTCCGCGCAGAGCGCGATGACGCGCTTGATGTCCCGGGTGCCGAGCTTGTCGAAGACACGCCGGATTTGCTCCTCGATGGTGCCCTTGCTGCGTTCCATGATCGTCCAGACTTCCTTGTTGCCCTTGCCCGACGCCAGCAGTGCGACGATGCGCTGCTGTTGCGGGGAAAGCTTCTGCCACGCGGCACAGGGCGAGGCGCAGACCTGCCGCTTGAGGAACTCCCCGTTGTGCGTGGAGACGGGGATGCGGCCATCGAGCATCTCGCGCAGGCGCGTGACCAGCTCGTCGAGGGGAACGGGCTTGCCGAGGAAGCCCTGCGCCCCGTGGGCGAAGGCGGCGGTCTGGATGGGGCCGTGGTCGTGGCTGGTGACCACGAGGATGCGGGTGGGGAGCTGGGCCTTGATGAAGCGGTCGAGCAGCCAGTCGCCGTTGGGGCCGGGGATGAGTTCCCAATCGAGGAGAATGGCGTCGGGCGGAGTCTTGCGGAGCGCGCGCCAGGCCGCCTTGGCGGTGGCAAAGATGCCGATGACCACGAAGCCGGCGCGCTCGAGCTTGCGCCGCCAGATGCGGGCGAGGGCCAAGTCATCCTCGACGATGGCGACGGTGGGTTTGCGCTGGGTCATGGGCGGAGGGGGAGGAGGTGTTAAAACGCGCAGTTAACTATCAAGAAGCACGCGGGACAGGTGCGAAGGCACGGGGCGCTTCGTCAATTTCCGCCAATAGCGGGAGTGGCAGCAGCGTTGCAAGCAAAACATATATGAAACGATGTTTCTTTCATTGTCGAAGGCTTCCTTCGTCCCAAACGGGGGGCGGAAGTGCGTTGCGATTAGCTGATTCCGAACGAGCAGATCACGCGGAATCTCACACAGTAAAATGTAAACGATTAGGCAACTAAACCGAAAACTACCGGAGTGAGCTAAGAGACCTAAAAGTAACTCGACAGAGATGTCCCAGTCTTTTTGCAATTCGAAATGCAGAGAGCGAGCGATCCACGATTGTAACCCAGCCAGATTAGGTGCATAGCAGTTCAGGCACAACAACAAACGTATTTTCAGTAAGTTAGGCATTCCTCGCGCGATTAAAATTTGTTTGGCTATTTCTTATTCCACCAGTCGATAATCAACTCCCACCCTTGCTCTGTGCTCTGATGCAAGTTGTTCCCGTCGCCTGGTCCAGGAAGAATATCACCGAGAATGTCCCCTAAGATATATCCCAGCACAGCAGCTGCGCCTACCGCGCACCTGGATGCTGTAGCTCTTGCCGCTGACGCTGCCGCTGCCTCCGCTTCCGCTTCTTCAGCGAGCCTGTCAGCTTGGTCTTCCCTTGCCTTATCCAGAAGGTCTTCATATAATTTTTTAGACTCCGGAGTAATCGCTTTATCGAGTTGATCCACGAGCCACTTATACTGCTCCTCAAAGCCTGAGCCTGGCAGCAGCCCAACTGAATCTGTCAGTCGAACAACCTTGTTGCCTAAGAAGCTATAGGTATTCAATCCACCATTCTCACTAATCGGATCCCTGCTCAACCACCGTTGCAACTCGGGCGAGTAGTAGCGGAAGCGGTGGTCGTTGAGGCGGACTTCGGCGAGCCATTCGCGGCCTTGAAAGAGCATCCGGTTTCCGTATGCGGATGAAGGTTGAACGTTGAAAGCTGAATCAAAGATGGTGGGCAGGCCGAAGGCCTCGTAGCGGTAGCGTTCGAGGACGTTGGCGCTGGCGTCGGTGAGCGCCAGGGTGCTGTGCTGCGCGTCGCCGTGGTAGAAGACGGTGTTGGTGCTGGTGAACTTGGCGATGACCTCGTCCACGCCGGAGCCGGAGACGTAGCTCACGACGTTGGTGCCGCCGTCGCGCTCCTCCACCAAATTCCAGCCGCTGTAGTAGAGGAGTTGAGAGGAGGAGAGTTGATAGTTGAGAGTGTTCGTGCTCCACGCCCACGACTCGCGGCGGACGCAGCGGGAGCGGCCGTCGTAGGCGAAGGTGAGCTTGATTGCGCCGTTGGTCGGGCTGCCCGGCTCGGCCACGATGAGCTGGTTGTTCGCGTTCCAACTGTAAAGCCAGCCGGGCCGGTTCGTGAGGTTGCCGCTCAGGTCATAGTTGATAGCGGAAGAGTTGATAGTTGAGAGTTGGTTCAGGTTGTTCGCCGTGTAGGTGTTGGTGCCGCTGGCGGTGTCCTGTTGGTTCGTCAGGTTGCCCATCTTGTCGTAGGCGTAGCTCGCGGTGCGCGCGCCGCCGCTGTAGCTCACGCCGGTGAGCTGATCCGTGCTGTCGTAGGTGTAGCTGTCGCTGGCGCTGCTGTAGCCCGTGAAGCTCTCCACGCGGTTCGTCCGGTTGCCGAGGCTGTTGTAGCCGTAATCCACCTGCACAATGACGCTGCCGCCGTTGGTCTTCACGTGGGCCAAGGCGAGCAACTGTCCGGCGGCGTCATTGGTGTAGTAGGCATTCACCCCGTTTTCGTAGGCGCGGAGGGTGCGGCGTCCGGCGAGGTCGTAGTCGTAGGTCACGAGCGGCGGCGGGCCGTCGAAGGTGAGCGAGGCGAGCTGCCCGCGCGCGGTGTAATCGTTGGTGAGCACCAGCCCGCTTGGGTAGGTGAGGCTCTGCCGCTGGCCGTCGAGGTTGTAGGCGTAGGTCAGCGTGCGGCTGGACTGGCCGCTGAGGGTCTGGGACTCGGAGGTGAGCTGCCCGGCGTCGTCGTAGGCGTTGGTGATGATGCTGGCGGAATTGGTGAGGACCAGCAGGCGGCCGGCGGCGTCGTAACTGCGCGCGGTGGGGCTGGTGCTGCCGTCGTTCCACGCGGTGGTGAGCAGCCGGTGGCGGCTGTCGTAGGTGAGCGTCTGGCTCTGGCCCGCGCCGGTGACGTGGTTCGTCAGGTTGCCCACGGCATCGTAGCGATAGGTGTCGCCCACGCTGTCGGCGTAGAGCTTGTTGGTCTGGCGGCCCAGCGCGTCGTAGGCCCAAGTCGTCACGCTGCCCCTGGCATCGGTGAGCGTGACGAGCTGGTCGCGGTCGTTGTAGGCGAAGCTGTTGGTCTGGTTGAGCGGGTCCACCGTGCTGACCAGCCGGTTCATGCTGTCGTAGCTGTTGGTGCTCGTGGTGCCGTCGGGCCGGGTGACGGTGAGGCGGTTGCCTTCGGCGTCGTAGGTGAACGTGTTGGTGCGCCCGAGCGGGTCAATGCTGGCGACGGGGCGATTCATGGCGTCGAAGGTTGTCTGCCATGAATTCGAGAGGCCGTCAATGCGGTTGGTGAGGTTGCCCACGGCGTCGTATTGGAAGAGATTGCTGCTGGCCGCGCCCGTCCCGGCGGCG
>CAYZJP010000070.1:0-26723 GCA_964478755.1 uncultured Klebsiella sp.
TCGCCTTCGCGAACATCAACTCCGGCAAAAAGGACGGCTGGGGCAAGCTCTGGCTCGACGGCGTGCCACAGAGCGAGATGAAGGGCTGGCAGCACGAATACTACTGGGACGCTAGTCGCAGCGCCGTGACGCTCGGCCTTTCCTACATCGGCTGGCTCGACGACCTCGCGCTCTTCAACCGCCCGCTCACCGACGCGGAGGTGAAGGCGATCCATGCCGCGAAAGACCCCGTGGACACACTCGCCAGATAGCCCGGCTTCGCCACTCTCCCCGCGTGCAAGGGAACGCCGCACGGCTCTTTGCCCATTTGCTACGTCTTCATAACCGGGAAAAAAGGCCAGTTCAATGGTCGGGGTTCCTTTTCGACGGAATCACACTGCGCTCTCGGGCTGTGCTTCGTCGTTCATCACAACAAACGCCTCTACGCCATTACACCCATGTGAATGGTATGAACCCTTTATTCTCCTACGCCTCAGTCTAAGGAAACGCTGATTTAACCACAGAGGCACAGAGGACACCGAGGGAAAGCCCAATAAAACAACCTCTGCGTTCTCTGTGTCTCTGTGGTTTGAGTCATTGTTCAGTGTCTTCCTGAATGCATCGGTCCGCGTTGGACTCCGCATCGTGGGTCTGTAGAATTCGGTCATGCACGATGTTGTGATCATCGGTGGAGGTCCGGGCGGCTCGACGGTGGCGGCGCTGCTGGCTTCGCGCGGCCGGCAGACCGTGTTGCTTGAGCGCGAACGTTTCCCACGTTTCCACATCGGCGAGTCGTTGCTGCCTTACAACTGGCCCATCTTCGAGGAACTGGGCGTGCTGCCCGCGCTCGCGGCGGCAGGTTTCCCGGTGAAGACCGGCGCGCAGTTTCATCTTGGTAATGGCCGCAAGTGTCTCAAGCTCGTTTTCCGCGAGGGGCGGTTCACCGAGCAGCCGAAGACGTTTCAAGTCGAGCGCTCTATCTTCGACCACATCCTCCTCAAGAACGCCGCCGCCAAAGGCGCGGAAGTGCGCGAGGGCTGGCAGGTCCAGCGCTTTGAACAGCTCCCCGACCGCGTGCGTGTCGAGGCCGCCGACCCCGACGGCGCGAAGCACGCGCTGGAGGCGCGCTTCCTCGTGGACGCCAGCGGTCGCGCGAACCTGACCGGCAATCAGGAAGGCTTGCGCGTCATCCATCCCGACCTCAAGAAGATCGCGCTCTTCGGCCACTTCACCGGCGTCGTGCGCGACGAGGGCGAGAAGAGCGGCGACATCCTCGTCGTGCGTCTCGCGAACAAGTGGTTCTGGCTCATCCCGATTTCCGCCACGAAGGTCAGCGTCGGCTGCGTGCTGGACGGCACGGAGTTCGCCGCCGCGAAGACCTCGCCAGAGGAAATGTTCCACCGCATCGCCGCCACCAGCCCGGTGTTGCGCGACCGGATGAAGCACGCGCAGCTCGTCGGCGAGTTCCGCACCACGAGCGACTTCTCCTACCACAACCGCCGGCTCACCGGCCCGCGCCTGTTGCGCGTGGGCGATGCTGCCGGCTTCATGGACCCCATCTTTTCCGCCGGCGTGTTCCTCGCGATGTTCTCCGGCAAGCTTGCCGCCGAGACGCTGGACGCCAGCCTGCGCCGGCCCTTCGGCACGCGATGGCGGTTCGCGCGCTACAAGCGGAAGACGTTCGGCGCGCTGCGTTTTTACTGGGAGATGGTCGAGCAATATTACACCACGCCGTTCATGGAACTCTTCCTCGAACCGCGCGAGAAGTGGAGCCTGCCCGCCGCTGTGAACGCCGCGCTTGCGGGCGAACTCACCGGGCGCTGGGCCATCCGCTGGCGGATGCGGCTCTTCTTCTGGCTGGTCAAACTGCAAGCCCGCCGGCCGATGGTTCCCCGCATCCGCTTCGACTGAATCATGCGACGTTCTCTTGCTGCGGGGTCCGCCGTGTTGCTCGCGTTTCTCTGCGCCTGTCGCACTGCATCACCATCGCGCATTGACACCTCGGCTCCCGGCTGGACTCACGGCGCCGGCCAGGCCGCCTGGACTCCCTCGCGTGGTGTGAGCGAAGTCGTCATTGACCTGCACGCATGGACACGCGAACGCGAATGCGTGCTCGATGTGTCGAAGGCCGCCCTGCCCTTCGTGCTCGCGCACGTCACCGCCGACTCGTGGCGGATCGAATCCGGCGACGGCCAGCGGCATTCCGCGCGCGGCGCGCCACCCGCGCGCGTCGGTTGGCTGCAACTCGCTTCCGCGCTCGCCGGCCGAACGCCGGCCGTGCCGTGGCAGTTTGAGCGTCGCGATGGCGGCTCTTGGCGTCTCACGAACCCGCAGACCGGCGAGCGCTTCGACGGCTTCCTCACGCCATGAAGCGCTGGCTTTGGCTTCTCTTCATTCCGCTGGCGCTCGGCCTCGCGCGGCTGCGTTTCGATGTCGAGATGCTCAACCTTCTGCCGTCCAAACTGCCGGTCGTCGAGGGCCTCAAGCTGTTTCAAAAACACTTCGCCGGCGCGGAAGAACTCATCATCACGCTCGAAGCCGGCACGGCTGAAGCCGCCGAAGCCGAGGCGCGCGCGCTGGCGGAACGGCTGCGCTCGCTCACCAATCTCGTCGCGAATGTCACCTGGCAATCGCCCTGGGTCGAACATCCGGAACAAACCGCCGAACTCGCCGCGGCCGTGTGGCTGAATCAGCCGCCCAATGTTTTCGCGGCACTCGCGACGCGGCTGTCCGGCACGAACGCCCACGCCGCGCTCGCCGAGGCCCGCGAGCGCCTCGCGGTGTCCATGTCCCCCGCCGAGGTCGCGCAACTCAGCTTCGACCCTTATGGCTTCACGCGTCTGCCGCTGCCGGACGCCAGCGCGGCGGGCTTCGGTCCCGGCCATGATTTCTTCACTTCCGCTGATGGTAAGTTCCGCATCGTCACCGTGAAGGCGCGCGCGCCGTTGCCCGGTTATCGCGAGTGCACCGACTGGCTGACCGCTGTGCGCGCGGAGATTGCGGACTGGCAGCGTGCCCACGACGGTCGGGTGAAACTCGGTTTCACCGGGCGCGTTCCGTTCGTGACGGAAATCTCCAGCGGCATGGAGCACGACATGAAGGAGTCGGTCGTGCTCACCGCCGTCGTCATCGCCGCGCTCTTCTGGCTCGCGCACCGGCGCTGGCGGCCGATGCTTTGGCTGCTCGCGCTGCTGGCGCTCATCCTCGCCGCCACGCTCGCGCTGGGCGGACTCTTCTTCGGCACGATCAACGTTGTCAGCCTCGGCTTCGCGGCCATCCTGCTCGGCCTCGCGGTGGACTACGGTGTCGTGCATTACCAGGAGGCAATGGCCTCGCCGGACGCGACTGTGTCGGAAATCCGCCGCGCCATCGGCCCGAGCATTTTCTGGGCGGCGGTCACGACCATCAGCGCATTCCTCGTGTTGAACCTCGGCGGTCTGCCGGGACTGGCTCAGCTCGGCTCGCTCGTCGCGCTGGGCGTGGCGCTTTCCGCGTTGGTGATGCTCTTCCTCTTTCTACCGCCGCTGTTTCGCGACCGGCAAAAACAGCGTGAAGAGAAAATCGCCGCAGGCTTGTGGCCACCTGCATCTCGTGGAGATAGTTCCACCTCACCGCCGGCTTTGCCCGTCGCCCGGCGAAATCTTGTCTTCATCGCCAGCGTGTTGTTGCTCGGTGGCGCGGCGGCGGTGTTGAGTTTTGGTCTGCCACGACTCGACCGTTCGCCCGATCCGTTGCAGCCCAGAAACAGCACGGCTTACGCGGCGCTCAACGAAATCAAGAGCAGGCTCGGCCCCGCGCGCGAACCGTTGTGGGTCATCGCGTCGGGCCGCGACGAGGGCGAAGTCGCGCGCCGTCTCGAATTCGCCGAGCCGGTTCTTGCGCGCGCCGCATCGAATCACGTCATCGGCGGCTACCTTTTGCCAACGGCGTTGTGGCCGCATCCCGACAATCAAGCGCGCAACCGGGCAACCGCCGCGGGTCTGGTCGCGGAACGCGAGCGACTCACCGCCGCCGCGCTGGTCGGCGGTTTCAAAACCAACTCCGTCCTGCTCGCCAACACTGTGTTCGGCACTTGGAGCGCCGCGCTTGCGCATACGAATGTCTTCTGGCCCACAAACAACATGAGCCGCTGGGTGCTCGGCAAAATGGCCGCACGCACCGACGACGGCTGGCTCGCCACCGGCTTCGTGTTTGCTCCGGACACGCAACACCTTGGCACAGATTCAATTTCGACCTGGGCGAAGGAACTCGAAGCCGCCGGCGTGCTCGTGTCCGGCTGGGATTTGCTCGGCGATTCCCTGCTGCACGAAGTCGAAGGCCGGCTGGGCTTCGTGGTCGCGCCGATGGCCGCGCTCATTTTGCTTTCGTTGTGGCTCGCATTCCGGCGTCCGGCGGAAATCTTCCTCAGCCTTGCAGTGCTGGTGTCCAGCGGGATTTGCCTGCTTGCGGTGATGCAACTGGCCGGGTGGTCGTGGAATTTGCTCAACCTCATGGCGCTTCCGCTCATGCTCGGCGCGGGCGTTGACTACAGCATCTTCATGCAGCTCGCGCTGCGCCGGCATCACGGCGACCTCGCGGCGGCGCACCGGGCCGTGGGCCGCGCGCTTCTGCTATGCGGTGGCACGGCGGTGTCTGGCTTCGGCTCGCTCGCGCTTTCCAGCAACGCCGGCATGGCCGGCCTCGGCCGGGTCTGCGCCGTCGGCATCGGCTGGAACATGGTCATTTCCGTTTTTTTGCTGCCCGTCTGGTGGCGTGTGGTGCATCGGAAAACGGGCGAGGATATCGCTCAACCCTCGTCGCTTTACGGCGGGCTAGGCTGGCGGATTGGGCTTTGGGCGGCGCGCACGTTGCCCTCCGCGATTGTTGAACTGGTCTGCCGCATCACGGCGCGTGCGTATTGGTTTGCGCAGCCACTGCGCCGTGACGTGGTCATTCAAAATCTTCTCCCGCTCTTCAATGGCGACCTCGTTGCGGCCACGAGCGCCGCGCGGCGACTCGTCTTGAACTTCATGCGCAAGCTCGCCGACCTGTGGCGCTTCGAGGGCGGCGCGCCGGTGATGGAGTCCTTCAAGGAACTCGCCGGCTGGGAACACTTCGAGGCCGCGCACGCGCGCGGGCGTGGCGTGCTCATCGTCACGCTGCATCTCGGCAACTGGGAACTCGGCGGGCCCATCCTCACGCACAAGGGCCATCGCCTCCTCGCGCTCTCGAATCCCGAACCGGATGCGCGTCTCACCGAACTGCGCCAGACCGCGCGCGCTCGCTGGGGTGTCGAGACGCTCATCGTCGGCAACGACCCGTTCGCGTTCGTTGAAGTGATCAAGCGGCTGAACGCGGGCGGCTCGGTCGCGCTGCTGCTCGACCGTCCCGCAGAAAAGAGCGCGGTCGAAGTCGAACTGTTCGGCAGGCCGTTCGCCGCGTCCATCGCCGCGGCGGAACTCGCGCGCGCCTCCGGCTGCGCGGTGCTGCCGGTCGTGATCGTGAAAGACAGCGGCAGCTACACGGCGCAGATTCTGCCGGAAGTTTCCTTCGACCGTGCCTCACTCGGCGACCGCGAGAGACGGCGCGCGTTCACGCAGGAAATCCTGCGTGCCTTCGAGCCGTCTCTGCGGCAGCATCCCGACCAATGGTATCACTTCGTCCCCATCTGGCCGCGCTGACACGTGGAGCGTTGGAGTGGTGGAGTGCTGGAGCGGCGCTCACGCGCGCCTATCGCTCATCACTCCACCGCTCCATCACTCCATCACTCCGTCATCTCTGTCTCGCGATTTGCCTGTTGACCGTGTCAGGCTTCCTCTCCGCCGCAGACACCAATGCCATCGTCACCGCCTGGCTCACTTCCCAGACCAACCTCGCCACGTGGCAGGCGGACTTCACGCAGACGCGCGCCCTGAGCACGCTCACACAACCGCTCACCGCGCGCGGGCACCTGTGGTTCTCCGCGCCGAACCGTTTCCGCTGGGAACTCGGCGAGCCGCCGCAGACCATCGCCGTGCGCCAGCCGGCCGAGGTGCTCATCCTTTACCCGCGGCTCAAACGCGCCGAGCGCTACCCGCTGGACGCCACCTCGACCGGCCCGTGGAAGGACGCGATGGCGCTGCTCGACGCCGGCTTCCCGCGCAGCCGCGCCGAGTTGGACGCGACCTTTGCCATCGCGGCGCTCACTGAGACCAACGGCCTGCACACGCTCGCGCTCGCGCCCAAGTCCGCCGCCGCGCGCAAGCTCATGCCGGAAATTCAAATCACCTTCAGCCTGCAGGACAAGTTGCTCCGCGCCACGCTGCTCAAGTTCACCGACGGCTCCACGCTGCGGAACGACTTCACCAACGTCGTGACGAACCCGAAGCTCGACGACGCGCTTTTCCAGCCCGCCATCGGCGCGGACTATCAAGTGAGCGAGCCGGCGAAGGGAGGGAAGCGATGAGTTCTGCCCGTCCCGAAGGTCAACCGATGCGTTTAGGGAACACCCCTCACCCGGCCTGCGGCCACCCTCTCCCCTCATCCGATGAGGGGAGAGGGCAGGGTGAGGGGCATGCGTCTTCGAGCAATCTGCCGAGTTCGATGCACGAGGCGCTCGGAGCCTTCCTCGACGCGGACCCCGAGGGGCTCGCCTTCGTGCCGAAGGGCCCGGGGTTCCGTTTCGGGGACCGCATCATCTCGATCGAGCCGGGCGGGCGTGGCGCGGGTGAATAAACCGTGCGAGGCGACGAACCATTTCTGCGCGGTCATTTTCCGGACGACCCGCTGATGCCCGGCGTGCTGCTCGTCGAGGCCGCCGCCCAGCTCGCCGGCATCGTCGCGCAGAGCGATCCGCGCCACGCGCCGCTGCTAGGCTTGAAACTCACCGCGCTGCGCGGCGTGAAACTGCTCGGCACCGCGCGGCCCGGCGAATCCATCCGTCTTCATGCCGAAGTGAAAGCTCGTCTTGGCAATCTCATTCAAGCCAGCACCACCGCGACCGTAGGAAACAACACTGTGCTCCAGGCAGAAATAACTTTGGCGGGGACGATTTGAGCCACCGATGAAACACGGATTCAACACGGACAAGGCTCAAGCAAGCTGGCTCACTTCCGTGTCGTCAGTGTTTCATCCGTGGCTAAGAATCTGCCGCCACTCCGCCCGCGAGAGCTTGCCGCGCGCGTTGACTTCGAGCGATTCCACCAGCCGCCACTCGCGCGGGATTTGCCAGTCGGGCAGACAAGCGTGGAGGAATTCGCTGAGTTGTTTCGATGAAACGTCTGCTTGCGCGGCAACAACCGCCGCGACCACGTCGCCGCGCGCGGCGTCCTCGCTGGGCAGGCCGAGCACGAGGCACTCGCGCACGGCGGGGTGCGCCAGCAGCGCCTGCTCGATGGTCTCCGGCGCGACCTTGCGGCCCGCGACGTTGATGAGATCGCCCGCGCGTCCGCGCAGAAACACGCCGCCGTCGCGCAGTTCCACGAGGTCGCTGGTGCGAAAGGTTCCGCCGCCCAGCCGCGCGTCCGGCTCCGGCCAGTAAGTCTCCGCCACATTCGCGCCGCGGACGATGAGGCAACCGTCCTCGCCGCGCGACAGCTCCACGTTCCGCATCGCGGTTCCGACGAAGGAAGCATCCGTGCGCGGCGTGTCGCTGGCGTCGTAGGCGATGCCGCCGCATTCGGATGAGCCGAGAAAGTTGTGCAGCTTCAAACCGCTTTGCTCGAACACGGCTTGTTCCAGTGGCAGCGGCAGCGGTGCGCCGGCGGAGATGGCGAGCCGGATGTTCGGTGGAATTGCGTCTGCTTCATGCCACGCGCGCCAGAGTGCGGGCACGGCGGGGAGCGTCCAGTTGCCGCCGGTCGCGGCGGCCTGGCGCAGCGCCTCCGGCAGCGCGCCCGGCACGAGCACAAGCGGGATGCCGTGGAGCAGCAGCGGCAGCACGAGATTCGAGAAGCCGTAGGAGTGCGCGAGCGAGATGACACCGAGGTTCGGCGAGTTGCGGCGCAGTCCCATCGTGGCAACGATGTTGTCCGGATCAGCGGCGAGCTGGGCCACGTTGAACGCGACGTGCCGGGCCGCGCCGGTGGTGGCGGAGGTGGTCTTGAGCAGGCAAGTTTCCAGCGGTGGCGGTTTAATCTCCGGCTGTGGGCAACCCGCTTCAAGCGGGCAGATGACCAGGCCGAAGCGCCACGCGCGCAGCACGGTGAAGATGAATTCGGGTGAGTTGGCCGATGGAAAGGAAAAATGTCCGTCCCCAACGGGCGGGCGGGCCTTTTCGGTTCCGGCGGCGAGTTGGGCGAAAGTCCATTGTCGCTTGGTGGCGAGGTCGCGCAGGGCGATTTCCCCGGCGCACTCGCGCGCCACTTCCCGCCAGCGTTCGTAAAGCATTGCCTGTTAGCTAGCCGCCTCCTAGCGTCGGGGCAAGCTTTGCGCGCGTGAACGAAATGGAGCCGGCCCAATTCAAGACCGCTGAATCCGGCGCGGCTGCGGCCGGTTCCGGCCGGCGGGCGTTCGACTTTCACCGCGACACCTTCGCCTTCGCAAACGAGACGAAGTGGCGCTACGCCGTAGACCTCACGACGGGCCGGCAGGTTTCCAACCCGCGCGTGCCGGAGCCGGACTACACGCTGCACTGCTTTGTGATGGCGCGCTCGGTGAAGCAGTTCTGGCTGCACGCGCGCTTCGAGCCGTCGCTGCCCAAGCCGGATGAGGCGACGTGCCGACGGCTGATTCGCACGGTGGTCTCCCGCAGCGCGCAGACGGCTTCTTCGGCGGAGGACAAGGTGGTCATTCCCGGCTACGCCGGCCTGCGCGAGTTCAGCGCAGCGTGCGAGACGTTGCTGAAGGCCGGGTGCGGCGGCGCGTGGCGGAGCTACTCGCAGCGCGGCAACTGGCGGATGGTTTTTCCGTTTTCGCGCGGGCATCAGCAGGCGGAGGCGGCGCGGCTGGACTCAATCCTTCGGCAGGGCGGACTGCCCGTTCTCCATGTGCTGCGCTTCCCGCAACTGACCATCAACCACACGCTCCTGCTCTTCGGTGCGGCGGAGACGCCGGACGCCGTCGCGTTCCGCGCCTACGATCCGAACATCCCCGAACTGGAGACCCGCCTGACCTACGACCGCGCGACGCGGACGTTCACATTGCCGCCGCTGCATTACTTCGCAGGCGGGCGCGTGGATGTTTACGAGATTTACCGCGGGTGGATTTACTGAGGCGGCTCCGGCTTCGCGCGCGGCTTCAGAAACATCAGGCCGAAGAATAGCGCGCCGCAGCCGTTGACGCCCATCGTGTAGCCGAGCTTGTAGCCCACGCCCGTGTTGTGCGGCGCGTAGATGGTCACGTCCCGACCGACCGCGAGGGTGGGCAATGCCGCCGGCATCAGCGCGCCGTGGACGAAACCCCACCAAAATCCCGCCGGCTCCTCGGGCCGCGCGCGCCGCGCGCTCCAGTCCATCGCCGCGCCCATCACGAACGCCATGCACACGAAGCCCGCGATGCGGGCGAGCAGGCCGCCGAACTTCCGGGCGGGCGAGGCGGCTTTTGCTCGTGTTGAGTCGGCGTTTTCCGTAGGGGAGAAGGATGTTTTTGCGCGAACGCTCGACGCAAGCGGAATCCCTCGATTCCCACGAGCGCCCGCCGGCGGACATCGCGGCGAGCTACCGGCAGCTCGCGCGGGCGAACCGGCTGTTCTTCTTCTCGCACCCGTTCGTCGTCCATCTGCCGCGCCTGCTGGGCCGCGAGCACTGCCGCTCGCTGACGCTGCTGGATGTCGGTGCGGGTGACGGCCTGCTCGGGCGGCGGCTCGAAGCGTGGGCGCAGCGGCGCGGCTGGCGCTGGGAGGTGACGAATCTCGACGCCAACCCGCACGCGCTCGCGCTCAATCCCGGCGGACGGAACGTCCCCGGCTCCGCACTCGCGCTGCCGTTTCCCGACGCGCACTTCGACGTGGTCATCGCGTCGCAGATGACGCACCACCTCGCCGACGCGGAGGTGGCGGCGCATTTCCGCGAGGCGTGGCGCGTGGCGCGGCGCGCGGTGTTGTTGAGCGACGTGCATCGCAACGCGTTCCTCTACGCGCTGGTGTGGTTCTGGCTGCGGGTGCCGGGCTTCAGCCGCGAAATGCGCCAGGACGGCGTGATTTCCGTGCGACGGGGATTCCGCCTCGGTGAATGGCGGCGGCTTGCCGAGCAGTCGGGCATCCCGGGCGCACACGTGTGGCTCTACGCCGGCACGCGCATCATGCTGGCGGCGCGGAAGGAGCCTTGAGCCGGGCGCGCGCCCGAGCGAAGTCGGCGCGTGAACGCCACAGCCAGCGCAGCCAGCGCAACGTGTCGCGGAGCGGCTGAATTTTGCTCTGCTCCGACTTGTAACGGCTCCGCACGGGAATGAACTCGACGCGCCGCCCGGCCGCGAGAAAGGCGAGCAGCATCTCCGAATCGACCTCGAAGCGCGCGCAACGCAGCGGCAGCGTCTCCCACGCGGCCAGGCGCACGAGGCGGAAGCCGCATTGCGTGTCGGGCAGCCGGCTTCCCGTCAGCGACGAAAGCACAGTGCTCATCACGCGGTTGGTCGCGTGACGAATCACCGGCATACCCTCTGGCGCAACCATGCGGTTGCCGACGACGAGGTCCCCGAAATCCGCGCGCAAGGCGGCGAGGAAGCCGGGGATGTCCTCCGGCGCGTGCTGGCCGTCGCCGTCAAGCAGCAGCGCCCAGGCACAGCCGAGTTCGCGGGCGCGGCGCAGGCCGAGTTGCAGCGCGGCTCCTTTGCCCTGGTTGGTTGACGAGACGAGCACTTCAGCCCCGGCGGTCCGTGCTGCGGTGGCGGTGCCATCGGTCGAGCCGTCGTCCACCACGATGACACGAGGCAGGTGGATGCGCACCACCGCCACGAGCGGGCCGATGGCTGCAGCCTCGTTGCAACAGGGGATGACGGCGGCGCAGTCCACGCGCGCAGCGTAGGCGCTCGCGGCGGCGGCTGACAATTCGTTTGCCGGTGTGGTTGGGAGAAAGTAATTTTTCCGCGCAATGGATTCACTCTCACAGCCGGATGCGAACATGCTGGCGGCGCGCGGCGGGGAGCAGGCGGCCTTGCATGAACGCGCGGCGGCGGGGACGCGCGGGCGCTTCGGTCGGCAGGTGTTCGTGCGCGGGGTCGTCGAGATTTCCAATCACTGCCGGGAGAACTGTCACTACTGCGGGATGCGCCGCGACAACCGCGCGCTCGACCGCTTCCGCGCGAAGCACGACCAGCTCGCGGATTTGCTCGTCCATCACCGGCCGGCGAGTCTGACCGACGTGAACATCCAGGCCGGCGAAGACCCCGTGGCCGTGCGCGAGGTGGCGCTGCCGCTGGTGCGGACGCTGCGTCGCGAGACGCCATTGGGCGTGAGCGTGTGCCTCGGCACGCTCAACGAGGCGCTCTACGACGAACTGCGGGCTGCCGGCGCGACGCTCTACATCATCAAGTTCGAGCTGGCGGACGCGGCGCGTTACGAGCAGCTCGAAGCGCCGGGCACGCTCGCCGAGCGCGTGCGGCACATCCGCCTGCTGGCGGAACGCGGTTGGCGGGTGAGTTCGGGTTTCATCGCGGGTCTGCCGGGGCAGAGCACGAACGACTTGCTCGCCAATATGCGGCTCGCGCGCGAACTGCCGCTCGCCGGTTGCAGCGTCAGCCCGTTCATCCCCGGCGAGGCAACGCCGCTCGCGGGTGAACCCGTCGGCGCGCTGGACACGGTGCTGAACTGCATGGCCGCGCTGCGTCTGCAGCAGCCGGAACTGGTCATTCCCGCCGTGAGCGCGCTCAATCTGACGGGCGCGGACGACGGCTACCGACGCGGTCTGCGTGCGGGCGCGAACCTCTGCACCATCAACCTCACGCCGGCGGAGATGCGCGGCGACTACCTGCTCTATAAACGGGCACGCTTCGTCATGAACGAGGAACGCGTGCTGCAAGCCATCACCGCGGAAGGGCTGGAAGTTTCCCGCACGGGGCTGACGGAGCATTGGCGCGGCGAATCGAAGCCGAGGGAAGCGATGGCGGGATGAAGCGGGCTTCACTTCCATGCTGTTCCCTCGTCCCCCATCCACAACCGGCCAGCGACGAGTCGTGGTCACCGGGTGCGGCATGGTAACGCCGCTCGGGCTTGGCGCGGCGGTCAATTCGGTGGGCTTCCGCGCGGGACAAACGGCGTTCCGCCATGTGACGAACTTCGACGTTTCGCGCCAGCGCGTTCAAATGGCGGCGGAGGTGGACTTGCCGGATGAATTGCCTGCGGTCCCACTCGCTCCCCATCAAGCGCGACTGCTCGACCGTGCAGGCCGAATGTTGCTCTGGGCCGCGCACGAGGCGACGCAGCAGGCCCAGTGGGACAAGCAACTGGCGGCCAGATTCGTCGTTGGCACCACCGGCGGCGGCATGAGTCTCGGAGAAACTTACTTCCGCACCGCGCTTCACAAACCGCCCGCCCGTTGCGGGCAACCAACGCGCGCCATCGGCTATCAAGCGCCGCGCCAGGCGGCGCTGGTCGCGCACGCGTGCGGCCTCACCGGCCCGGTGGACGTGATTGCCAATGCCTGCGCCTCCGGTGCGAACGCCGTGGGCCACGCGTGGGAATTGATCCGCAGCGGGAGCGCTGAGCGCGTGCTCGCCGCCGGCTATGACGGCATCAGCCAGTTGATTTTCGCCGGCTTTGATTCCTTGCAGGCGCTATCGGCGACGCAGTGCCGGCCCTTCGACGCGCAGCGTGACGGCCTGGCACTGGGCGAAGGCGCGGCGGCGCTCGTGCTGGAAACGCTCGAAGCCGCACGAGCGCGCAGCGCGACGGTTCTCGCCGAACTCGTCGGCTACGGCGCGGCGACGGACGTGCATCACCTGACTCAACCGCACCCGAACGGTGACGCTGCGGTCGCCAGCATGAGCGAAGCATGCCGGGCGGCCGGGCTGGGGCCGGGCGACATTGACTACGTGAACGCACACGGCACCGGCACGCCGCTCAACGACAGCGCGGAAGCCGCCGCCATCACGCGCTGGGCGGGCGGGCGGGCGGCGACGCTGCCGGTGAGTTCCACCAAGGCCGGCATCGGCCATCTGCTCGGCGCGGCGGGGTCGGTGGAGGCGGCGATTTGCGTGCTCGCCCTGCAAGGACAATGGCTGCCGCCCATGCTCGCCACGCGCACACCCGACCCGGCGTGCGGCTTCCCGCTCGTCACGCAACCCGCTGCCGCCCGGCTCACGCACGTGATGACGAATTCGTTCGGCTTCGGCGGAGCGAACGCGACCCTGATTTTCCGGAGGTGGTCGTGAGCGGCATCTTCATTTCCGGTTTGGGCGCCGTTTCACCCGCGGGCTGGGGCGTGGAAAATTTGGGCCTTGCACTCGCCGGTGATTCGCCGCTGACCCCGCAAGCCCTCGATCGGCCCGGCTGGTCGCGTCCGCTGTCGGTGCTTCGCGTGCCGGCAGCCAGCCCGCGTCCAGTCTGGGCTGCGCACCCGCGCATGCGCCGCGCCGCGCCGATCAGCCAGTTCGCGATGGGCGCGGCATCGGAAGCGCTCGGCGGGCAGATCGGCGGCCCGCTCGGCGTCGTGTTCTGCACGACGTGCGGCTGCGTGGACTACTCGCGGCGTTTTTACAACGAGGTGTTGCTCGATCCGATGGTGGCAAGCCCGCTGCTCTTTCCCGAGACGGTCTTCAACGCGCCGGCCAGTCATCTCTCGGCGGTGCTGAGTTCCTGCGCGGCCAACTACACTCTGGTCGGTGACACCGGCGTTTTTCTGAACGGGCTGGCGCTGGCCGCCGGCTGGCTGGAGGAAGGCCGCGTGGGGCGCTGCCTTGTGGTTGCAGCAGAGGAGGTGGACTGGATTATCGCCGATGCGCTGGGCCACTTCCGCAAGTCGGCCACGCTCGCCGAGGGTGCCGGCGCGATGCTGCTCACGCACGAACGAATGCTGGACACGTGCGCCGAGTTGAAATGCGTGACTGAACCGCAGACGTATGGCATCGGAGGCGGCAAGGCCGCGCGTGCGGCCGCGTTGCACCGCGTCGCTAACCTGCTGCCAACCGGCTCGGCGGTCGCTGCTGAGACCGCACGCCTGGGGGAAGGCTTCGCCGCCAGCACCGCATGGCAGGCGGTTACGGCGATTCGCACGGCACAACAGCAGCGGCTCGCCCGCGCCAACGTGCTTGCACCGGGTGCATATCAGGAAGCCATCGGAGCGTGCTTCACCGTTTCAACACCCACCACAACATGAAGCCACGAGTCATTCTCATCACCGGCGCGAACGGCGGCTTGGGCCAGGCCATCGCACGCGCGTTTCTCGCCGAGTCGCCCGACAACATTGTCTGGCTCGGCGTCCGCGAGCGCCGGGAAGCAGCGGCAAAACTGGCCGGTGAGTTCCCCGGCCGCTGTCAGCTCGCCGACCTCGACGTGACGCAACCCGACGCGTGGAGGGCACTGGTCGAATGCATCGTGGCCCAGCACCAACGGCTCGATGTGCTGGTGAACAACGCGGGCTTTCACGCCGATTCCCTGCTCGCGCAGATGCCTTCCGACGTGTGGCGCGGCGTCTTGGCTGCGAACCTCGACGGCACGTTCCACGGCTGTCAGGCGGTGCTGCCCACGATGATCTCGCAGCGGCACGGTCGCATCGTAAACATCGCTTCGCTCAGCGCGCTCGCCGCGCCGGCCGGCCAGACCAACTACGCTGCCGCCAAAGCTGGCGTTGTCGCGCTCACCCAGTCGCTCGCCAAGGAGGTCGCGCGCATCGGCATCACCGTGAACGCGGTCTGCCCCGGCTTCATTGAGACCGAAAGCCTTGCCCCGCTCGACGCCGATGCCCGCAAGTCGATGGTGGCGCGCATCCCGATGCGCCGCGTGGGCCGGCCCGAGGAAGTTGCGGCGGCCGTCCGGTTCCTCGCCGGCGTCGAGGCCAGCTACATCACGGGCGCGACTTTGAAAGTGGATGGTGGCATCCTTTGACCATGCGTCCCCACGAATCCATTCCGGGCCGCTACGACAGCGACGAGGGCAAGCGGACGTTCATCCGCGAGCTTTTCAACCGCGGCGCGCCGCACTACGACCGCGTGGGGCAGGTCGGCTTTTTCGGCACCGGCCATGTGCATCGCAAACGCGCGCTGTTGAAAGCCGGTCTGCAACCGGGCATGGACGTGCTCGACGTGGCCTGCGGCACCGGCGCGGTCACGCGCGCAGCGTTGGAGATTCTCGGCGGCAAGGGCCGCGTGTGCGGCGTGGACCCGAGCGAGGGAATGCTGGCCGAGGCACGGAAGATCGTCGGGGCGGAATTTCAAACTGGCCTGGCGGAGGCGCTCCCCTTTGCTGAGAGGAGCTTTGACTTCGTCTCGATGGGCTACGCGTTGCGGCACGTCGCGGACTTGCAGCGCGCCTTCGCCGAATACCATCGCGTCCTGCGTTCAGACGGTCGGCTGCTGGTCTTGGAAATCAGCCGACCGCAGACGCAGTGGGGGTTGGTGTTATCGCGGCTCTATTTCCGCGACATCCTGCCGGGCCTCTCGTGGCTGGTCACGGGCAGCCGCGACGCGCGCCGTATGATGGCCTACTACTGGGAGACCATCGCCGCCTGCGTGCCGCCGGTCACGATTTTGGAGGCGATTCAAGGAGCGGGCTTTCAAGAGGTCGGCCGCCATGTCGAACTGGGCATCTTCAGCGCCTACACCGGGATGAAGAAAGCGCCGCCGGTTCAAGGCAAGGACACAGAATTAGACTAACCCTGGCCCGCTGACATGGACCTGCAGCAGCCAGTTTTGGCCTTGTTCCAAGGCAGCCCGCATCACAAGCTTCTGCTCAGGACAAACGGCCGGCTTCACTCTCGCACATGGAAACTCGGGACGCACTAAAGCAGCGCATCAAAGTGATGCTGGTTGACAATCTCATGCTTCGAATCACGGCGGACGAACTGGCGGACGACAGCAAGCTCTTCGGTCCCGATAGTCTTGGGCTGGATTCTGTGGACGCGTTACAAATCGTTGTGGCGCTGGAGAAAAACTTCGGCCTCAAAGTCCGTGACCCAGGGCAGGCGAAGGAGTTGTTGCTGTCCGTTGCTTCAATCACCAAAGCAGTCGAAGCTCATCTCGCTGGTTCCAAGCCACGATGAAGCGGGTGGAGCATTATTGGCCAAACTGGCATCTCTCACGAGGGAGGTCGAGAATGCCCGTCGAAGTGGCAAGGCCGGACGATTCGGTCGCCCCAGTCCTGTGGAACCCGCTCCCGCCTTCGAATCTGGCGCTTTTTGGCGATTAAAGTGAACCGGCAAAATGGCAAAGAACAGGGCACCCTCCCGTGGGTCGAATACACCGAGCTGACCGCGCTGTTCCTCATTCAGGGAGCGGCGATGGGAATGTGGCTCGTGCCCTTGAGCACCGTGCTGGACGCGCACGGCCTTCAGGCGATCAAACCCTACGCCTTCGCCTCGACGGCGGTCGCCGCCTTCGTATCGCCGTTGTTCTTCGGCGCGATGGCCGACCGCCACGCTGGACCGGTCAATGTGCTCCGCTGGCTCTCTCTCGCCACCGCCGCCGCGATGGCGCTCGCAGCCACAGCCATCCAACTCGGCTGGAATTCGTGGCTCGTGCTCGCGCTCATCCAACTGCACGCGCTCTGTTCCTCGCCCACATGGAGCATCGCCTCCACCATCGTCTTCTCGCGTCTGCGTGACGCGAAGCGCGAGTTCGGCCCCATCCGCGCCGTGGCCACGCTGGGCTGGATGGCCGGCTGCTGGCTCGTCAGCGCGCTCAATGCCGATGCCTCGCCGCGCGCCGGCTACAGCGGCGCGGTGACGTGGCTGGTGGTCGCCGCGTTCACCTGCTTGCTGCCCGACGTGGAAGCGCCCAAACCAGCCGGGCCTCCCACGCTCCGCGAGCGGTTCGGCCTCGACGCGCTGGCGCTGCTCCGCAACCACGACCACCGCGTCGTCTTCGTCACCGTCGCGTTGTTCAACATTCCACTGGCCGCGTTCTACCCTTACACCCCGCCGCACTTGAAGGAACTCGGCTTCACGCACACGACGGCATGGATGACGCTCGGCCAGATCACCGAAGTCCTGGCGATGCTCCTGCTCGCGCGACTGCTCACCAACTGGCGTCTCAAGTGGGTCATCGCCGTCGGCCTCGCGTGCGGCGTCGTGCGCTACGCGTTGTGCGCGCTGGATGGCAAGGCGTGGATTCTTCTTGGCGTCACGCTGCACGGATGTTCCTTCACGCTCGTCTTCATCACCGCGCAGATCTACCTGGACGAACGGATCGAAGCGGCGTGGCGCGCACGGGCGCAGGCGCTGCTGTCGCTCATGATCGGTGGCGTGGGCAATCTCATCGGCTACCTCGGCACCGGCTGGTGGTTCTCTGCCAACGCGCGGCCAGGCGGTGAGAACTGGCCGTTGTTTTGGAGCGGCCTCGCGGTGGCGGTGGCGGTGGTGTTCGCCTATTTCCTCGTTGCCTATCACGGGCGGGGC
This sequence comes from uncultured Klebsiella sp., assembly GCA_964478755.1. Lineage (GTDB taxonomy): Bacteria > Verrucomicrobiota > Verrucomicrobiia > Limisphaerales > SXTU01 > SXTU01. The sequence continues at coordinate 17,421 of CAYZJP010000070.1, forward strand.
GTTGCTCCGCGTGACTTGCGCGGCGGCCAATCCTCGTGAAGTTCCTCCTCGCCACTCCGTCGAAAACACCCGTATGAGAAACCGACTTGCCCTGATCCTCGCCTTCACCTGTGCCGTGCTCGCCACTTTCGCCGCCGACGCGCCGAAGGAAAAGAAACAGCCCGATCCCGCCGGTCACGAGGCGGAGAAGGCGGTGGCGGGCCTGGATGTTCACCCCGCGTTGCAGGCCGAGCTGTTTGCCTCCGAGCCAATGATGCTCAACCCGACGAGCACGGACATTGACCACCGTGGCCGCGTGTGGGTCTGCGAAGTCGTGAACTACCGCAAGCACAAGGGCAAGCGCCCCGAGGGCGACCGCATCCTCATCCTCGAAGACACGAAAGGCACCGGCAAGGCCGACTCCGTGAAGGTCTTCGCGCAGGGGCCGCAGTTTGATTCCGCCCACGGCGTTTGTGTTCTCGCCACGCCAGACGGCGTCGGCACGCGCGTGATCGTGAGCTGCGGCGACAAGGTCATTCTCCTCACCGACACCTATGGCAACGACAAGGCCGACAAGGAGGAGGTGCTCTTCAGCGGCATCTCCGGCACGCAGCACGACCACGGCATCCACACGTTCACGTTCGGGCCGGACGGACGGCTCTACTTCAACTTTGGCAACGCCGGCAAGCAGATCAAGAACGCGAAGGGCGAGCCGATCGTGGACCTCGCCGGAAACGTCGTGGAAGACAAGCGCAAGCCGTATCTCGAAGGCATGGTCTTCCGCTGCAACCTCGACGGCTCCAACTTTGAGACACTTGGCTGGAATTTCCGCAACAACTGGATGGTCGCCGTGGACAGCTTCGGCACGCTCTGGCAGTCCGACAACGACGACGACGGCAACCGTGGCGTGCGCATCAACTACGTGATGGAGTTTGGCAACTACGGCTACCGCGACGAGGTCAACGGCGCGGGCTGGAGCGAGGCTTGGAAGAAGGCGAACGCGAAGACCAAGCTGCCCGACGACCAAAAGTTCCGCTACCATTGGCATCTTGATGATCCCGGTGTTGTTCCCAATTTGCTGAACACCGGGGCTGGCTCGCCCACAGGCATCGCGGTGTATGAGGGCAATTTGCTTCCGCAGGAGTTTCGCGGCCAGGTCATCCACTGCGACGCCGGTCCAAACGTCACGCGTGCGTATCCCGTCGAGCGCGACGGCGCGGGCTACAAGGCGCGCATCGTGAACATCCTCGAAGGCGCGCGCGACAAGTGGTTCCGCCCGTCCGACGTGAAGATCGCGCCCGACGGCTCGCTGATCGTCGCGGATTGGTATGATCCCGGCGTCGGCGGCCACAACATGCAGGACTTGGATCGCGGCCGGCTCTTCCGCGTCACGCCGAAGGGACACGCGGGCTACAAGGTGCCGAAGTTTGATTTCAGCACGGCGGCTGGTTGCGTTGAGGCGTTGAAGAATCCGAACTCGGCGACGCGTTACGTCGCGTGGCAGGCACTGAACAAGATGGGCAACAAGGCGCTTGGCCAGCTTGATCTGCTCTACAGCCAGAACTCCGACGCCCGGCTCCGCGCCCGCGCGCTCTGGTTGCTCACGCTCATTCCAGGTCAGGAGCAGATTTATCTCCGCAAGGCGCTCGCCGACAAAAACGAGGACCTGCGCATCACCGGCCTGCGCATCGCCCGCGCCCACAAGCTCGATGTGATCCCGCTCGTGAAGCAGCTCGCCGACGACAAGTCCGCCGCCGTTCGTCGCGAGTGCGCCATCGCGCTGCGGCACAATTCCTCGCCCGACGCGCCGAAGCTCTGGGCGCAGCTCGCGCAGCAGCACGATGGCAAAGACCGCTGGTATCTCGAAGCCCTCGGCATCGCGGCGGACAAGCAGGAGGAAAAGTATTTCGCCTCGTGGCTTGGTGCGGTCGGCGAACGCTGGAACACGCCGGGAGCACGCGACATCATCTGGCGTTCGCGCACCCCGAAGGCCGCCGAGTTGATGGGCAGGCTCGCCACGGACAAAAACGCCACGGCGACCGACCGCGACCGTTATCTCCGCGCGCTGGACTTCATCCCCAAGTGCAAGGAGAAGGACGACGCGCTCGCCGCCATCGCGCTGGGCGCGCTGTAGATTCTCTCCGCAATTCGCGTCGGAGCGCGGCGTTCACGCCGCAGAAACCTCGTCAGGAAAAAGTGGTCCGGACGATCCTGACCACTCGCGCGATTCTGCGGGCTGAAGGGCGCGCTCCAAACGCAGACGGGGCACCGACTTCAGGAGTCTGTCTCAGGCAAGCTTGAGGTTCTGCAGAATCCCCGTCGTGCTGTGCGCCTTGTTGAGCGTGTAGAAGTGAATGCCCTCGACGCCGTTCTTGAGGAGGTCGGCGCATTGCGCGGTTGCGTATTCGATGCCGAACGCCGTCGCCGCCGTGTCGTCCGCTCCGCACTTGTCGAGACCGGCGAGGAAGGGCGCGGGCAACTGCGCACCGCAGAGCGCGGTGAAGCGCTTCACCTGCGAGCCGCTGTGCGCCGGCAAAATACCGGGCACAAGCGGAACCTTGACGCCTTTCTTCACGAGGTAATCGCGGAAGGCGTAGAAGTCCGCGTTGTCGAAGAAGAGCTGCGTGACGACGAAGTCCGCGCCGCAATCAATCTTCGCCTTGAGCCGGTCCCAGTCCACTTCACGGCCTTCCTTGCATGCGATGTGGCCTTCCGGGAAACCTGCCGTGCCGATGCCGAAGCCGCCGGTCTCTTTGAGGAACTGCACCAACTGATAGGAAAACTCGAAGCCGCCGGGTGTGACCTTGAACTCGCCACCGCCGGGCGGATCACCGCGCAATGCGAGGATGTTTTTGATGCCACGCTGACGTGCTTCGGCAAGGACTGCGGCAAGCTCGGCCTTCGTCGCGTTGACGCACGTGAGGTGCATCATCGTCGTGAGCCCGTGCTCGCGCTGGATACGGTCCACGATGCCGATGGTCTTCTCCCGCGTGCCGCCGCCCGCGCCGTAAGTCACGGAACAGAAGTCGGGACGGAGCTTCATCAGCTCGGGAATGTTTTTCTCGAGCAGGTTCCGGTCGCCCTCGTCGGTCTTCGGCGGGAAGAACTCGAAGGAGATGACCGGCTGGCCCTTCGCCCGTTTGGCCGCGTGAATGTCGCGGATAAATTGCATGGGGCGAAGAGTGCGGGGGAACGCGGGTCGAGACAAGTTTGCAGTGCGCGGCGCGCTTCAGCCACAGATGCGGCAGGGAGAAAAGTTGCATCAGGAAAGCAGGAAGTCAGGAACCGGAGACAGTCAGCAGGACGCACCCGCGATCTTCATTCATGCTTTCCTGGCTTCCTGATTCCCGCTTTGTTTCATCTGCTTTTCAACCGTGGTCAAACTGCATTTGCGGCCGCTCAGAACTTCACCTGCGGCGCGTCCTTCTCGGCCGCAGGCGTCTCGAAAAACGGCTCTTCCTTGAAGCCGAGCATCCCGGCGATGAGCACGGCGGGGAACGTCTGGATGCCGGTGTTCAACTTCGTCACCGCGTCGTTGTAGGCCTGGCGCGAGAAGGCGATGCGGTCCTCCGTGCCGGTCAGCTCGCCTTGGAGCGAGGTGAAATTCGTGTTCGCCTTGAGGTCGGGATACGCCTCGGACACGACGAGCAGGCGAGCGAGCGATGAACTGAGTTCGCCCTCGGCCTTGATCTTGTCGGCGGGCGTCGTGGCGCTGCTGGCGCGGGCGCGGGCGGCGATGACGCGCTCCAGCGTCTCGGACTCGTGCTTGGCGTAGCCCTTGACGGTCTCGACGAGGTTGGGGATGAGGTCGTGGCGGCGCTTAAGCTGCACGTCAATCTGCGCCCACGCGTTCTTCACCGCCTGCCGCAGCGCGACGAGGCCGTTGTAGATGCCCACGCCCCACAGGCCGGCGATGAGAACGATGCCGACCACCACGGCGAGAAAAATCAGCAATGCAAAAAACATGGTGCGAGCGTAGCAGCGGCGGGCGGCTTGGCAATGGCGTGGAAGCTACAAGTCCGCACCGGGTTTATAGCCGGCGCGGGCGGTTCAAGCGCGCGTCTTCGCCGCCACGTTGATGCTCATCACGCCGCCGAGGAAGTTCACGATGCGCGCGTCTGCCGCGCCGAGCGCGCGGAGCTGCTCATCCACGCCGCGTTGCGCGGGGTAGTGTTGGAGGGATTCGAGGATGTAGGCGTAAGCTTCCGCATTCTGGCAGAAGATCCGGCCGAACACCGGCACGGCGAAACGCAAATAAGCGAGGTAAGCCCCACGCCACGCAACATTGTCCGGCTTGCCGAAGTCCAGCACCAGCAGCCGTCCGCCCGGCTTGAGCACACGCCACATCTCGCGCAGGCCGGCGTCCACGCTCGCGAGATTCCGCAAGCCATAGCTGACTGTCACGATGTCGAACTGCGCGTCCGGGAATGGAGTTCGCAGCGCATCGCCTTGCAGAAACACCGGAGCTCCCGTCTCCCCAATCTTGAACCTTGAACCTTGAACCTTGAACCTCCGCTCTTCCGCCACCGCCAGCATCGGTGCGCTGAAGTCCATCCCCGTTGCGCGCGCGCCCGCAGCCGCGAGGGCAAAAGTCACGTCCCCCGTGCCACAGCACAAATCCAGCGCCGCGTCGCCGGGCCGCACCGCCGCGAGCTGGATCAACCGCCGCTTCCACCAGCGATGCAGACCGAAGCTTTGCAGGTCGTTGATGAGGTCGTAGCGCGGCGCGATGGCGGCGAAGATGTCGCTGACCCGCTCCGCCCGCCGCTCGCCCGTCTCGTAAAACTGGTTGCCCATCGCGGCACACAGGGTAGCGGGCAGAGCGTTTTTCGCCCGCTAAAACTCGCGAGTGTTCAAGAAGGCAGGACGCTTACAAGTATTTCCCCACCGTCCGGCGGTCACCGGGTGCCATGAGAAAATAAGTCAGCGCACCATCGCTCCACGCAACGGTGGTCCAGTCTTCGCGCTCGTCGAAGCGCGGCTGGCCGTGCGCCGGCGGGTCGGGCAGGTCGGCGGTGTTGATGATGACGAGGTGGACTTTGTCCTGCGGGAGGCTGCGCCCGGTTTGAAAGGCGATGAGCGTGATGCGTTTGCCCCGCCAGTCCATCACGCCGCAGCCGAGGTTGAGCGGCCGTTTCAAGCCGCCGGGGCTGGTGAAGTCGCTGTGGCCGCCGTTCTCGGCCAGCCAGCGGCGGATGTCATCCAGTTCGGGGCTGCGGTAATTCATTCGGTAGCTCGTGCTGCCGAAATAACTCATGTCCGTGCTCGCCAAGTGCGCGTGCCGGGGAAGGACGCCGTAGCCCTTGCCGAGATAATCGGCGATCTCCCGCGTGAAGAGTGCGAAATCGGCCTTCGGCTCGGGCGGCTCGTGGAGGGCGAGAAAACCAATGGTTCCAAACGTCACCGCGAGCGCCGCGGCGGCGGCCCACGGATGAATGGATCGCCTCCACCACGGCTCAGGCCGGACGATTTTCCGTCCAGCGAGGATGCTGGCCTTCAAGTCCGCCGGCACACGGATGGACTGGAGCTTCGCGCCGAGCGCGGCGTCGAGCGCGGTCTGCTCGGCGAGCCAGCGGGACAGCTCGGGGTCGCGGCGTGATTGCGCAAGCGCCTCGGCAAACTGCGGATCGGCGGCGTCCTGTCCGCCAGGGCGGTAGGCTCGAAGGATGAATTTGGCTTCGTCGTTGTTCATGGGTCAAATGGCTTGGCGGAGCTCCAGCGGAACGATTTTGCGTTCTTCTGCCGTGGTCTGGTCCGCGAGGAGGCCGCGCAACTGCGCCTTGCCGCGCGCCAGGCGCGACATGACGGTGCCCACCGGCACGTCAAGGACAGCGGCGATCTCCAGATACGAGTGGTCTTCGAGATAAAAGAGCATCAGCGGCGCGCGATAGACTTCGTCCACGTTTGTGAGTGCCTGCAGCACGGCGTCGGCGTCCAGCTCGTTGACGGTGGCCGGCGTGACCGGCGGCAATTCGCGCTCAACCGATTCGATTTCGTGGTGCGGGAAGCGCGTGGTCCGCCGGCGTGAGCCGAGGAACTCCCGGTGCAGTGTGGTGAAGAGCCAGGCCTTGACCTTCGAGCGATCGCGCAACTGCTGGCCCTTCGACGCCCACAGGAAAAACGTCTGCTGCGTGAGGTCGCACGCCTCGGCCTCGCGCTCCACCAGACTGAGCGCAAACCGGTAGAGCGGCTGATAATAGTCGCTCACCAATTGGTCGAAGTCAGGTTCGTCCACGAGAGTTAGAGGGTCGGGCAAGGCGGCTTATTCCACAAGCTTCGAGGCGCCGGTGCGTCAGGGAATATCCACCATGATTCGCGACTCACACGTCCGCACATGAAAGCCCGCCGCTCCCGGTCCGCCAGAACTGGATTCACCCTCATTGAATTGCTTGTCGTCATCGCGATCATCGCGATCCTGGCGGGAATGCTCCTGCCCGCCCTCGCCAAGGCGAAGGCCAAGGCCGCCGCCACCAAGTGCGTGAACAATCTCAAGCAGATCACACTCGCGTTCAAAGTCTCCGTCACCGACAACGAAGGACGCTATCCTTACAAGGTGGCCAACACCTGGCTGACGGGGAACGGGGCGGCTGGCACTGACTCCGCCAACACGTTGGGTGGTGCCTGCCCGATCAATGCCAACGGTCGCGCGCAGCGCGCCGGGCACGCGCCCATTGACACCTTTGGTTCCCTGTCCAACGAGCTGGGCAGCGCAAAAATTCTCATGTGTCCCGGCGACCGCGCACGCCTCAACGGGATGTGCTCGGACTTCAGCACCTCGGCCGCCGCTGGGAGCCTGGGCCTCTTCGGCCGTGGCACCCTGAGCGCGCCTGCGGTCGCCAACGGCCCGCACTCGCGCGGCTTCGCCACCAGTCCCGTGAGCTACGCGGTCGGCGGCGACGCGGATGAAACCAACCCGCTGTTGCCCGTCTCGGCGGACGGGAACATTGGCCCCAACCCGAACAACCTCAGCACGACCGCCTACGGCTCCGGCCCGCCCGCCACCGTCGGTCCCAACGGCCTTGCTCCGGCGGCACTCAACCGACCGGGATACGAGATCGGCAACAACCCGCCCAATCCCGCGACGCCTTTCCCCGCCGGCTGGGTGAGCGGCGATGCGGCGGCCTTGGCAGTGGCGAAAGACGGCATCGCGCATCACGGCGGCCAAGGCGGGCTCGCGTTGACCGATGGCAGTGTTCAGTTCCTCTCCACTTCGGGGCTGCAAACCGCTCTGGCGCAGGCCACGAACGCGCTGGGTTCCTTCTTCACCGTGATGATGCTGCCGCAGTGACGGCGCTTCAGAGCACCGGGTATTGCTCCGCGTGGCCGGGATAATAATCCCGGAAGTGGACCCAGACCTCCTGCTCATTTCTCAACTCGACGCGCAACGCATCCAGCCCGCGCAACGCCTCGCTCTTCGGATCAGCCAGCTTCCCCTCCACGGTGAACTTGCTCTTGTGGCACGGACAAAGATAACCCCCGCGCCGCACCTCATACCGCACGCGACATCCCGCGTGCGGGCAGGCTCCGTTGAACGCCTGAATCGTCCCGTCCGCCGTGCGCCGCAGAAAGACCGTCCCCACCGGCTTGCCGAACAACCCGTTCCAAACCTCCAGCTTGTGACCGTAAACAAAAAACTCCCGCGGCCTCCCGTCCGCCGGCACCGCCTCCAGCGTCGTCACGGGCGCGAGCAGCACGCCCTCGGCATCCTTTCGGCGGCGCAACGCCACCATGCCCAACGTCCCCGCCGCTGCCGAGCAGCCCACGACCGCGAGCGATCGCTTGAGAAACTGGCGGCGCTGGCCGGGCGACGGGCCGGGCGCGTTTGAATCCGAAGCTTCCACGCACGTTGGAGGTCGGAGACTGCGTCCTATTCCCACGCGGATATTTCCCGCGCGCGTCGGGAATATCCACGCGCCTCGTGCCTCCGATATGCAGCACTGAATGTTGGCAATCCTTCAAGCGCCAGAGGCACCGGAGTTTCTCGCCGGAAACATCGCCGACTTCGAGCGCCGCCTCGCCGCGCAGGAGCCGATCAGCCTCGACGAAGTCAAGGAACTCGAACGCCAGACGCAGCCCCTCCGCCACGGCCCCCACTACCAGCTCGCCCAGCGCGTCCGCAAACTCGCCCTGCGCCTCGGCCACGTGGACACCGCGCAGTGGGAGCAGCTCAAGCAGACGCCCGTGCCCGTCTTCAACATGGCCGAACGCAGCTACATTGGCCGCCTCACCAGCACGCAAGACGCGCCCGTTGAAGTGAAAGTTGTCTTCGACCACCTTTTCCTCACCACCAACCACCGCGCCGCCATCGGCCCCTACGACCTGGTGAAGATCACCCACCGCTTCAACCGCGAGGGCCGGCTCGACCTCATTGACGCCCGCCTCAAGCAGACCAAGCACCTGTATCTCGATGCCGCCGCGCCGCCTCCGACCGAGGACGCCATCTTCCATCTCGTCCAGACCTTCGCCTTCAAGGACAAGCAGGCCGGGCTGGAATGGTCCGAGAGCCGGTGCGAATACTTCATCCGCCTGCGCCAGATCGCCGCGATCTTCTACGACCTCGGCCTCAACCACGAGGAACAGCAATTCCGCCACGTCATCCAGGGCGGCCACCGGCTGATGAAGGAACTCCACCGCGACGAGCAGGCCCGCACCCTGCGCGACGTCCGCGTCACGCGCCTGCCCTTCTACCCCTTCCACCAGCTCGCCGACGACGAAGCCGCCAACTACATCATCGGCCGCGCCGCCCTCCTCGAGCCCCGGGTCACTTTCGACCCCGCGCAAAAAGGCGGCCACCTCGGCGACCTCCGCGTCCGTTACGTCCAGGCGTAAGCCAGCCCGTTGAACGAGCAGGGAATTTGCGGAACCCGGCATTTTAGCCACGGAGGGGCACGGATTGAACACGGACAGAAGCCGCTGGTGGGTTGGATGGGCGAAGTGGCAACGGTCATTCATGGGTGCGAGCCATACGGAAGCGATCAGTGTGAGACAACGCCCAAGATTGATCCGTGTTCAATCCGTGTTTCATCCGTGGCCAAATAATTCTTCCTTGCCGGCTTGGACGCGGGAATAACCCTCCCTCCCGCGACTCCCACTCCCACGATCCGGGTGAAGAGTCGCGACCCAACTGCGCAGGCCATCGCTCCCGTCCCGTGACAACCGTCTTCGTGCTCGAACCCAGGACGACCCCGCGCTTCAAGCCGCCACCCGTGAGCATCACGGAGAAGACTTTTCCCCAATGGTCGCGCCCGGCGTTGGCGTTGATCTTCGGCGTGCGGCCAAATTCGCCGAACATCGCCACGAGCGTGGTGTCGAGCAGGCCGCGTT
>CAYZJP010000071.1:0-25729 GCA_964478755.1 uncultured Klebsiella sp.
GTCCAGTTTGGGATTGCCCCCCGTCCAAGGGTCGCCAAACTCCTACAGGACCATATTCATTCTTGCCTCTGGTTTGGGATTGCCCCCCGTCCAAGGGTCGCCAAACTCCGGACTGCTTGGTGCTGGTTCCTCCTTTAGTTTGGGATTGCCCCCCGTCCAAGGGTCGCCAAACTCAGTTCAATCCCCACCTGAGCCACGCCATGGTTTGGGATTGCCCCCCGTCCAAGGGTCGCCAAACTCCTGCCAGTGCCGATACGCGCACATGATATGTTTGGGATTGCCCCCCGTCCAAGGGTCGCCAAACTATGCTCGCCTACAACCGCCGCCTGCCGATTGTTTGGGATTGCCCCCCGTCCAAGGGTCGCCAAACTAATCTTAGTGCGGTGCGTGCGCTGTTACGAGTTTGGGATTGCCCCCCGCCCAAGGGTCGCCAAACTGGTCTGGTAACTACGAACCTTCTCGCCGTTGTTTGGGATTGCCCCCCGTCCAAGGGTCGCCAAACTGCATTGACGGCGGAATGTGGACCGATTAGTTCTTTCTTTAGAGTTTGGCTGCGACCTTTGGACGGGGGGCACCATCTCAAATATGCTGACCAACCTGCGGCACTGCATTGTCACCCGCAGGATGCGAGGTCTTGGCCGGTGCTGATGAAAATCGGCACCGGTCTTTTTTTATCTTGCGAGCCGAGTCCCGCGTGTTCCGTCCGTGTGGTGCGTGATTTGTTTCGTTGGTGCTTTACGGACGGAACACGCGGGACTCGGCTCGCGGTAGGAAAATTGGGTCAGAGGAACATCAACTGTTCCGGTTGCTTCTCGGAGTCCACCCGTCGCTGGCTTTGCACCACGAGCATCCGGCCCCATTGCGCGTCGGAGATGATGAGTCCGCGCACTTCGCCTTTCGTGGGAATCTTGGGCCGCAGCCGGCGCACCTGGGTTTCAACGCGGTCGGCAGAACCGCACGGACGGGCATACACGCTGAACTGAACCATGATGTAGCCGTCCTTTACCAAGTCCTTGCGGAAGTTCGCCGCGTCACGCCGTTCCTCCGGCGAGCCTACCGGAAGGTCGAAGAAGACAAGCACCCAGGCCATGCGATATTTGCTCGTGACGGGGTCGCGGGCGCGTTTCATTGGCGCTTCGAGTCAACTCAACATTGGTGTCTTCAAGGGCAGGCCCGTCCGCGCCAACGCCGCGTCCGCGAAACTCCGCACGTAAAGGTCAATGGCGTTGAGCAAGCGCACTTTCGCTCGGCCCATCGGCGTTTCGACAGTCAGCACTTTGACGACCTGGCGAATCCATTCCTCCATCGGGCGTGGGCCACCTTGAAGGAACAGACGCAACTCGCGATCCACCCAAGGCCGCAGCGGCTCCATCAAATCATCCGCCAGCGCGAAGCTCCCGGCTTTGGGCGCGTGGGCGATTCCGATGGCGGCGATGAATCCGTGCGCGGCCAGTGAGCGCAACACCGCCGTCCGCAAGATGGCGTAGCCGTAGTCCAGCATTCCATTGACGCCCTTGCGCGTGCCGGGGACACGCCGTCTTTCGTCCGTCTGTTGTGACTCGCTCAGACGTGGGAACAAGTGTTTCCAATAATGGCGTGCGGCGCGGGATTCGCACGCGTCCGGAGAATCCGAATGCAAGCCGATGCGTTTCGCCGCTGTGATACTCGCCAGTGAGGGTTTGGCAGAAATCTCCTCATCCTCTGTTGGAAGCGAAGGAGAAGCCCGTTCGCAGCGGTGGGCAATCTCGTTCAAGACGACGTGCGCCCGTTTCAAGTGCGCAAGCGCGGCGGCTTGGTTTCGCACCTTCGCGGTGATGATTTGCCGCCACATCTTAGACTTCCATTCCGGCGTCCATTCGAGCTGCCGGCGGAGCAGCTCCGTGTTGGTGGCGCGGTAGTAGGGCAGAGTGAGCGCGCACGGCTCGAACTTCTCGTTGCATACGATGAACAGCACGTTCAATTCCGCCATCCGCCGCAGCGCGCCCGCTGTGAGCGACAAGTCCGGCGCGGCGGCGACGATGACGGCCACGTCTGCTAGCGGCACGGTTCGTTCCGTGCCTTTCTCCATGTCCGTGATGTGAAGCTGGTCAAGCTTCAGCCGCACCCGGAGATGGTGACTGAGCAGATGGAGGATGTGGTAGCTCATAACCGAGTGCGCGGATAAAGTCAGACCAGTAAGGTTGAAGCCCTTTCTTCCCAAGCCCGAATGATACGATGGCTTCCTCCTTGTTGGCGACGTGATGTGGCAAGAGACGCAACTGGTTTTGTCCAGTCACAAGGACGCGATACTTCCCTGCTGGCTGGCCGGTTGAAAAAGGCTTGCTTGTTTCCACAACCATCCCTCTCCGAATGACAGCGGCCGGTTTGGTTCCAGGTTGAATTGGCCGCTCGCACAGCGGCTTGTCCCCCTTCCAATACGGCACGAACACCGGCACGTAAGATTTCCCGTCCTCCGCGAGGTGAATTCGCACCTCCTTGAAGCCTGTGCGCTTCACGTAGGCGTGCGTGCCGGGGCTGAACGGAACCACCGCCTTGTCATCCTTCACCGAAATGAGGCGGACGCTGCGAATCGGAATCTTCACGTGTTCCGGCCAAAGAAAGCCAGGTGCGCCATCCGCCCGCCACCGTTGGAAATGCGAGAAGCAAAGCTTGCGCGTGAAGGATTCCGGCACGCAGCCTTTGGTCTTCTTCAATTCGGCGTCCACGTCCGCCGCTTCCTCCACGTAGCGCGACCACGCGGCTTCACAGTAGGCGGCAAACTCCTTCGGCCAGATGCTGCCCAAGTTCTTCGGAGTAAGAGTCGTGAATACTTCACGGGCGACGTAGGTGTCCTTGGCCTTCTTGGCGTAGAGCGTGGTTGCGTAAGCCTGCTGGTGATTGCTGCGCGAGACGTGGTGCCGCACGACGACCTGTTCAATCCGTTCCTTACAGACATTGTGCATTTCACCTTCGCGCGGAAAGAGCGGGTTGGCCGCCTTGCTGCGCTGCTTCTCGTCCTGCGTCCACCAGCCGTGATTGCCCTGCGCGTCCTTAGTGCCGTGAGTGCGGTGCGCGAGCCAAGGGAGCGTGCAGGCAATAACCATCGCGTCGAGCGCGTGGTGCCGCAGGTCGCCTCGGTTTTTCTCGGTGAACTGCTTTTGTTCCGGCTCGCTCAATTCATCCCAGCGCTTACCGGGCGGCAGCGGGTGAAGGATTTGATTCAAACCCCAAGCCTTGCGCAGGCGGCTTGTGAGTTGGCCGTTGGTAACTTGGAAACGCAAAGCGGCGTTCTGTCGTTCGGGTGTCGGGTCGCGTCCGTCCTCGCCCAGCCAGCCAAGCTGAGTTAGCGCGACGTGGCGGATAACGCGCGCGATGTAGGCCGTGTGCTGCAAGTCGGCTTTCTGTTCCACTAACTCCTCAGCATTCGGGCTGAGGAAGATTTCCAGCTTGCGCCCGGTGAAACATTGCTCCGCGTTGCGTTGGATGTCGCTCCAAAGCGATGTGCCACTGAACGCCGCGTAAGGAGTCTGGTCGCCCTTGCGCTCGCGATTGCATTGGATGTGCGCGACGGTGAGGTTGTAAGCCTCGTTGCAATCCACCGTCGAGCGCGGCACGAGATGCTCAATGTCCGCACCATGCCCAAGGGCGGTGCGCTCAATGGCCTGCAAGCAGAAGGGGCAGCGTCCTTTGGCTTCCTGCCAGAGTCGGTAGCGCTGGATTCCCTTCCGCGAGGCGGATTCGCCGACTGAAGAGAGTTGTTCGCGCGCCAGTTCGCGTTCTTTGCGGAAGGTTTCGTTGCGCTTGTTGAGTTCGTTCTTGGCTTTTTGTCCAAGCGCCAGACTGCGCACCGCTTCCAACACGAGCATATCGGGATTGCCGAAGCGGGAAGCCAGTTGCGCCAGCAACCGGCGGATCAGCACTAACCGATGTCGCACGAGCGGGTGTTTGATGTCCGCGAGATAGCGGTTCAGCGCCTGCTCGGCGCTCTCGTCTTTGCGTCGCAAGATTGGTTGCGGTGGGTCCACGCGGCGGCCCGCACCGATGTCCTTGCGAAGCATGGCGAGCGTTGGCGACGAGTAACGCGCTCGCCCGCCGCCGGATTCCGGTGTGAGTGGCTTCTGTCCTTCAATCAGCAGGAACTTGTCCTTGAACGGGTCGGCAAGTTTTTGCAGACGAGCGACGGTAACTTTGCCCTTCTTGCTCCACTCATTCCGTAGATTCTCGATGAACACGGGGGAATGGATGCGCGGGTCAATCTTTTGCCGGGTGGACGCGTCGAGGACGCGGAAGTTCATCAAGGCCAGTTCCCACTGAGCTTGCGTGAACGCCTCTTTGTTCTTGCGGACGACGTGCAGGGGACGGCCTTGTTCGTCCACGGGCTGGAAGGAATCCAGTGCCGGCCCGCGATTATCGAAACGCGGCCAGCGCAGACCAAGCACGCCGGGGTCGCGCGCTTCCGTAGTTTTGAAGAAGACATGGAAGCCAGCGACTTCGCGGCTGTCGCCGTAAAGAAGCCAATCCGCGACGGCGTGGCCGTTCACCTCTCTCGCGAGCTTGGGGAAGTGCTTTGCTTGTGCTTTGAGGATGGCGAGAAACTCATCGCGTAACACTTCGCGCGGCCAGTAGATTTTGCGCGCCCAATGCTCGGTTGGGCTGCTCCCTACTTCCGCCTGCCGCGCGGCGAGATATTGGCAAGGATGTTTCCCGCCGAGCTTCCGGGTGATTTCCGCGACGGCCTCTTTGATGACGCCTTCCTCCTTATCAGCCGCGCCTTCTTTCGCTGGCGCTTCTGTGTTAGCCCACGGGACTTTCGAGTAGCCGCGCCGTTTGAAGAGATGCGTCAGGGCGGCGTGGAGTTGCTCGGCGTGGAGCGGTTCGCCGTTCAGAGCGCGCAGGCGCAAGGCAATCGGGTCGTCAGTTGAAAGCGTAGGGCGGGGCAAGCCGAGCTTCTCCAATTCCTTCGCGAACCACTGGCGGCGGTATTTGCGGCTGCGGAGGGTGCGGCGCTGGCGACGAAGGCTGCGGCGCCCGCTCAGGTCATTGGTGTCCTCCGGGCAGATAAGGACGCCCACATCGAGGAACTGGCTGCCACGCCGCACCGCGTAGCCGATGGACGCGGTGCCCACGTCGAAGCCAAAGACCAAGCCGGTGAGAAAATTGGCGGAAGTGTTCTGCGGATTCATAAGCCTCTCAGGTTGCCCAAGAATTGGAATTTTTGCGGAGCCTAATATCGTGGCGTGCGTTCGCCAAGAGGTCTTTCGGGCTGCCGTTAATTGAACTTGAACCGAGAGGCGATCGGCGTCCGCCAGGCATCCGCGACGAATGCGTCGTCAGCCGCCGGAGCGATTCCGCCAGCGGTCGCGGAGAAGGCTGCCGGCGCAATGGTTGCGCTCGACAGTTCGGAGGGCGAGTCGTTCCGGCTTGAAGTGCGGAGAGCAACGGAGCGCGGCAAGTGGAACGTCTCGCCAAGGTGACGGTCGCGAGGCCTTGGGAGTGACGGTCGCAATCTTCCGCCGCGACGAGCCAAGCTGATGAGCCGGAGAGCGTCCGCAGGAGTTTCGAAGGTGAGTCTGCGCGGGCTGGTCGCGACAGTTTTTGATTCCGTATTGACTTGTTCGTTATTGTTCTATATCGTTCCTCCATATGGAAATCAACGACTTGGGAAATCAGATTGCGCCGCCCGAAGTGCTGCTGCGCTTCGCGCAGGAAGAAGAGCCGCGCCGCGTGCTCGACGACTACGCGCAAGTCATCCACACCTTGCGGGACAAAAATTTCACCTTCCGAGAAATTGCCGAGTGGTTACAGGGGCATGGATTTGACGTTGACCATAACGCCGTGTGGCGGGCCTATGCGAAAACGGTGCCTGACGTCGAAGCGCACCTCGCCGCCGAGGCCGATGACCAGCTGGAGGAAGATGAACACCGCCGAGAGGCGATACTTAACGGAACCACAGTTTCTGCATTCTCAACGCCGGCCACTGTGGTGCCAGAACCTGCGGATCAGACCAGCGTGAAAGCATCAGGTGCCAAGGCCTCGAAGAAAAACCGAAGCGGAGGCTGTGGCAGGAAACCGAGGAAGAAGTGAATGAAGACGACGGGCACGAGCGAGTTAAAACAGGGTGAGAAGTTCCTACTGAACAAGCGGGAGGTCGCCGCACAGCTTGGTGTTTGCGAACGAACCATTGAGCGCATGGTGTCGGCAAGGCAACTGGTGAAAATTTACGTGCGGGGCTGCGTGCGCTTTCGGATGAGTGAAGTTCAACAATTGATGAATGGAGGCACATTATGATCAAGAGTGTTGAAAAACGGCGGCGGCGAGTTGCCGGAAAAGTAGTGGAAACCACGAGCTATTATCTGCGTTACAAGTTCGACTGGATGCCGGTGGACAAGTGGGTGTCGCTGCGCCGGACGGAAAAGCAAAGCGCCGAAAAAGTAGCTGCCGTCCTGTTGAAGGAGATTCAGAACGAGCATGACGAAGTGATTGAAGCCAAGCCTATCCGCGAGGCGGCGAAAATGCCGTTGCGTGTTCATCTCAGGGAATTCCTCGCCGACATGGAGCGCCGGGGCAAGGCCGGGCGCGGCGGGCGTGACGCTCGGTTGCTCGGCGGCAGGATTGGCCGACTGTTGGAAGGGTGCGGTTGGCACCTGCCCGCGTCGGTCACGCCGGACAGTTTCATGCGCTGGCGCTCGCAGCAAACCAATGCGACCGGGGCACGCACGCTGACCACTATCTCGAAGGCATGGTGTGTTTGCTGAACTGGATGGAGCGAGCCGGACGCATCAAGGTCAATCCCTTGCGCCACGTGGACAAAGTGGATGCGCGTTTGGACGTGCGGCGGAAACCGCTCGCTTTGTCCGATGACAAATTGCTGAAGCTCGTTACGGGCAGCGGCCCACGCGGGATTATTTACTTCACGGCGGCGCGGTCGGGGCTGCGTTGGGAAGAAATGAAGCAATTAACTTGGGCGGACTTGGAGTTGGACGGGGAATCGCCGCGCGTGCGGGTGCGCGTGGAGACGGCCAAGAACAAGCGCGAACAGTTCGTTGACTTGGTGCCGGAAATTGTGGAGGCGTTGAAACAGCACCGGAGCGCGACTCGGGACAAGTCGGCGAAAGTGTTTCCGAAGGGGATTCCCCGCGCAAGGAAGGTGCAGAAGGATTGCGAGCGGAACGGAATCCCCCTGCGTGACAGTGAAGGGCGCGTCGTTAATTTTCACGCACTGCGCCACACGTTTGGGACTTGGCTTCAGCGCAACAATGTTC
This sequence comes from uncultured Klebsiella sp., assembly GCA_964478755.1. GTDB lineage: Bacteria > Verrucomicrobiota > Verrucomicrobiia > Limisphaerales > SXTU01 > SXTU01. The sequence goes on from CAYZJP010000071.1 coordinate 7,242, forward strand.
CACCCCGACAGATCATGCGACTCATGCGCCACAGCGATTACCGTATGACGATGAACAATTACACAGATGAGCGGCAACTGGCGGGCGGCAATGTTTTGAAGAACCTGCCGCGCCTCGACGCGGGCCATACACAAATACGCGCACAGATTTTAGGCGCAGAGCTTCGCAACGAGTCGCAAGCTGTCGCGACAGCGAAGCCGGTGGAACTGACACAACCCCTTGAAAAAGACGCGGTTAGTCGCGTTCTGGCGCAGGTGGTCGCAAGCCGTGAAGTGGAGCGGGTGAAGGGAATCGAACCCTCGTCTCAGGCTTGGGAAGCCCACATTCTACCATTGAACCACACCCGCACTCATGCTGGCGGCAAACTTGCTACCAAACTGTCCGGCTGTCGGCAACTCCGATTTTGTGCCCGCGTGGTTCTTGACCTGCCGCGCTCGCCCCTTATTCTCCCGCGCAATGGACATGAAGCGTCTGGTCATCGTCGTCCTGCTGCTGGCGGGCTGGGTTCCGCTGGCTTGGGCCGCACCCGAACTCGTCAACGGCATCGTCGCCATTGTCAACGAGACCGTCATCACCGAGAAGGAGGCGCGGCAGTTCATCGAGCCGGCCGTCATCGCATTGGAACGTGACCGGAATCTCACCCGCCAAGCCTACAATGAAAAGGCGATGGAGATTTACAAGGACGGCCTCAGCCAGCTCGTCGAGCGCCAGCTCACGCTGGATGATTTCAAGGCCGCCGGCTACAGCTTCCCCGAGAGCATCATCGAAGACTTCGTGCAGGAGCGCATCCGTGAGCGCTATGGCGACCGCGTGAAGCTCATCAAGACGCTTGAGGCGCAGAACATGACCTACGACCAGTTCCGCACGGACATCCGTGAGCAGTTCATCGTCGAGCAGATGAACCTGAAGAACGTCTCCTCGGCCGTCATCATCTCGCCCTACAAAATCGAAACCTACTACAAAGAGCATCCGGACGAGTTCAAGCTGCCCGACCAAGTCCACCTGCGCATGATCGAGCTGCGCAAGCGCGACGGCGGCGACCCGGAGGCGTTGCGCCGGCTGGCCCGCGAGATCGAGGCCAAGCTCGCTGCGGGCACGGAATTCGCCGAGATGGCGAAGGTCTATTCCGACGGTTCGCAAAAGCGTGAGGGCGGCGATCTGGGCTGGGTGAACAAGTCCGTGCTCCGCAAGGAATTTGCCGACGCCACCGCCACGCTCAAGCCGGGCCAGCGTTCGGCGGTCATCGACGCGCCGGACGCGTGCTTCCTCCTGCAAGTCGAAGAGGTGAAGGCCGCGCAACTTCGCCCGTTGACCGAGGTCCGCGACGAAATCGAAAAGACGCTGCTCAACCAGGAGCGCTCCCGGCTACAGCGGAAATACGTCGAGCGGCTCAAGAGGAAGTCGTTCGTCCGCTATTTCTGAGGCGGACCCGCGCCGTCACTGGTTCGAGAACAATTCCCAATCGCCGACCTCAGCGAGCAGGCGCAACGGCCTGCTGCGGGCGAGTGCGCGGGCGCTGACGAAAGATCCCTTGATCCCCACGACGAGCACGCGCCGTTGGCCAGCCAGCAAGTTGCCGTAGATGCGATCATCCTTCAGCAGGCGGTCGCCGAAGCGCTCACGGTTGCCAGGAAATTCAAACGGCATCCTGTGCTCAGGCAAACCCGACATGAGGGGCCGCTGCTTCGCGCTGATGACCGGGTGCGCGTAAAAGGGCAGCCCCTGCGGGATGCGGCCGCGCACGATGACCAGATCGCCCTCGTGGAACTCGCGCTTCAACGCCACGCCCAGCGGCTTGAGCGTCTGGTTGCTGCGCAATTCCGTTTCGACAAGCGGTGTCAGCGCGGCCACGAGGAAAAGTGAAAGCCCTGCCAACCCGCATGCCCAACGCGCACAGAGCGCCGCCGACCACTTGCGGCTCTCCCAAGCAACGACTGCCAGCAACATCGCGGCGGCGAGCGGCGTGATCTTCACCCAGAGCTGATCGCGGACCTTGAACGCAAACCAGCAGGCCGTCGGGAATGCGATCAGCGGCAGCAACGCGCCGGCGGAAAGAACGCGCCACTCCCAGCGCGGAGCGCCGGTTTCCGGCTCGGTGTGTTGAGGGGTGGTCGAGGAACACGCTAGGTCGGAGCCCGGCGCTCCCAACGTCGGCCACCGCAGCGCCACGAGCGCCGCGAGCGCCGGAAACATCGGCAGGATGTAGTGCATCAGCTTCGCGCTGTTCAGCGAGAAGAGCACGAACGTCGCGCCCGCCCACACGCTCAACAGCAGCCACGCCTCCTGTGTTCGTGCGTCGAGCGAACGCCAGTGCGCACGTCGCCAGAGCCAGCCGAGCAGCACCGTCCAGGGTAGAAAGCCGCCGAGCAGCACCGGCACGAAAAACCAAAACGGCTGCGCCCGGTTCTTCGCCGCCGCTTGCAGTGCGTGGCCGACGACCTGCCCCTTGACCATGAAATCAAACGACTGCGGCACGCTCTCCCAGACCATCCAAAACCACGGCAGCGCCAGCGCGGCGAAGAGCGTCACGCCTGCGAGCGAGCCGAGCAGCAGAATGCTCCGACGCGGATCCGCCGCGCCGGATCGCCACCACAGCAGCGCGCCAAACGGGACGGCGGTGTAGTCCTCGGCCTTCGTTGCCGGCCCAGCACTGCGTCGCCACCAAAGCAACGCACCGACCGCGACGAGCGGGATCACCAGCGCGATCGGCCCCTTCGTCAGCGCGCCGCCCGCCATCGCCGCCCACGCCGCGAGTTGCCACTTGAAACTCCGGCGCGCCGCAAGCCCGCGCGCATCCGCCGCCGGATCTGGTTCGTCCTCAGTGGCAGCCACCGCTTCTGGCTTTTGACTTTTGACTTCTGACTTCACCACTTCCAACGCATCCAGACACCGCCAGCTTCGCCAGAAGAAGTAAATCGCCCACGCGATGAACTGCGTGAGGAACATGTCCGTGGTCAGCATCCGCGCCATGACCCAGTGGAGCGCGGACGTGCCGAGGATGAGCACGCTCCATCGCGCAGTCGCCGCGCCCGCGACGGAACGCACAAGCAGGAACGTCGCCCATGCCGCGCTGAGGCCCGCCAGCGCGAGCGGCAGACGCGCGGCCCACTCGTTCACACCGAAGACCGAGAGCGACGCAGCGACGGCCCAGTAAGTCAACGGTGGTTTGTCCAAGTGCGGCACATACCAGATGTGCGGCACGAGCCAGTTGCCCGTCTCGACCATTTCGCGCGCGATCTCCGCGTAGCGGCCCTCGTCCGGTTCATTGAGCGAGCGCGTGCCGAGCAGGCCGAGGAAGAGCAGCAGCACGAACGGCAGGAACCACCACGGCGGGCGTTGGTCGGAGTCGGCTTGCGGCACGGCGAAGTTTTAGCCTCCGCAAGCGCCGGACGGAAGACGCGAATGCGCTTGGTTCGACTTCGCCGCGCGACCACAACCGCCCGTCATGCTGCGCGCGCTCGACTGGCTCACGAACCTCTTTCCCGTCTGGGCGTTGTGCTGCTGCTGGCGGTCTTCCTTCTGCACGCCGGCGGCTTCGGCTTGGGCTACCTGTTTGCGAAGCTCTTCGGCTACGACCGCATCGTGTGCCGGACCATCTCCATCGAAGTCGGGATGCAGAACTCCGGCCTGGGCGTGGTGTTGGCGCGGAAACATTTCCCCGGCACGCTCGCGCCGGTGCCGTGCGCGGTGTCGAGCGTGTTCCACTCCGTCATCGGCAGCCTGCTCGCGGCGTGGTGGCGGTGGAAGGAGAGCGAGCAGGCGCAAGGCAAGTGATGGGTGCCTTGCCCTGAACTCGGCGCGCGTGCCGGTGACCCGCAGCACGTTGCCCATTGGTGGGGCGAGCGTCCTCGCGAGCCGTCGTCAGACAAACTTTTACCCACGCACCCGGCTCGTCAGCAGCCTCGCCCCACCACAGGGCTTGGGTCGCGGACCCGCGCGCCGGCGGCTGTCCTTCTGCGGCAGTGCGTGGGATGTGCGCGGCGAAGGATTTGTTTTTCCCTTTTCAATTCCGCTTCCCTAGTCTCCGTGCGTGGCCCGTAAGGACATCGCGAACGAAAAGGAAACGCCGCCCGCGCGCGGCGAAGGCGGCGTCCTCGGCCTCGTGCTGCTCGTCTCCGCCGTGCTGCTGCTGCTGGCGCAGTTCTCGTTCGACAAGAACGACGTGGCCCTCAACACCGCCGAGCCGAATGCCGAAATCCACAACCTGATCGGCCGGGTCGGCGCGCACGTGGCGAACGCGGGCTTCTTCGCCTTCGGCGCGGCGGCGTATCTGCTGCCGCCACTGCTGGTGCTCATCGGACTGATCCCGTTCGTCGAATTGCTCCAACACCTGCGGCGGCGCTGGCCGTGGTGCGTGGTGCTGCTGCTGTGCCTCGTTGTCTTGTTCGACCTGTTCCCGGGCGTGTTCAGCCGCATCATCGCCAACATCAATGCGCCGTGGGCCGGCGGCGCGGTCGGGCACTGGTTCAACCAGTATCTGTTCAAGCACTTCCTGGGCACGGTCGGCGCGTCCGTGGTCTTCGTGACGCTCTACGTCATCGGGCTGATTTACCTCACGAACTTCGCCTTGCTCGACTGGGCGCGCAGTTTGTTCCTGCGCGGTGATGACGCGGCCGTGAGCAGCACCGACGTGAGCGCGGAGGAGCTTGCCTTGCAGAAGCGCGCGAAGGAACTGGAGAAGGAAGCCAGGCGCCTGCAGGACGAAGTGGAGAAGGCCAGCCGCGCCAAAGCCACGAAGCCCGCCGAGTCCTCCGCCCTGCCGGAGAAGACCGGTCCCGAACTCGGCGCGGACCTCCAGCCCGTGCCGGAGCCGCGCATCCGCGATCTCAGCGTCCCGCAGGCCAAGCCCGCCGACCTTGCCGCCAAGGCCAAACGCAAGGAGAAGCCCGCCGAGGAATCGAGTCCGAGCGGCCCCGCCAAGCCGCCCTTGCCGGCGGACGACGCCATCATCATCAAGGCCGAGGAAGTTGTCGCCGCCACGACGGCGGACATTCTCGGCAAGGACAACGCGCTCGCGAAGAAGGCCGAGAAGCCCGCCAAAGCCGAGAAGAATGTTGAGCCGGAAAAAGTTTCCGCCCCGGAGCCGGTCGCGCCCGGCGAACCGCTCGTTCACGTCGCGGACGCTCTTGCGGTCGCCGCCGCCGAGCCGCCGAAGGGCGAAGAAACTCCCAGGCCCGCCGACGCACCGCCCGCGCCCGTCATCACCGACAACAGCGGTGCGGCTCCGCGCCCCCGCCCCAGGCCGAAGCCGAAGAAGCCGATGACCGTGGCGAGCGTGCCGCTCATCGGCAATTACCAGCTTCCCTCGATGGATTTTCTCCAGCACGCGGACCTGACCGTGAAGCCCACGGAGACGAAGGAGGAGCTGATGGCCAACGCGCAGTTGATGAAGAACACGCTCGCGCAGTTCGACATCGAGGTGGCGCTCGGCGACATCACCAAAGGCCCGACCATCACGCGCTACGAGTTGCATCCCGCGCCGGGCGTGAAGCTGGAGAAAATCACCGCGCTCAACAACAACATCGCCGCCGCGCTCAAGGCCGAGCGCATCAACATCCTCGCGCCCGTGCCCGGCAAGTCCTCCGTCGGCGTCGAGGTGCCCAACCGCGTGAAGACCAAGGTCATCATGCGCGACCTCCTCGAATCCGACGAGTGGAAGCACACCAAGGCGCGCATCCCGCTCGCGTTGGGCAAGGACGTTTACGGCACGCCGGTCATCTCCGACCTCGCGGACATGCCGCACATCCTCATCGCGGGCAGCACCGGCTCCGGCAAGTCCGTCTGCATCAACTCCATCGTCGCGTCGCTGCTCTACAAGTTTTCGCCGGACCAGCTCCGCTTCGTGATGATTGACCCCAAGGTCGTCGAGCTGCAGCAATACAACTCGCTCCCGCACCTCGTCGTCCCCGTCGTCACCGACCCGAAGAAGGTCATCCTCGCGCTGCGCTGGGTGGTGAACGAGATGGAGAAGCGCTACCAGATCTTCGCGCGCGTCGGCGTCCGCAACATCAAGTCGTTCAACGACCGCCCGAAAGACAGACCGCTACCGCAGCCCGAGCTGGAGCTGCCGCTGGCCGCGAAGAAGGAAAAGGTCGAGGCCGGCGCGGACGGCTTCGCGGTGCAGATTGACGAGCAGATCGTCGTGCCGCGCGACGAGGACATCGTCATCCCGGAGAAGCTCAGTTACATCGTCTGCATCATTGACGAGCTGGCGGACCTCATGCTCGTCGCGCCCGCCGACGTGGAGATGTGCATCGCGCGCATCACGCAGATGGCGCGGGCCGCGGGCATCCATTGTATTGTCGCCACGCAGCGTCCTTCCGTGGATGTCATCACCGGCGTCATCAAGGCGAACATCCCGGCACGCATCGCCTTCCAGGTCGCCAGCAAGGTGGACTCGCGCACGATTCTCGACGCGATGGGCGCGGACAAATTGCTCGGCAAGGGCGACATGCTCTACCTGCCGCCTGGCTCCGCGAAGCTCATCCGCGCGCAGGGCGTGCTCATCACCGACGAGGAGATTCGCCAATGCGTGGACTTCATCGCCAAGCAGGGCAAGCCCAGCTACGAGATGGAAATCCACAACGCGTTGCAGAAGGCGGCGGGCACGACCGCCACGCCCTTCGACGCGGAGGAAGGCGAGGGCGAGGACGAGGAACTCATCGAGCAATGCGTCGAGGTCATCCGCAGCGAGCAGAAGGCCAGCGTCTCGCTCCTGCAACGCCGCCTCAAGATCGGCTACGGCCGCGCCGCGCGCATCATGGACGTGCTGGAGGAACGCGGCTACGTCGGCCCGAGCAAAGGCGCGGAGCCGCGCGACATCCTCATTGACCTCGACGGCGAAGGCCACGACGGCGGCGGGCAGGAGATGGTGTGAACAATGCCTTGCCCTGTTGAAGCCGATGTGTCACATAGCTCGTGAAGTATGTTGAGCGAAACCACCGCCCAAAGTCTGTTGCTGGACGTTCCCGCCGCGCGGCCAGTCCGGCAAAAAAAGCCCCGCCTCGGACGCTACGAAGGCATCCGCAAGAAGCTGGAGCGCGACACCACCGACACGGCCAAAGTGTTCGTCGAGTTCGCCGAGAAGGTTTCTCGGCCCAACGGCCTCCAGTTCATTGATTTGTTTTGCGGGGCCGGCGGCATGACGTGCGGCCTCACTCGCGCTGGCTACACGGCAAGGGCGGCGGTGGAAATCGTTCCCATCGCCTGCGACACACACCACCGTAACTTTCCGCAGTGCCGGCTGCATCGTGGCCCGATTCAAGAGTTCGACCCGGAGGCGGCTTTGAAGGGCGTGGGGGAGATTCACCTCGTCGTTGGCGGCCCACCCTGCCAGGGCTTCTCCGTGGCCGGCTTCCGCAATCCAAAGGACGAGCGCAATCAATTGTTCCGCGAGTTCATGCGCGTCGTGCGCACGGTGAAGCCTTGGTATGTGGTGATGGAAAACGTCCCCGGCATTCTGACGCTGGCGGGGGGCGCGTTCTTCCGTGCCATCATGGATGCGTTCGCCGAGGCGGGTTATCCCACGGTGTCCGTGGCGGTGCTGGAATCAGCGGACTACGGCGTGGCGCAGTTACGCCCCCGCGCCATCTTCATCGCGAACCGCTTTGGCCGGTGCAACCCCTATCCCCGGCCACAACTGACTCCCGATCGCTACCGTCCAATCGAAACCGCGTTGCACGGTTTGCCGGCCAACGAGCGCATCCCAGAAATCAACCACGAGTGGACGAAACATTCGGCGGAAATGGAGGCTCGGCTCGCGAAGGTTCCACCCGGCGGTTCGCTCTATGAGTCCTTCTTCGATGCGTGGAAGCGGCAGTATCCCGGTCTGCCCAGCATGACCATCAAGGAAAACCACGGAGGCACCCACGTTCATCCACACTTGAACCGGGTGCTTTCGGCCCGCGAGATGGCGCGGCTTCAAACCTTCCCCGATGATTTCATCTTCTGCGGCCCGATGAAGAAGGCGATGTGGCAGATCGGCAACGCCGTGCCACCGCGCCTTGCGGAGGTCATCGGCAAGGCTTTGCTCCCTTCGCTGCGGGCGCTGGCGGACGGGCAGCCCGACCCGTGCGTGGCTACTGCGGAGTGGCGCTTGCTGGAGCGGTCAGCTTGAGGTTCAGCGCCTCGCGCCATTTCGCGAAGTCATACCAACCGCAGCCGACGCATCCTTGTTCAGCACGCGTGCCCGAGGCCGGCACGGTCTTCGGCCATTTCTCCTCGCCCTCGTAAAAGAACCGGATGCCAAAGGGAGTCCCTCGCTGGCCGGTCTTGTAACAAACCTCGCACGCGCGGCTTTTAAGCAGATTGTGGTTTCCGCTGCCATCAAACTTGAGCAACTGAAATTTCCGCCCAATGTCCGCCTCGTTCAAGTCGGGAGAAAGTTTCTGCTCGATGCCGCCCCAGCGGATCATTGGGAACCGATGGTCAATCACGAGTTCGTGGACCGGGCGCTCACGCTGCTCGATGGAATCCACGTTGCCATGATGGGCGAGAATCTTTTCGGCGAGAGTTTTGGGGAGGCTCGACGGTGCGTTTGCGCTTTGGTATTCGCCGGTCCATCTGTCCCAGCGGGTTTTTCTGCCACACCGTTCGCACAAATCCGTCTTGGATTCGATTTTCAAGCCGGGCCGGGCCGAAGTTCCACGCTGCAAACCTTGGATGCCACCTCCACCCGCAAGCTGTCCGCTGGGGATGCGTTTGTATTCGTGGCTGCGGCAATGCCAGTTCCCGTCCTCCAAGACGGCCCGCACCTTCGCCTGCAAACTGCCACGCTTGGGCTTGTTCATCGTTGCCTCCCTCCCTTGACCCCGCCTTCCAGCCCCCTCAAGAGCTTGTCCGTCGTGATGCCCAGCCCTCGGGCCACTTTCACAATCGCCGTGAGCGACGGGTTGCGGACGCCGCGCTCCAGCCCGGACACATACGTCCGGTCCAAGCCTGCTCGATGCGCGAGTTCCTCCTGCGAGATGCCCAGCGCTTTCCTTCGCTCGACAATCAGTTGGCCGAAGTTCTTGAGGATGAATTGACGCTCTGCCACGGCGCAGAGTAAATCCGTGACGCAGATGATGTGTCCACGGACTATGTGTAACAGTGGAGCCGCGCGACATCCTCATTGACCTCGACGGCGAAGGCCACGACGGCGCGGGGCAGCAGACGGTGTGAATGGCGCCGCCGGTGCGCTGGGCTTATTTAGAGTGTCTTGGGAGCTTCCACTTGCTACGCTCGCGCAAATCGCATGAGCCGACCGACTCGCATTTCCTACGGATTCATGGCGTTGCTGCTGGTGGTGGTGGCCTCGCTGGGGCTGGCAACGCCGCTGATCACGGTGCTGTTCTCCATCTTCGCGCTGAACGTGTTCAGCTTCAAAGGCCGGAGCAAGGCGATGGCGGTCTCGTTGTTCATCGTCACCGTGGTGGCCGTCTGTCTGGGCGTGTTGTTCTTCTTTTCGCAGGCCCTGATCGTCGCGCCGAAGATCGCCGCGAAGCTGGTTCCGACGGTCGTGGATTTTTGCGCCGGGCATGGAATCGCGCTTCCGTTCAGCGACGTGGACACCTTCGTCGCGCTGATCAAGACCGAGTCCATGGAGCGCCTCGGGCTGGCGGGGGTGGCGGCCACGCACGCGCTGCGGCAGATGGCGTTTGTGCTCATCGGGATGGTGGTGGCGATCAGTCTCTACCACAACGCGGCCATTGTGATTGATCGCGACAAGCACGCGCTCAAGAACAACCTCTATTCGCTCTCGGCGGACGAGATCACCAAGCGCTTCGAGCTGTTTTACCGCAGCTTCCACACCGTGATGGGCGCGCAGATCCTCATCTCGATCATCAACACCGTGCTCACGGGGATTTTCCTTTTTTCCGCCGACTATCCCTACTGGCAGTTGCTCGTCGCCGTGACGTTCCTCTGCGGCCTGCTGCCCATCCTGGGCAACATCATCAGCAACGCCATCATCGTGAGCGTCGGGTTGACGGTGGATTTACCGCACGCCCTCGGCGCGATGGGCTTTCTCGTCGTCGTCCACAAGCTCGAGTATTTCCTCAACAGCAAGATCGTCGGCAAGCGCATCCAGAACCCAATGTGGATGACGCTGCTCGGCCTGATCGTGGGCGAGCGGCTCATGGGCGTCCCCGGCATGATCCTGGCCCCGGTCATCCTCCACTACGTCAAAATGGAAACCTCCCGCGTGGCGGTGGAGCAAAAATCCGGCGGAACGCCCGACGAAGTGAGGCCGATGGACGGCTGAACCTCCGGCGCGCCGGCTCAGTCCAGCAGCCGCTCCATGTAGAGCACGTCCAGCCAGCGGTCGAACTTGTAGCCCACCTGCTTGAACTGCCCCACCGGCACGAAGCCAAAGCGCGAGTGGAGCCGGACGCTCGCCTCGTTGGTCGCGTCAATCGCCGCGATGATGGCGTGCAGACCCTTGGCCCGCGCGGCATCAATCAGCGGCGCGAGGAGAAGTTTTCCCAGCCCTTGGCCGCGCGCGTCCGCCGCGACGTAAACTGAGTTCTCCGTCGTGAAGCGGTAGCCGGCCCGCGCGTGATATGGGTTCAGCGCGCTCCAGCCGACGATGCGCCCGCCCGCATCCTCCGCCACGAAGACCGCGTAGCCGTCGCGCGCGTGCTGATCGAACCATTCCTCGCGCTGCGCCAGCGTGCGCGGCTCGTAATCGTAGGTCGCCGTCGTGGTCAGCACCGCGTCGTTGTAAATCGCGAGGATCCCCGGGCAGTCGGCGCGGGTGGCGGGACGGATGGTCATGCGGGAACGGGCGCGACGCCGGTTACTTCGCCTTCTCCGGCGCGGCTTCGGTCGCGCCCTCCGGTTCGGCCTCCTCCTCCGGTTCCGGCTCCGGGGCCTCGACGGATTGCAGCGCGGCGCTGATGAGTCCGGCGAAAAGTCCGCCGCTCAGGAGCGTGTTGCGGAAGAAGGTCCACGTCTCCGGCCAGCCGCTCGTGCCGGTGGTCAGCGCGCGCAGCCAGTCGGCAAAATTCTTCGCGTAGGCCGGGTCATTGAGCCACGACGCCGTGTTGGTGATGAGGTAGAAAAGCACCGCGCCCAACAGCCCGCCGGCGATGTGTTTTGTCACCGAGGCCCGCGCGGAGAACCGCCGGCCCAGCAAATAAATCCCCGCGTAGGCGAGATAGTTCACCGCCTGGTAGTCGCTGAAGATGAACGTGTCGTAGTAGAACACGTTCAACACGACATCCGTCGTCAGCATTGTGGCGAGGATGGCCCACCACGGCAGCCGGCGCGGAAATGCGCCCGCGCAAAACACCAGCCCGTAAGCGACGCTGAAGTTCAGCGGCATCACGCCCGGCCAGCGCGTGAGCGCAAAGGCCGCCAGCAGCAGCACGGGAATGAGCACGGTTCGTTTCACGGCGGCAGATGATACGATGGCGAGGTTGAGTTCAAAGTTCAAAGTGCGGCAAGGAGGGCTGGAGGACAGGAGATGAATGCGCTCGTCGTTCTTCTCTCCTGTCTTCCTGCCCTCCTCATAAAATGACCTCGCCCCTCCTTTGAATTCCCTGCTGGTCAGCGCAAACTCCTCGTTCAAAACTCGGCGAGTGGCCGAACTGTTCCCCATCCTCCACGAAGACGCCGACCTGCTGGCCATCAACAAGCCCGCCGGACTCGTCTGCCATCCCACCAAGGGCGACGTGTATTCCAGCCTCATCAGCCGCGTGCGTCTCCACCTCGGCGAAGGTGCGCCCGCACACCTCGTCAACCGCCTCGACCGCGAGACCAGCGGCGTCATCCTCGTGGCGAAAAGTCCGGAGGCCGACGCCGCGCTGAAGAAACTGTTCGCGCAGCGCAGGGTCGAAAAGGAATACCTCGCCATCGCACACGGGCATTTCGCCGCCGACTCAATGATCTGCGACGCCCCGCTGGGCAAGGACGAGCAGGCCATCATCGCCATCAAGGACTGCGTCCGCCCCGACGGCGCGGCGGCGAAGACCGAGTTCGTCGTCGAGCAACGCTTCACGCGTCCGGAAGGCGGCTTCACGGTGCTGCGCGTCCGTCCTCACACCGGGCGCAAGCATCAAATCCGCATCCACCTCCAGCACCTCGGCCACCCGCTCGTCGGCGACAAACTCTACGGCGGCGACGAGCGGCTCTACCTTGACTTCGTGCTGCGCCAGCTCACCGCCGAACAACGCGCGGGTCTCATCCTGCCATGCCAGGCGTTGCACGCCGCCGTGCTCCGTTTCGTCTGGCGCGGCCGCGACTGGGAGTTCCGCGCCGAGCCAGAGAGTTGGTTAACCAGCTTCATCGCCGGCCAGCCCTGCACGCCGGACTGGGCGGAGAGGTATCTCTGAGCAGCGCCGCAACCCAAACGAGCGAGCCTTTGCGCCTTTGCGTTGAAGTGGCGTTCTCCCCTACAACTTCTCCGTGCTGACGATTCCAAACGAGATGCAGGCCGTGGTCTATCGCGGCGTGAACGACCTCCGCGTCGAGACCGTGCCCGTGCCGCGCATCGGCGCGAACGAGTTGCTCGTGCGCGTGGCGGTGTGCGGCGTGTGCCCCACGGACATCAAAAAAATCCAGCACGGCACCGTCCCGCCGCCGCGCATCTTCGGCCACGAGACTTCCGGCACCATCGTGAAAGTCGGCGCGCGTGTGCGCGGTTTCCGCGTCGGCGACCGCGTGGCGCTGCACCATCACATTCCGTGCATGGACTGCCACGCCTGCCGTCACCGTGCCTTTGCGCAGTGCCTGCAATACAAGCGCACCGGCGTCACTGCGGGCTTTGAGCCGGCGGGCGGTGGCTACGCTCAATACGTGCGCGTATTATCCTTCTGCCTGCCGGGCGTGGTGAAAATCCCGAAGAAGAATTCCTTCGTCGAAGGCGCGATGCTCGAACCTGTCAACACCGTGTTGAAGGGCGTCAACCGCCTCGCCGTGCTGCCCGGCGACTTCATGCTCGTCGCAGGGCAAGGCCCCATCGGCCTGATGTTCACGAAGCTTCTTGCACTGCGCGGCCTGCGCGTCATTGCGACCGATTTGCTCGACACACGGCTTGAGCTTGCCCGCCGCTTCGGAGCCGCGCACGCCTTGCGCGCAGACGCTTCCGACCTGCCCGCGCAAATCCATCGCCTCACGCGCGGGTGCGGTCTCGACGCCGCCATTATCGCCGTCCCTGCGGATGCGGCAGTGCAGCAAGCGCTCTCGCTCATCCGCAGTGCGGGACAGGTTCTGCTCTTCGCCCACACCAAACGCGGAGCCGTCGCCCCGGTGGATCTTTCGAGCATCTGCGCGGACGAGAAAGACCTGCTGGGCAGCTACTCCGCCGACTTCACCCTCCAACCCGCCGTGGCCCGGTTGGTTTTCTCGCGCCGGCTTGATGTTCGCCCGCTCATCACTCACTCCTTCCCGCTGGTCGAAACCGCCGCCGCCGTGGCCCTTGCCGCGCGCCCGCAGCCCGACTCGCTCAAAATTGTCGTCCAGCAGCAGCCGCAGGCGTGAACCGACCGGATGGCCGCCGCTGGCACAGACCGGCAACAACTCGTTAAAACAAGTGAAATTGCCAACAAACCAACTGATTTAAGCTGTTTCTGTCCTGTCCCGATTCGCGTCGCTTCCGCGTGGGTTGCGAGCGGTCCACTAGGGCAAAGTCCTGAGGAAAAAACCGTTGACGTGAAAGGGGTTGTCTGCGATAAACATCCTGCACACGAAAAAGCGAAAGCACTAAGAATGAAAACAAAAGCACTTCTCGCCGCCGGTCTGGTGATCGCAGCCAGCGCGGCCTCCTCCCTTGCTCAGACCGTGTATTCGGTCAACGCGGTGGGTTTCGTGAACCTGACATTTCCGCCGGGCTTTACTTTGGCAAGCAATCCCTTGGACGGGGCCACCAATACGGTTTCGGTTTTGTTTCCCGCTGTTCCGAATGGCACGTCGGTTTTTAAGTTCGACGGCGTTACTGGGTCATACACTGGCTCCACCTTCCTCTTCGGGACTTGGAATAATCCTTCAATGACGCTGGTGCCCGGCGAGGGCTTCTTCTTCAAGAATCCAGGTGCGACTACCCTGACCAACACGTTCGTTGGGAATGTGAAACAGGGAACGCTTACAACCTCACTTTCAGCCGGCTTCACGCTAGTTGGTTCCCAGGTGCCGCAAAGCGGCTTGGTCAGCACGGACCTCGGACTGCCCATCGGCAACGCTGAGTCAGTGTTCAAGTTCGACACCACTACGCAGTCATACGCTGGTGGCAGCTTCCTGTTCGGCTCGTGGAGCGGCGGCGTGGAGCCTACCGTCGGAGTTGGTGAAGGGTTCTTCGTTAAGAAGAATGCGCCGGCAAGCTGGACTCGGACTTTCAGTGTCAATCAGTAACAGCTCAAAACTGCACTATTTATGAAAAAAATCATAGCTCTCGGAGTGGTGATCACCTCGATCGCGTCGTCTGCCTTCGCCGATATTTCGGTGAATGGGCTTTCCTTCAACGCCAATAATGCTGCCCTCGGCCAAATCTTTTTTGACACGGTTGGTGGGACTGTGGCTGACAGCACTGTGAAGGTGGATATTCTTTTTGGAGCCTCTTCCGGTAGCCTTACGCTTTCCAGTTCCGTTTTTACAATAGTGAACGGCCAGCAGGGTTTTCTCAATGCCGGCACCATAAACGTGACGACGGGCGCGCTGGGTGGCGGCAGTGCTGGTTTCTACCAATTTCGCGCTTGGACGGGGGGAACCTCGTTTGCGGACGCTGCGGACACGAAGAGAGGTAGTTCAGCGGTTACCGCGATTGTATTCGGTGGCACCCCGCTTGCCGGCGGCACGGCTATTGCACCCCCTGATCTGAACTTGCACTCCTCGTTCGCAATTACGACTGTCTCAGTTCCCGAGCCTGCCACCATCGCCCTCGGCCTCTTCGGTGCCGCTGGTTTGGTCTTCCGTCGTCGCAAGTAATTGCTCGGTGCTTTCTCTCTCAAGCCGCCCGGTTGGGCGGCTTTTTTGTTGTCCGTGATTGACACCAGCGGACACCTGAATAGCATCCTCAAGTCGTCGGTTGGCCTGTTCGTCTATCGGCTAGGACACGGCCCTCTCAAGGCTGAAAGATGGGTTCGATTCCCATACGGGCTACCAACCTCCAATAAAATCAAGGGTTTCTGTTGCTTTTGGCGGAAACGATTGACCCTTCAGATCAGCCCCGCCGTCTCCGGGTGGCCGCACATCACGTTGAAGCTCTGCACGGCCTGGCCGCTCGCGCCCTTCACGAGATTGTCCTCGGCGCTCATCACGATGAGCCGGCCCGTGCGCGAGTCGAGCCGCCACGCGAGCTCCAGCGCGTTCGTGCCGGCGACGTTCTTGGTGTCCGGCAACGCCTTGCCCTCCAGCACGCGCACGAACGGCTCGTCCGCATACGCGGCCTGATAGCACGCGGTGATTTGCGCGTTGAGCGCGGCGGCTTCCTCGGGGGTGGAGAAATGTTTGGCGGGCGCGAGGTAAAGCGTCGTGAGGATGCCACGGTTCACCGGAATCAGGTGCGGCGTGAACTGGATGGTCACGGGCGCTCCCGCCGCGAGCGCGAGCTGCTCCTCGATCTCCGACAAGTGCCGGTGCTTGGGCACGCCGTAGGGGCGCACGCTCTCGTTGCACTCCACGAAGAGGTAGTCCGGCTCCGCCTTGCGGCCCGCGCCGCTCACGCCGCTCAACGCGTCGGCGATGATGCCCTGCGGCTTGATGAGGCCGGCGCGGAGCAGCGGAAGTGTCGGCAGCAGAATGCTGGTCGGGTAGCAGCCGGGCGAGGCGACCAGCGTCGCGCCCTTGATCGCGGCCCGGTGGACTTCCGGCAGGCCATAGACGGCCTTGGCGAGCAGCTCCGGCGCGGGGTGGTCGTGCGCGTAAAACTCCCTGTAGGTCGCCGCGCTCTTGAGCCGGAAATCCGCGCTGAGGTCAATGACCCGCGCCCCGCCAGCCAGCAGCGGCACCGCGAACTCCGCCGCCACGCCGTGCGGCAGCGCGAGGAAGACGACCTCCGCCTGCCTGGCCAGCACCGCGGCGTTCGGCTCCACAAAGCGCAGCGCCCGTGCGCGCGGATGGCTGGCGAACTTGGGGAACACCTGCGCGAGCGTCTGCCCGGCCTGCTGGCGCGACGTGACGGCGACCAGCTCCGCGCGCGGATGCGACAGAAGCAGGCGCACGAGTTCCTCGCCGGAGTAACCGGACGCACCGACAATGGCGACCTTCGTCATGCGGCGGAGTTGTCCGCGCTTGCGGGCCGCTTGTCAACGCGGCTCGCGCGGGTTTGAGCCGGGAGGCGGGGGAATTGCCTGACCTGACAAGAGAACCGCGTTTGGCACGAAGGGAAGCCAGCCCGACTATGAACCACCGGAATCGGGCGTGAGCAAGGACTGACCTACTGCGGGCGGGACGGAACGGGGGGAGCGAAAGGTTTGCCCCGATTGGTCAGAGCTTGGAAGCCGGGCGGGGGCAGGGGAAAGGCTGGGGCACCGGGCGGCTGAGGGTTGCCAAGGACAGGGGCACCAAACGGACGAAATTGCGGTGCAGGCTGAAGCATCGCGCCATCCGGTGCGCCCGCCGGGGGCGGGTAGAGCTTGCGCTGCGAATCGTATTCCAACACCCGCCCAGCGGGATTCAGGTAGCCTCCGATTACCAAGTAGCCAGAGGGGTAACCCGCCTCCGGCTCGAAAGTGATTGAAAGCCGCCCGTATTGTTGCCCAGCGCGATTATTTAGGTAAAAGTCCACCTCGCGCCGGACTTTCCAGTTGGGCTGATCTTTCAGATACTCGACGGCCCATTTGGGCTGGTAGCCTTGCTCCGGGGCCAGATACGTGAACTCATCCTGCGTTTCCACCAACCCGCCATCTGGCACCTCGAGGACGAAATTCCAGTCGAATGGGGTGCGGGCGTTCCGCTGGCCCGGCGGGGCGTGCTGGTTGAGCGTTACCCGCAGGTCGGTGAACTCGGTGGGTAGCGTCACCCGTTTGTTGCGCCGCAGGTCAATCGCCACTGGCGTCCCGTCTTGGGGTAAGCGCAAGGAGAGCCTCACCTCGAACAAAGCCACCGCGCCATTGGTCTTCCACATGTGGAAGACCACCGGAAACAGTGGATTGGGCAAATAGTGATGCGCCAGCGGGCCATAGAGGTAGCCCCTGCGCGTCTTCGTAGTTAGGATGTAGCCTTCCTTCGTCATGGACCGAATGTCGAACGCGTCTCCGCGAAGACGGATAAAACTAAACAATCCATCCTGGCCGGTAACGGTCACAGGGTTCGTGTATTTGCCTGCCTCTTCGAACAGGTTTTTCATATACCATTCGCGCGTATGTGCCTGAACAGCTACGCCGCTCAACGGTTTGTCATTTTGATCCACTACTTTCCCGAAGAAATTGATTTCCACGTTCTTGGAAGCCAGCCAGGCCTGGGCCTTGAGCACGTCCTGCGCCGGGGCGGGCGGCGTGACCCGCACGGCAATGCAGGCCAGCAGCCCCATCAGCCAACGCGGTGTCTTCATATAATTGAACCTGCCAATAACGGCGTCCCCCTGCCAAGCCCAATCACCGCCCGCTCACGGCGGCGGGCGCGGCGGCGCGGGCGGCACAAATGATTTGGCCCGATTGGTGAAGGCTTGAAAGCCCGGCGGCGGCTGGGGAAAGTTCGGCGCTCCGGGCGGAGGAAAAGCTCCTGGCGGTTGGCCGGGCACAACGGCGGGCGCGGCCGGCGGCACCGGTCGGCTATCCAGATACTGCACGGGAGGGAGGAGCGGCGGCGGGTAGAGCGGGTGTCGCGCATCATATTCCAACACCCGCCCGGCCGGGTTCAGATAGCCATCAATCACCAGGTAGCCGGCAGGGTAGCCGGCGTCGGGCCTGATTCTGATGGACAGCCAGCCATATTGCTGGCCGGCGTGGTTGCGCAGGTAGAACTCGCGTTTAACGTCAGACTGCCAGTCGGCCTGATCCTTGTGGTATTCCACACCCCACCTAGACTGGTAGCCCTCCTCGGGGGCCAGATACGTGAACTCATCCCGAGTCTCCACCACGCCGCCGTCGGGCACTTTCAGCGCAAAACTCCAATCGAACGAGGTGCGGGAATTGCGCTGGCCGGGCGGCGCGGATTCGCGCAGCGTCACGCGCAGGTCCGTGTCCTCCGTCGGCAGCGTCACCCGCCGCTTGCGCCGCAGGTCGATCGCCACCGCCGTCCCGTCCTTGGGCAGGCCAATGGAAATATCCACCCTGAACAGTGGCACCGCGCCGTTGGTCTTCCACATGTGATAGATCACGGGCTGCAACGGGTTGGGAACATAATGATGGGCCAATGGACCATAAAGGTAACCTTTGCGCGTCTTGGTCGTGATGATATAGCCTTCTTTCGAGATGGAATCCAAATCTAATGCGTCCCCATAGAAAGCGTCAAAGACAAACAAACCGTCCGGCCCGGTGGTTTTGCTATCATAATGAATTTTGCCTGTTTCCTCGAATGGAGACCTCTGCGAAACTCCCCTCAGGCCCGAGCGTCATAGAACGGCATGCACA